>JBBKXR010000304.1:0-32086 GCA_037969585.1 Verrucomicrobiales bacterium
GCAAGCTCAGCCTGATCGAGATCGAACCAATACAAGGCGAGACGCCACGCAATTTCGGCATTGATCCGAGCGGCAAGTTCCTGCTCGCTGCAGGCCAGAAGTCCGGCACGGTGACGGCATTCAAGATCGACCAGCAGACCGGCGAACTCGACGCTACCGGCCAAATCCTCGAAGTCGGCGCTCCAGTGTGCGTAAAGTTTCTTGCCCGCTGAGTTGAGCAGACAAAAAGCTCAACAGAAAAGCTTACTCGGCCGGCGTCGCGATGACACCGTTCATGCCGGCTTCACGAAGAGCCTCGATAACTTCAGCCGGTGAGAAGCGGCCGGTGACCTCGAATGACTCAGCCTTGTTTTCGGCGGTGTGCGCTTCGACGCCGTCAACAGCGGTGATTGCTTTGTCGGCAGCTTTGACGCAGCCACCGCAGCACAGGTGAACGTTGTTGATGGTGATCGTTTTGACTTTCTTGTCGCTGAGCTCGCCAGCTTTGAACTCGACATCATTCGAGTCTGACTTGCCATAGAAGCCTGCATCAGCGAGCGCGTCGACGGCGGCCTGTGCGGTCTTGCCATCAGGCGCATCGAGCTTGGCCGTTCCGGCGTCGCGATCGACGGCAACCGTTGCGCCTTCGATTCCTCCCACAGTGGACACAACCCGCTTTTCACAGGCCCCACAGCACAGATGCATGCCACTCAGTGTCAAACTTACAGGCTCGCCCGTCGCGGCGGCGACAGGTTTAGTCTGAGTCGCAATAAAATCTTGATCTTCCTTCGAGAGCATTTTCACCGGCACCGGTATGACGCCACCTCCGGTTTTGAGGATATGCACGTTTTCCCCTTCCACTTTCACAAACGCGCCTTCGATGCTCCGGCCCGATGACGCCTGAGTCCAAATTCTGTCCTCACCCTGAACCGGTCGAAGAGTAAGAACGCCAAGGAACAGAGCCAAGATGCCGACAGCGAGGGTTGAGAGAATTTTCATAGCGGCATCAAAGTAGTTACGATGCCAACGCTTCGCTAGCCGAATCGCATCGCTAGACTCAACGTAATCGCGCCAAGGCACGCAGGGCCGACCGTCGCATTTTGCCCAAAGACGAGCGCGGAAGATAGTCGACACGGATCGCAGCGTCGAGTCGTTCGAACGGCACAGCGTGTTGATTGAATACCTGGATCGCAGCGTCGATTTGCGCGCGAGCCACTCGCTCTTCGACAATAGGGACCAGTCGGAAACCTCGCCGTCCATCTGCGACCGCTTCGACCGCTACCGACTCGCGATCGGCGGGGTCTAAACGCTGCCGAAACGTATTCTCGACACGATCGAGATCGACCAGTTCACCGAGAATCTTCACCTGCCGATCAACACGGCCCCGGTAGATCAACTGATCACCATCGATCGTCACCCGGTCCTGGGTAACGAACCACTTGTGTTCATCGAACGGCTGTTCGAGCGTCGCCGTGCCATCGTCGGCAATGAGCAGGTAGGCGGTGAACAAGCTGTCGCCACAAACTGACAGCCGACTGTCAGCGTCGCTCCGCACCCGGCAATGCGGAAGTAGCTGCAGTCCAGGCGTCGACTCAGTTCGTGCTATTCGTTCCAACGTCTGCGTAGCGATCTGGGAGCAAGTCTCGGTCATGCCATAGCTGAGCAGCAAAGGCCAACCGAGTTGCCGAGCGCGATCCTCAACCGCCATATCGAGATGCCCGCCACCCACGATCACCGCTCGGAGATGCTGCGGTGATTTCACCTCAGCAGCGACCAGGTCGGTGATTTGGGTGGGCACCATTGAGGTTAGCGTCGCTGCAGATAACTTCAGGGCATTGGTAAACGCGATCGGCTGCCACTCGTCCGTGTAGTCGATCACTTCGATCGATGCGCAAAAGCCACGCGCGTAGATCCCCAGTCCGCCGACGTGAAATGTTGGCAGAGCGCACAACCAACGGTCGTGCTTGGTCACCCGCAAATGATCATTCACTGCCCGAGCCGAACTGAGCAGGGCTGACCGTGAGAGACAGACAAATTTTGCGTTGCCGCTAGAGCCCGATGTCTCAACGATGATGTGAGCGGCGATTTCCGGGATTGATTCGGCGGCTCCTCTAACTGAAGCAAGATCGTTTTGCCGACGCGGATTGGCCAGCACGACAAGTTCGGCATCAGCTTCGCTCCAGAACGAAGGCTGGCTCAGTTCAGCGGTTTCCATGGCAGGCCCTCCAGCAGATCGTCGAAGCCCAGACCGCTACCTGTCGGGGACTCGAAGCGCGGTCCACGACGGCGAATCTGACTGAAGAATTCGTCCCCCGACGCGAAGCGTTCGTGCGAGAGCAACCCGGCAACGTTGCGAACTTCTGGAAACTGACTGGCGCAATACATCGCCCAGGTCTGTCCGATCGCGTGATCCATGTAGGAGGTGAACACGATTTTTTCTGAATCGAATGCTTCGATCAAACGGCGTTGCTGAACCATCGTCAGAACAGCGGGTTTGAGAATCAGCCAGCCGTCCCAGTTTTCGATGTCTTGCGCGGGCCGCAGATCGACCGCCAACTTTGCGCCGGTGGCAGCCTGCAACTTCAGCCACTGATCGAGATCAAACGGTGTTGGGTCCTCGACGAACTGAATTTTTTGCCGCGCAAGCCCAGACAATGAATTCCAGAATTCAACAAACTGCTCAGGAGTCAACGCCGTGTTGAAATCCAAGCGCAGGAAATTCATCCCGGCGCATGCTACCCATCGTTCTGTTCGCTCGACTGCCGCCGTGATGTCGGCGCCGAGTTTGAGTTTTGCGACAGCGAAGCCATCCGCTGCGACCGCGTTGGGATTGTCGGTCGGCCCAGCGGACCAGTGCGATACCGGCAGGTCGCCACTGCTCGAATTTTCGAAAATTGATTTACCTTCTCTCCTCGCCTGGCCATCGACGGATGCGCATTCCAAGGCCACCGATCCGAGTGTCAACGGCGAGCCGGCCTCCAGTGCCATCAGCTCGTCACTAAGACTCGAATCGCCCAACTCCGTCCACGGATGAATACAGCCTACGCCTACGCCATCAACCCGTATCAGAGCCCCCGGAAATTTGCTACGCGTCGAACGAGAGTTCAGACGATCTTCACTGCGGCCGCGTAGCGTGTAGCGATGATACTCGAGCTTCATCAGACAGCAGATCGCATTCCCAGTGTAAAGAGTATCGAAAACGCGAGCAACAGCACCGCACCCAGAGCAAGGTAGCGATTGAAATCTACGCCCGGTTGGGTGCGAAAAACCCGCCACGCGATAAATGCAGCCAACGGCAAGAGCAGCATCGGCAACAGAAATCCATGGGCAAATCCAGAGATTCGCCAGATCGCCCCGACAAGCAGCGGAGCGATGGCAAAAATAATAATTTCGACGCGCGCGAAAGTCATTCCAAACCGCACCGCCAAGGTCCGTTTATTGGTGCTGCGGTCTTCTTCGATGTCGCGTAAATTATTGATCGCGATCAGCACCGATGAAAGCAGCCCTATTTGCAATCCTGACAGATACACCAATCCGGTTGGCATCTTTCCGGTTTGCACAAACCACGATCCGCCCACCGCGATGAATCCGAAAAACAAAATCACAAATAACTCACCTAGCCCGCGATACGCCAATGGCACTGGACCTCCCGTGTAGCCATACGCCAGCAGCAGCGAAACCGCACCGATCGCAACAATCGGCCAACCGCGTTCAAGTATCATCGGCAGCGCGAACAAGCTTGCTGCCAAACAGAATACCAGCGCTCCGCCGAACACCGCCTTTCTCGACAGCATACCCGTCGCCGTCGCCCGGCGCGGACCGAGCCGCTTCTCAGTGTCGGCGCCTTTGTCAAAATCGATGGCGTCGTTGAACAGGTTGGTCGCCACTTGGATACACAGGCAGGAAAGAAGCGTGCTGAAAAAAAGCAGCGTTGAAAATTCCGTATCCGGATCCAGCGGCAGCAGCGCGTAGCTGCCCACCCAAACCGGCACCACCGCCGCAGGAAGCGTCTTCGGGCGGGCAGCGAGTATCCAAGGTTTCACGATATCTTCAGAGCAACGCCAACCTACGGATAGCGCGGGAACTTGGAAAAATCTGGCTCGCGTTTTTCGATGAAGGCGTTTTTCCCTTCCTTAGCTTCTTCGGTCATGTAGTAGAGCAGCGTGGCGTTGCCCGCCATATCGAGCAGTCCCTGTTGGCCATCGCAATCAGCGTTGAGCGCTGACTTCAAACAACGCAACGCCATCGGCGAGTGTTGCAGAATCTCGCGCGCCCATTTCAAAGTTTCAGCCTCGAGCTCAGCGAGTGGCACAACAGTATTCACCAAACCCATGTCGAGTGCCTGCTGGGCATCGTACTGACGACACAGATACCAGATTTCGCGGGCTTTCTTCTGGCCGACGATACGCGACAAATAACTCGCACCGAGTCCGCCGTCGAAAGAACCGACCTTCGGACCGGTCTGTCCGAAGCGGGCGTTGTCCGCCGCGATACTCAAGTCGCAAACCACATGTAAAACGTGGCCGCCACCGATGGCGTAGCCGGCGATACTGGCGATGACCGGTTTGGGAATCGTGCGAATTTTTCGCTGCACCTCGAGAATATTCAGACGCGGCACGCCGTCACCACCGACATAACCGGCGTGGTCGCGCACTTTTTGATCGCCACCGGAACAGAACGCCAGATCACCTTCGCCGCGCAGGACGACCACGCCCACCTTACCATCCTCATGCGCGAGATCGAAGGCGCGCAGCATTTCATTCACGGTCTGCGGACGGAAGGCGTTGCGCACTTCCGGGCGATTGATGGTGATCCGCGCGACACCGTCTTCGGTGGTCTCGTAGCGGATGTCTTCGAATTCTTGAATTGAGGTCCACATGTCGCCCAAGCTTGTCACAAGTTTCGCGTTTGAAAATCCCGAATCGCGTCGGCGGCCAACTGAGGAGCCTCTTGGAGAATACGATGCCCGCAGCCGTCGAGGACGCGATGCTCGCTATTCGGAAGCAGGTCGGACATCTCAGCACCGAGGTCGGTGAACGTGGTATCCCTGCTACCGGTTAGCCAAAGCACAGGGAAAAGGCACGCGGCCAGGCGATCGCTAAGATCACGCTGACTGCCGAGCGACCACAGTTCGAAGCCACGCGCCACGCACTCGCTCCGGCCAGCCAGGTGGCGTTGCTGTTCGAGGAAGTCCGCTTCGGGCTCGCCATCGAGCACCGGCTGCGCATTCCACTCGTCAAGGAAGTCCAGCCAAGATTCACCGCGCGCCTTCTCCGCCCACTCGACGTCGCGTTGTCGACGCAGCTCACGCTCTGCTTCATCCGCCAGCCCGGGGTGCGCTGAAATGATCACCGCTCCACTCCACATTTCCGGCGCCTCGACTATCGCGTGCATGGCGAGACGACCGCCGAGCGAGTAGCCGGCCAGCCAGGGCTTTGCATCACCCACTTGTTCGTCGCGAACTCGCGTACAGAAATTTTGCGCCCAGGCTTCGAGTCCCAGTCCCCGGTCGGCCTCGGCCCACAGATCCAACGCCTCGGATTTGCCGTGGAAAAAATCGTATCGCTGCCAGTCGACAGTCGTTCCGAGATTGCCGTGCAGCGCAAAAGTGGTCATCGGGACTCCTTCTCCCAGGCATTCCAAAATTCTGCCGTCTGCGTTTCGTCCGGTCGGATCTCGATCACGATCGCAACGCCCGCCGGTTCGACCCAATCTCCATCTGCCGACCAACACGCATACCCCATGCCCCACATCGCGGCCCAGTGCTGAAAATCGTGCGAGTTCGAATTACGGATGACTTCCTGTTGCTCGACGCTGCCCGCCTGAACCGCCGGCAGGCGATCGAAAATGCGACCGCCGCCGTTGTTTATCACCACGATTCGGCGCTTCGTTGCCGACGGCAACTGCGCCAGTACAAAGGGACCGCTCAGGTCGTAGAGTGTCGTCAGATCTCCGAAGATTCCCCAGGCGTCAGCGCGAGGATCTTCGGCATCGGCGCTCAGCCCGAGGAACGTAGATATCTGGCCATCGATACCATTCGCTCCGCGGCTGGCAAAACAATGCGGATGCGGCGTCGCCAAACTGGCGGCGAGGTTCCACTCCCTTATCGGAAGGCTGTTACCGAGAAAGATCAGCGCGTCGGACGCGATCCGCTCCGAAAGTCGGCGGAACAGCGCCGGCTCACTGGTAGGGAAACGCTCGAGCATTTCATCGAGTGGCACGCCGCGATTAGCGTACGCGCCCGGCTCGCGCTGCTCACACGAGAGTTTGACCGAGCGCACCACTTCAGAGTTTCGCGCAAGCCCCGAAAAGCCGGTGCGCGTCAGGGACATGACTTCGATCTCGGGCTGGGTTTCCAGATCGCGCCAAAAGCGACAACTCGGAACGCCGCCGATGTGCAGCACGCGGGTCGGATTCAACGCGGCGATTTGGATTTCACCATTGGTGATCATCAACTGGCGAAGCTTTTGCGATTCGCGCAGCCCACTGATCGCCTCCGCCCAGATCGGCGCGCCAAGGTCTGCCAAGCCCGCCTCGATCGCTTGACTCTCGGCCTCCGACAATTCGCCTAACAGGACGACCAGGTTGCCATCGTGCCGACTCGAGCAGAAAGCCTCGACGTGCGCGATCTCTCCCGGCCGCGCATCAGTCGACCGCTTGCCGATGGCAAAGTCAGAAACACCAACTGCAACCTCAACCACCCCGTCATCCGAACGGGGTTCCGCAAAGCACACATTCCAGTGCTCCGGTGCCGAACGCGGGACGCTGTCCGCGACAGTAGCCCGATCTTCAGGCGTCGCCCAATCGACCGTTCGCGAGACGTAAGGCGACAGCAATTGCGTCTGCTCTATCGCTTGCGGCGCGCCCGTTCCACGAAACTCCGCCGGACGATCTGCCGTGATCAGAAGCAAGTCGTGTCCGGAATAGTGCGCTTCGATCGTCGCCGGCAACAATTCCGCCGCCGCCGTGCCGGAAGTCGTAACAACCGCCACCCGACGATTGCCGGCCTTCATCCGACCGAGTGCAAAAAATGCCGCCGAGCGCTCTTCGAAAAAATTCCACACTCGGCCACGCTGCCACTCGGGCATGGCCATCAAAGATTCGATCAGAGGCAAATTTCGAGCACCGGCACCGATCACCCACTCGCCGACACCGCTTTCGATTGCCGCAGAAATCACCGCTGCCGCCATTTCGGCGTTGGCAGACGGTGAAGCCGAATCACTTCTCATGACTAAACTCCGAGCAAGGACTTCACCGCGTTACGTTTCAGCGACAGTTCCCGCCATTCGTGCTCGAAGCGGCTTTCCTCGATCAGCCCAACCCCAGACGGCAAAAACACCTCGTTATCCGTCCAGCAGAGACTGCGAATCGAGACCACGCCGGTAAAGCCTCCGTCCCAGCAGGCACCAAATGGCGCACCAAAGCCCCCCGGCGTCCCCAACTCAGTGCGGTAGCGATGCAATTGTCGCAACGCGCCATCACCGCGCGGATACGCTCCCAACGCCGGTGTCGGATGCAGCCGGGCGATCAACGCGTCGAGATCCGGCGGTAGCGACGACTCATTGAGCCGCACTTTAATCCGCGACAGAAAATGCACGATCGAACCCAGATCGAGTACCTCGCGCGCCTGCCTATCGACATCGCCCAGCTCAGCGAGCCGTCCAATCAGGTAGTCGGCAACGAACTCGTGTTCACGAATCTCTTTGGCATCCTCGAGAAAATCTCCCGCTTCGTGCTTTGGAGCGGTTCCGGCCAGTGCCATCGTCTCCAGACAGTCGCCGCGCAGCGAAAATAATTTCTCCGGCGTCGCGCCGATCGTGCCGACACCGCCTTCACGGTAGCCATAGCTCCACAGACTGTCCGGCAAACGCCTCACCGCCCGAATCAAACCTTCCGGCCGTCCCGCTCGCAGACGCCCGCATTCTGTGATCACCGGGACCGACTTTTCCAGTTCACCTCCAGCGATCGATAGCTGAATGTCATCGAACACCCGGCGGAAATCCTCATCGCGCAGCCCCTTCCACTCGATCGATGGAAATGGCGTCGCCCCGTTGTCAGGCAGCAAATCGGTCGGATCCTCACTGAAAAACCACCGACTCGGCACTTTCCACGGTTTGCGATCCGACAGCCCGAAATCATTGCGGTAGAACGCGACGTTCTCCTCATCTGCGATCGGCGGATGAGACTGCGACTCAAACGGGCCGACTCCACAGAGGAAGCGGTCGTGATCGATTTTCAGAAAGGCGAAGTCCGTCATTCGCAGCCAAGTTTACACGGGATATTACGACTCTCAGCAGGAAAGCGGCGATTGCCGCGAGAACTTCTTCTAAGGGGTTTATGCAACCAAACCGTCTGCCGCTGGTTTACTTTCCTGTGGGGCTTGATAGATTCCACTAGGAAGCCGCCCAAAATGGATGCGTCCGAAGAATTGTCAACCAGCCCACTGAAGGACGCGGCCACAACACAAGAGGAAGACGCCGAAGCTTCCAACGCTCACCACGTCGCGCTCATGCAGCGCGTCAAGGTGGGAGACATTGCAGCGTTCGAGGAACTCGTCGTGATCCATCAGCATGCCGTCATCGGCACCGTTGCCAAGATGCTCGGCAGCCCCAATGACGCCGAGGATATCGGCCAGCAGGTGTTCATTCGCATCTGGAAATCCGCCAAGCGTTATAAGCCGCAGGCCAAGTTCACGACTTGGATGTTCACCATCACCCGCAACTTGGTGTTCAATGAAATGCGCCGCCGCCAGCGCAAGCCAGCCGTTTCGATGAATGAACGCGAGGAAGAATATCACCTCGCCACACCCGACGACAAAGCCATTGCCCCCGATGACGCCGCCTTGCAGAGGGAACTCGAGGATGCCGTCGACGCCGCTATTCAAGCACTGCCGGAGAAGCAGCGCATGGCCGTCGTTCTACGTCGCTACGAAGAACTTCCCTACGAGGAAATAGCCGGCATTCTCGATCTGTCACTGCCGGCCGTGAAAAGCCTGCTGTTCCGTGCCCGCGCTCAGCTGAAAGAAAATCTGCAACACTACCTGGATGGTGACGGCGAGGTCGAGCGCGGCTAAATTCGGGGCATCCGTCTGGAGGGGCAAGCTCCACCTTGCCAGCGAGCGCCGTGTGACTTCCCCCGCATCCTTTCACGGTTGATCGCAACCTTCATCTTCCGGCTCGGTCACGCAGGAGCGTGCCGCTCCAGACCCTCACGGGTATTTCAGCCATTCGATGCGTCTGTCCGGACGAGGCTCTCGCGAACGTCCTCCGCCACTCAATCCGTCAACTTCGCCCGGTACACCCAGCGCGTGCAGGGTTGCCACAGACCGTGCAAAACCGCGACCCGTTCGAACAAATCTTCATCCTCGATCAGCGCCATAATCTCAGGCGCACTCTGCCGGGCGAGCAGGAACTGGGCGAAGTGAATATACAACTCCTTGCCTTGCTCGCGTGCCAATTCGAGTTCGGCTCGCAACTCATCCGCCGAGTCTACGCGATGTGCCGCCGGATCGTAGCCCTCGGTCCACATCAAAAATCCCACGGTGATTACCCCATCATCGATCTCCGGTAAGGCCGGGTTCATGACCTTTCGTGTCAGCGCCACCGACTCGTAGAGCGGTTCGACCGATTGAGTTCTGAGCAAGTGAATCCGCTCATGCGCTGTCCCCAGTAGCAATGCGAAACATCCCAAGGCGAGCCCACCCACCAGAGCACTGCGCTGCGCTGAGCTATTGGCCAAATTTCCCAGCGAATCTATTCCCAACCCAGCGAACACCACGACCATCGGTAACGAAATCAACAGGTACCAGGGAAACAAAAAATTCTCCATCACCAGCGCTTGCGCCACCATCAGCGGCCCCGGAAGCAGCAGTGCCGGCAGCAGAAGCCGACTACTACGTTCGCCCGCAATGAGACGCAATATCCCCAAGACGAACAGTCCAGCCACGACAATTAGTAAAGTCAGAACCAACAGTCGGGGCATCGAACTGAGGTGCAGACTGAACGGATTGGCTGCATCCCACGTATGCCACGGCAAACCGCTCGCCAAGTAGCAGAGGGCATCCACGATCCACGCCGCATCCGGCGGATCGCCCCAAGCGCCCGCCATTACCTTTCCCTCATACCACGCCCGCAGAGGCGCGATGATCGGCGCCACAGTGATGATTACCAAGCCGGCCGCCAGAGCGTTAGCCACCACGAAGCGTCCAAGCTGCGCCGGACGAGCTACCTTTTCCCGCTGACCGAACCAAACCAGCAACAGACCTGACAGATTCAGCATCAGGATAAAATTCAGCGAGCCCATGTAGCTGACGAAACACAGATACTCCGCCAAGCCGAACGCCAGCCAGTGGCGCCATCTGCCACCGCTCGTTGCCTTTTGCAAAAAAATCAGCGCCAGCGTCAGCAAAAGCATCATCAGCGCATAACCGCGCGCCTCGGGCGCGTAGCGAAGAAACCAAGGGTGCAGCGCCAGAAAAAATGCGGCCACCACGGCACCGCGCGGGGCCCCCAACAATGCCACCAGCCAGCCGACCGCAAAAATCGTCCCCAAACTGGCAAGATACGATGGCAGGCGGATCAGCGGTTCGCTGAAATAAACATCGTCAGGCTCAACGGAAGCGACGTGAAACGAATGCGATATCCGACTCAAAACACTGAACAACTGATGATTGTTCGCGCCACTGCGGTAATCCCACACAGTATTTGCCCACTCCGGTCGCTTCAGTTCCATCGCGCCGTCGTCGTCACGTCGATAGTAACCCGCGACGAAACGCTTGGCCGTGTATTCCTCGTCGCCCCAGAGACTGGTCGACAACCGCGGGGCCTGAAGAACTCCGCTCAGCGTCGCCGCCAGAGCCAGCCCTAATATCAACCAGCCCTTCTGCCGACGATCCAAGCCGGTCGACAACGGCCGAGGCATGCCAACCGGCAGATTGCGAAACAACAGCGGCGCCGCCAAAAGAACACCGATAACGATTCCCAGGTCGACCACTGCCGCCCACCACACACTCGTCACGGCATAGTGTATCGGTCGCAGCTTTTCGCCGGCAGCTTCCTGCACCTCCACGCCGGACAGCCACGGCTTTGGTCCGAATATCAAGTAACTGACCAGCAGCAGCGCAAGCACCCCGAGCACCGAGTAGGCAACACGATGAGCTGACAGCGATCGGCGCCAGGATTCGATAATGCGTGACATAGGGAGAAGTGACCGCGACCAAAAGCGAACTCCTCGATCAGTACCGGAGATTACCGCGCGGTCAAGGCAGCGCTTACGCTTTTCGTCCCGGCGATAGCGTGCTACGAAGAGCCAGTCCACTTTCTCCAGCCCAACTATGAAAATCGTCTTTCTCGACAGTGCCACCACGACCCGCGACGACATCGACTTCGGCCCACTCGAAGTCATCGGTGATCTCGTTCTGCACGAACACACTACGCCGACGAACATCGTCGAGCGATCGGCCGATGCCGATATCCTGCTCAGCAACAAGGTCGTCATCGACGCCGCCACCATGGATGCCTGCCCGAACCTCAAAATGATCCAAGTCTGCGCGACCGGCACTAACAACGTCGACCTCGACGCCGCCAAAGCGCGCAACATCATCGTCTGCAACGTGTCCGGCTACTCCACGCCCGCCGTTGTTCAACACACCTTCGCGCTCATCCTCAATCTCTGCACCCAGGTACACCGCTTCGCAGCAGAGGCCGACAAATGGCCTGAGTCGCCATTTTTCACCCGTCTCGACTATCCGATCAGTGAACTCGCCGACAAAACTCTAGGCATCGCCGGGCTTGGCACCATCGGCAGCGCCGTCGCCGGAGTCGGTGAAGCATTCGGCATGAAGGTCATTGGACTGGCCCGCGAAGGAGGTTCCGAGACCAGCGGCAACCGCCCGCGCCTGGCCGCCGACGATTTCTTCGCGAGCGCCGATATCGTGTCCCTGCACTGCCCGCTGACACCACAGACCGAAAACATGATCAATGCCGACAGCTTGATAAAAATGAAAGACGACAGCTTACTCATCAATACCGGTCGCGGTCCTTTGGTCGACGAAACCGCCTTGCTCGATGCCCTTCAGAAGGGCGTCATCGGCGGCGCAGGCCTCGATGTACTTTCTACCGAACCCCCCGCCGCTGATCACCCCCTGATCAAAGCCGCCGTCGACCTGCCCAATCTGCTCATCACCCCACACACCGCCTGGAGTTCAATCGAAGCCCGCCGCCGACTGATGGATGGCGTCGCTACGAACATTCGGGCCTTCCTAGCCGACGGAGGAGCCATACCCAATCAACTCGTCTGATACCTTGCCATGATCGCCGACCTCGCATCGCCAGACATTCTCGCCTTTATACTTAACCGGCGCGATCCGACGGCCTATATCCACCTGCTTATGCTGTGGATGGCGATTCAGCTGCTCGTCTGGTTGGTGGGACGCGATTCTCTCGAAAATGACTTTTGGCGAAGCTTCGCTCTGGCAGCGATGTGCACCATCGTACCGGCTCTGGTTTTCGCCATGGGTAGCGCAGACGGCTTGAAAGGCATGCTCGCCGCCGCCATTCTTCTCGCTCTACCCGTCTGGATTGTCAGCGGCCTGCTCTACGAACCGGAAACTCGCCAGCGGATCATCCTGACAACGGTAGTTCCCGCCATTTCCTTGCTCCTCATGCCAGTGGCCCTGTGGTTGCGCTCGCAGATTTTTGGCGTGCCGTTCACCGAGTGAACCTGCCTTGCTGCTTTTCTGCCATTTTTCTGCACTTGGCCCACATATTGTGCCATTTTACCCGTTGACACCCCTACATATTGTTGCGAGTCTCATAATCGAGTCGCAACCATGCACTGCCTGAAATGCAATAGCCACGATGATAAAGTCATCGACTCCCGGATGAGTAAAGACGGGCTGTCGATCCGGCGTCGTCGCGAATGCCTGGAATGCGCGCACCGCTTTACCACCTACGAGCACGTCGAGCGCAACGACCTGCACGTCATCAAGCGTGATGGTGGCCGCGAGCCATTTCGACGCGATAAATTGCTCAGTGGCTTCCTCAAAGCCTGCGAAAAGCGCCCCGTACCGATCGACGTCCTCGAAGCCGCTGTCGATCGAATAGCCTCCCAACTCGCCGAGGAAAATCTCCGCGAAATCCCCTCGCAACGGATAGGCCCCAAAGTCATGGCCGAGTTGGAGACGATCGATCCCGTCGCGTTCGTCCGCTACGCCTCCGTCTACCGCCAATTTCAAGACGTCGGCGAATTCCTCGACGAAATCCGCTCCCTGTCCCAAAAGCCGATCGACGAAAAACAACAGCCTGATTTTTTCAAAGAAACGTCACCCGCGCCAGCTCCTAGCTCCTAGCTCCTTGCTCCTTGCTCCTAACAAAATGATCTCCCTGCCCCAACAACTGCCGATGATCCAGATTGGCCCCGGCCAAGTCGCTGCCTGCGATCCAGACTGGTTACAAAGCACCCTTCGCGGCACCGCACGCAGCGCCAACGTTCCGGATTTCTTCGCCGATGATATCGTCCGCGGCGTCGTCTATTTCCTGCGCAACAGCTACCGCGGTACCGTCATCGCCATCGAAACCCTGTTCGACAAGATCCGTTCCTCGCTCAACGACGTCGGACTCAAGGAGATGTCCGAAAAGCTGGCGACGACGCCCCCACCGATCAGTATTTCACTGACCGACATCGCGCGCCGCGCGGGCAGCGGCTACGAACTGATATTCTATCAGATCCTCGCCGAACGATTTCACCGAGCCGCTGAACGCGGCATTGAGCACCTCTACTGCTACGGCCTGCGCAAGTGCGTCAAAAATATGATGGGTGCAAAAAACTGGTGCCCACGCTGCGAAAAACTGAGCCGCGAGATCCAGGATTTCCTCAATGACCAGCACCTCCGCAGCAAAGCCGTCAGGCCCGACTCGAATATGGCCCTGGCCATTGGCTGATTTTTGATATTCAGCCTTCCTCCGTAATCCTTCCGCCTTCAGCCTCAGTCCGACCGGTGACCTTGTTCGAAAAAATCATCGCCCGCGAAATCCCTGCGGACATCGTTCACGAAGACGATGAATGCCTCGCCTTTCGCGACATCCAGCCTCAGGCACCGACCCACATTCTGGTCATCCCCAAAAAAGTCATCCCCCGCATCGGCGAGGCTTCCAGCGAAGACCAGGCTCTGCTCGGCCATCTATTGCTCACCGCCGGCAAAATCGCCCGCGACCTCGGCCTCGATGACACGGACGACGAAGGCTTTCGCCTGGTCATTAATCACGGCAAAAACGGCGGCGAATCAGTCCCCCACATGCACGTGCACCTGCTCGCCGGACGCCCCCTCGCCTGGCCTCCAGGATAGGTAGCGAGCGTCAGCACCTCATCGCCAGTCATCGCTTCTAGTCGCCCAACTTCCACTCCTCGTCGAAGAACCCGGCCGCAGGCAGTCCACCCGGGTACTGAGTCGTCGCCGGCTGACGCACATCGATGATCGCCCAGTCCGGCAATTTCGGCGTCTGCCTCGCGTTGTTCAGGTAGTCGTATTCGCGATAGGTGAATCCGCTGTTGATTACTACATAGCGCTCGGGATTCAACGGGTTCGGAAAAATCATCGCCAGCGCGTGATCCGCGGTCGAATAGTTCTGCTCGCCGACCTGAATCGAATCCGCATTCCACTTAATCGGCAATTCTTCGACAATCTTCGCCAGCAACGAATTGCTCGCCGGGTCACCCCATAGCACCAAGTTATGATTGGCGATATCCTCGTCACTGATATCCCGATCATCCTTGACCCGAGCATCACCGCGGAACTGCTGCCGCCAATGAGTGATGGCGTGATCCATCTCGTTCACCACCCACTCACCAACCGCGTCTTTTTGCGGCTTGCCGCTCGGCCGCACCATCAGAAAAGAATCCATGAACGCATCGTCGATCGGCCCCTGCAGACCGTGACGTTTGCGCAAGCCTTCCGCCGCAGACTCGGCGATCAACCACTCGTTACCCTGCTTGCGCAGCCTCACCTCCCACGACCTATCCGACATCGGCTTCGGCGCTTCGATCCCGTGACCATTGATCTCGATCACCGGAGTCAGCGTCGCATCCAACGGACACTCGCCTGGCGCGAACACCAACGAAAATTCATCGACCCCTTCCGCATCGATAAAAACGCCGTTCGGCAATTTCCATTCCGCATCGACCCGCGCCCGCTGCCAATGCTTGCTCAGCGCATCGACCCGCAACCAGAACATCGTGTTATAGCGCAGCGTCCATGTCGTGAAGCGCACTGATTGCGGCACGCGATCGCGACCGCTATCGACGATGTTTTCCAGTCGCTGCTCGATCTCCGCCAAGGTGTCAGGATGGAATTTGTGGCCCATTCCTGGCCCGATCAAATGAACGAGGTTCATACCCTCCTCGGCCATCGCTTTTTCCATCATGTCGGCGGCCTGTTTCTGCGAATCGATCTCGCCGCTGTAGGCGATGGTCGGCACGTTGCTCAGATTGATCGCCCAATCAGTGCAGTCGTACCAATGCCACAGCGTTTGCTCCCATGGCTTCGGGTTCAGCGTTTCGCCTTGGAAGGTTTTCAGGAAGTCCGGCGTTTCGGAGAATCCGGCCCCCGGCTGAGCCGCCGCCCAACGATCGGCGTAGTGGACGGCGAACTGCCAGCAAGCAGCCCCACCCATCGAGAAGCCGCGCACCAAAATACGGTCCTCGTCGATGCGATAGTCGCGCTGCACATGCTCGAGCGCCTCCAGGCAATCGATCTCGCCGGCAAACTTGTTCGCATTCGAGAAGCGCGCGTAGGGGTACAGCACGATCGTATGCTCCGGCTTGATCGCACTGCCACCCTTGGCTCGCTGCTGGATGAAGGCCACCTCGTTGGTTTTTTCACCCCGCCCGTGAAACCAGAAATCGAGCCGGATTGGCTGCGGATGATCGAAATCATACGAACCGGGTATATCCAAACCATAGGGCTGAACCGAACCGTCGAGCTTGGATCGAAAACCGCGCACCACAGCGCCGTGCTGCTTCAACCAGTAAGCATCGCCTTTTTGCAATGCAGCCGCCCGCTTGCTGGCTTCGGTCAAAAGTGCCGTCGCCCAGGCAAACTCGCGGTCGTGCTGAAATTCACCATGCGTCAGCGCGTCATGGACCGCTTTCCGATAAACTTCGACGTCGGGTATCAGCGCCAGTCGCTCAGGCTGCTTTTCGAAAGTAAGCGGCGCCGCTGCCAGCCAGGTATCGATTTGGGCAATACCCGCCTTGAGATGATCTCGAATGTCGGTAGGTACCTCGACGCCCGCCGGAGGAACGCGGCGCACCGAATCGGGAATGTTATCCGCCGGTCCATCGGCGTAGACCGAAAACGGGCAAATCACAAGAGAGATCACCATCCACCAAACCGAACCCAAAGGAATACCTGACATGGAGGTGATTTTGCTTCACGCTTTCATCGCCGACCATCACAAAACTTCTCAAACTCGCGTACCTTGTCCTCCCCATCTCCAGCCGATCTTCCGCCGACCTTTAAGCTTAAGAAGAAGGAATTCTATCCTGTCAAAAAGGAGCTCAACGACTACCTGGTCGCCTTCGAGCGGGCCGTCAATATGCCCGCGATCTACGAGGATCTGCATGGCTTCAGTGAATTGTTTCCACTGTTCGACGAGGCCGGTAATGACACCCATTGGAAGACCGCACATTACGAGCGAGAGATGCGCGAGGAGCTCAGCCGACGGCTGACAGCGATTTATACCAAACTGCGTTCCGGTGAGGCGAAAGTGGTCGATCACCTCAGCCTGGAAAGGGTCGATTTTTGTGATTTCGGCAATTCCCGACCGTTCCGAATCCGCATCATTAACAAGTTCAATGACAACTACGACCACTTCTACGTAAAGGTCGCCGATGCCTCCCGAATCTATGGACTGGAACTAGAACATATTCTGTCACCGGTTCGCATTAATTACCTTGTTAACGAAAATACGTTAATTGAGGAACATATCGCCGGCGTCCCTGGGGACGTATTTATCGATACCTGGTTCAAACGACCCGACCTCAATCGAGTGCGAATTGCCAAAGAGTTCGTGAAATTCAACGAACGCTCCTACGTGCGGCTGCTCGGCGATATGCGCAGCTATAACTATGTCGTCGACATCACTCCCGACTTCGAAGAAACCCAGTATCGGGTGCGCGCCATCGACTTCGATCAGCAGTCCTACGAAGGCAGCATGGACATGTACCTGCCGCAGTTTTTTAAGGAAAATAAACCGGTCGTCGACCTGTGTGCTCAATTGCTCAACTACCCGACCATGAAGCAGTATCAGGAAGAGGAACGAACCCTCATCGCACGCCGCGTGCGTGTCGCCGAGCGCCGCCTCGACGCCCTGCTTGATTGCATGTCGAACGACCACATTTCGCCCGATGATAAGATGCTGCAGTTGCGCGACGAGTTGGCAGAATTCCATCAAACCACCGCCTTCGCCCACTGCAACAGCATGGGTGATCTCGTCCGCGCCAACATCCACGTGTCGCTGCAGAAGGCGCAGGAGTAAGAAATCGCTTTGTTCTTTGAATTGAAATTTCGGTAATGGCTGCGCATTCAGTAACTCCCACCGCCGGTCATCAGGCATCGTTCCAGCTCGATCATCGTGAGCGGATGCGTTGGCACTTTGGTGCTGAGTATCCACGGCCGTTCTTCTTTCCGTTTACGGGACCTTCGGGTGGTGATCTGACGCGGATGGGACATCCTGGTGCGCCGAATCATGATCATCATCAGTCGATCTGGTTCGCCCACAAGGACGTCAACGGGCACGATTTCTGGTCAGACGGAACAGGCAACCAAATCCGACAGAAGCAGTGGCTTGCCTATGAAGACGGAGATAAGCAATGCATCATGGCGTCGTTGCTGGGTTGGTATGCCGACGGCGACAAGGAACAAGTCGAACAGGAGTTGGTCGCAGCGCTATCGCCGGACGGCAGTGGCGGACAACTGCTGGATCTGCAGATTACGTTTCGTACTGTTAACAGTCAGCCCGTGTCGTTTGGCATGACCAACTTTGGCTTTCTCGCGGTGCGTGTCGCCAAATCGATTTCGGTTCATTTCGGCGACGGCGAGCTGACCAACAGCGAAGAATTGGTCGGTGAACCTGCCATCTTTGGCCAGTTTGCCCGCTGGATGGATTACTCAGGATCCGTGACCGTACTCGACGAAAAAGGTGCGCCAAAGACCTCGACGGAAGGCATCACTTATTTTGATCATCCCTCGAACCACGGTTCGCCCGCGCATTGGCATGTACGGTCCGACGGATGGATGGGAGCCGCCCCCTGCATGCACGCAGCCCTCGGCATCGATCCGGGAAAAACGCTAACTTTCCGCTACCTGTTGCACGCCCACGGAGGAGACGCCAACATCGAGCGCAGTGATGCGCTTTATCAAAGCTTTGCCACCAGCCCTGGCTACGTCGTCGAACAATCGAAGCGCAAGCATCGCTCATGGGATGTCAGACGGGGCCTGCAGTGAGGAAAGTCCAACAACCCCTGCGTGGCGCGTCATCTACCCGGTAGCCGCCTTCGTCAGAAGGTGGACCTTGCGTTGGCCGAGCGGCGCCCCCTCACTCGACCGACAGACGGTCCACGGCCTGACGGACCGCGGCTACATACGGCTCCCTGAATAAACAGGCAGGCAATCATCCTTCAAAATGGGTAGAAACTTTTCACCCACTCCTGTCTCTGCGTCTCTGCACGAAGCCCCTCCCATTTTCCTAATCGAAGCGATCAAACAAACAAGCTCGATGCCGCTTCGGCTTTCACCAGTTCGCGCGGTTGGTTGAGATGGTTGTAGACGATGGTGGCGGGATCGATGCCCATGCTGTGATAGATCGTCGCCAGAATTTCGGTCGGATGGACCGGATCTTCGGTGGGCGCTGAACCGGTCTTGTCGGACTTGCCGTGAACGTAACCACGCTTGATGCCGGCACCGCCGATGACGGAAGTGTAGCAGTACGGCCAGTGATCGCGACCGTCGGCGCTGTTGTTGTTGCCGGAGGTGCTGACACCTTTCTCCGGGCTGCGTCCGAATTCGCCAATGGCGACGACGAGCGTGTCGTCGAGCATGCCGCGATCATCGAGATCACGGAACAGGGTGCTCAGACCACCGTCGAGCATCGGCCCGCTCTGGTCTTTCATACGCTTGGTCAGACCGGAGTGGTGATCCCACGAGTGATTGTCAGAGTTGGCCACTTTCGGCCAGACCACTTCGACCACTCGAGTACCAGCCTCAACCAGGCGACGGGCGAGCAGACAGCTCTGACCGAAGGTGTTGCGGCCGTATTCGTCGCGCAACTTTTCGTCTTCAGCTTCGAGGTCGAAGGCATCGCGAGCGCGGCCGCTGACGAGGAGGTTCAGCGCCTGATTGTAAAACTCGTCGATGTTGTATTCGGCGACGGCCTTGTCGATGATCGGCATTTGATCGCTGATCGCCTGGCGCAAGCTGGCGCGGCGACGAAGCCGGGCCGAGAAGACATCGGGACGCAACTGCAAGTCGTCGACTTTGATGTTCGACAGCTTGTCCATAAGCATGTCGTCACCGGCCGGGAACAGGTAGTAGGGATCGAAAGCTTTGCCGAGGAAGCCGGCAGTGCCGCCTTTGTTGACCACATTCGACTCCTGCAGCGGACGCGGCAGCATAACTAGCGGTAGCATCGGCTCGTCGGTCGGACGAAGCCGGACGATGTTCGAGCCGAAATTGGGGAAATCTTTCGGGGTCGGCGGCTCGAGCTGACCGGACGGGCTCACCTTATCGGTGGTGTAACCAGTCATGATCTGGTAGATCGCGGCAGTGTGATTGAACAGGCCGTTAGGCGTGTAGCTCATCGACCGAATGGTGGTGAACTTGTCATTCACCTGCGCGAGCTTGGGCAGAATCTCAGTGTAGTTGCAGCCGGGAATTTTGGTGGGGATCGGCTTGAACTCGCTGCGCACATTGTCGGGCACATTTTCCTTGGGATCCCACAGGTCGAGGTGACTTGGACCACCCTGCAGGTAGACCATGATCACGCTCTTAGCTTTGCCCCAACCGTTGGTGCCGACAAGCTTACTTTCAGCGCTAAGCGCCTGGGCGCGAAGCACATTGTTCAGCGTCAGTCCCAACATGCCGGCTCCGCCGACACGCATGAAATCTCGACGGCTGCTGCTGAGATGGGAATCGCAGAGATCTATTCCTTTGGCTCCGGGTAGTCTGAACATGGTATTTGGCGGTTAGTGCTTGGCGATTAGCGGGATGCGACGTGCTTAAGATAGGTGAGGGAACCAAAAATCAAAGATCAAAAAAATCCGTGATCGAGACAACTCGATCTCAATGGTTGAACAAAAAGGCAGGGTTGTTGATCAGCGCCCAGGTCAGGTCCTGCGTGCCGGTCAGGCGGCGGTCGGCGGCCTGAGCGATCGACATTTGAACGTCCTTGCGCAACTGCAACAGCGGCGCGGGATTGTTGATCTCGCGTTCGGCGACGACGAGTGCGGCCTTGAGCTGATTCATTTTGTCGTCAGCGGGAAGCGGACGGGTTTCTTGCACCCAGGCAAATCGTTTGGTCAGATAGTCGACGTCCTGCTCACGAAAGTAGGTAGCGATGGCACCTTTCTGCGGCTCGGTGCGGGCCGCCTCCGGCTTTTGCAACGCAGTGGCGATTTCGGTCGGCAGACCGAGTTCGAGCGGCGCGGCGGAATCTGTCGTGAACACGCGGAATTTGCCGAGCGGATATTCA
The DNA here is from genome assembly GCA_037969585.1 of Verrucomicrobiales bacterium. Taxonomy (GTDB): domain Bacteria; phylum Verrucomicrobiota; class Verrucomicrobiia; order Verrucomicrobiales; family DEV007; genus JBBKXR01. The sequence continues at coordinate 20,724 of JBBKXR010000304.1, forward strand.
CCAACGGAATAGCGACACATGACTGTTAGGGTCATGGTAGCGCCTTTGTCGTCGAAGCTCAGTGGCTTTTCCAGCTGGAAGCGTGCCCAATGTGGGCGGCGTTCGCCTCCACCAATCGCCCATGCCTTATCACTGCTGGCGACATTGCCATTGATGGCATTTTTAACGTCGAAGCCAGTTTGATTGTGGTCGGCCATGGCAGCTGCGAGTTTTACTTTGGTCACTTTCTTAGGATCGGCGGCAGTGGCATAAGACAGCTCGACTTCGCTGACGACGAAATTGCCGTTGCCGGGATTCAACCCGGGACCAAACATCGTCAATGAGTCGTCAGTCAACGCTTCGATCATGAAACCACTGACGGTCGACGACTTGACGGGGATCGTCACGGTGTAGTCGCTGACCGCTTTTACCGTTCCGGAAGCGATTACTGAGTTGTCATCTTGAACGGTTAACTTGATACCACCCGTTGCGGCAACGGCACTGGGCTTTTGCGGCAGCCAGGTAGTCCAGATCCGACTGATCGGCAACGCTGCGATCTGCTCGACCGTCGTCTTCGGCAAAACCGTCGAGACGTGATCGTTCATCGCCTTTTCGGCAGCGGCGATACGCACTTTTTGTTCGGCTTCGGCCTTGGCCTTGTTTGCCGTGTACTCGGGCGTGTAAGCGTCGATCGTAGCCTGAGCCTGAGCAATCGACTTCAGCCGCTCCTGCTCTGCCGCGGCGCGCTTCGGCACCCACTCGCCTTCTGCCCGAGCCAGCTTGCCTATGATTGCCTGGTGATCACCCTCGATCTGCGACCAGTTTTCCAAGACCGCATCGATCTCGACAGGTTTGGCTTTGCGATTGAGAACTCGCAAGTAGACGGCATCGATCAGCTTGCGATCGTCGGGCTGACTGCGAACCAATTTCTCGATGGCATTGTTGTCAGCACCGACCGCATCGGCGACCGACGGACCACTGAGCAGTGACATGACGGAACCGAGCTGCATGTCGCTCTGTCGTTCACACTCGCAGGAACTCTCGCGCGCCGGTCGACCGAGAGTGGCGAGGAAGCCGCTCTCAGTATCGAGCTGAGCGTCAGCGAGCTCGGCGGCGCGCATGCCGGGTTTGGCGCCGGGGATGTTAGGCGTCGCTCCAGTGACGGCGTAAACAGCATCGAACAATACCTCGGCGGGCAAGCGACGCGCCTTAGCGTGACTGAAATTCTGTTTATCGTCCTCATTCCATTTCGTGGTGGCGATCGACAGTTGGTAGGTGCGCGATTTACAGATCTCCGCCATCAGCTTGCGAACGTCGAAACCGCTGTCGGTGAACTGTTTGGTCAAATGTCCGAGCAATTCAGGATTGGTCGCTGGATTGCCTGCGCGAATGTCATCGAGCGGCTCGATGACTCCGGTGCCGAGCATGTAGCCCCAAATGCGATTGGCGTAACTCATCGCGAAGTAGTCGTTGTCCGGGCTGATCATCCAAGCGGCGAGCTTTTCGCGACGGGTTGGATTCTTCGGATCCTTGAAGGCGGCCTTCTCCATCTTCGCTTCGAAGGGAAACACTGGGGCCGTCACTTCGCCGGTGCGATCGTGCTTCACCTCTCCTTCAGCGGCGTCGCTGATCACTTCGTAAAGAGCGACCGCATTTTCTACTGCGCTGCCGCCGATGTTTTGTGTCGGCGCATTCTTGGCATCGCGAGCTAGACCGATCTGGCCAAAAAAGGCGGCGGTCTCGTAGTACTGATTCTGATTCCAGCGCTCGAACGGGTGGTCGTGGCATTTATTGCAGTTGAAACGCGTCGCCAGGAACAGATGCGTGGTGTTCTCCATGATCGCATCCGGTTCGCGCAGGATTTTATAATAAGAAGCTGGCGGATTCTCCTTGTTAGAACCGGTAGCGGTCAGAATCGAGTAAACGAATTCGTCATAAGGGGTGTTGGCTTCCACCTGCCCGTGGATCCACTGGCGGAACAGCGTCGCGCCTTCTTTGCCGAGGAACTTGGAGTTCACCTGCAACATGTCGGCCCACTTGTTGGTCCAATGCTCGACGAATTCAGGATCGCCGATCAGCGAGTCGATCACTGCGTCGCGCTTTTCTCTAGTGGGTCGCTTATCGGCCATGAACGCATCGATGGCCTCGACCGTCGGTGGCAGTCCGGTGAGATCGATGTAGATGCGACGCAGGAATTCTTCATCGGTGCACAGGCCCGACGGTGAAATCTTCAAGCGCTGCCACTTGGCGGCGACCAGTGTATCGATCTCGCCCCATGCCTCCGGCTGGCTCCAGGTGAAACCTTCCCGGTCACCCATCACGGTCAACGTGGTGGCGGCGTAGGCGCCTTCAAAGCGTGCCAGCACCGGTGCTTCGCCGCGACGGACCGTCGTCATCAGGCCGAAGTCATCGTTGATCGCCACTTCGGAGTTACCAGTTTCCAGAAATGCCTCATGAGTAACATCGCGCGTAGTGCCATCCCGATAGCGAGCGACGACACGAAGTTGTTGGCGGGCACCGATGTTCTGGATAACCGGATTCTTTGGAAAAACTTCAAGGCTGGTCACCTTGCTGCTATCGACAATCACCTTGGCCCCGTCGGCGATCCATTGACGGATGGTGTTGTAATACTGGGAACCGATCTCCGTTGTCATGCCGCCTTCGTGGGGAACCGCAGCGGTGGCCTTGAGCAACATCAGGCTGTCGTCGGGTGAAGCGTAATTGACGCGGCGCGCCGTGTGGTCATCACCGAAGGCACGTACATCATAGAGCGGATCGTAGCCGCGCAAACTCAGCTTGAAGCCGTTCTTGCCGTCCTTGGCGCCGTGACAAAGCCCCGCGTTGCAGCCTAGACGAGAGATGACCGGGTTGACGTCGCGTATAAAATCAGGATGAAAGGCGACATCGAGGCCGGAGATTTTTACTGCGGCGCCACCGGTGATTTCGCCGAAACTTGCGGTCACGTTGGTGTCACCGACCGCAAGCGGACGAGCGACGCCACGATCGGATACATTGGCGAACGGCTTTTCCACTACCCACTTCACCGAGCGGGTCAGGTCGACCTCGCCGCCGCCCTCGAGTTTACCGGTGACGACCAACTGATTGTAGGCGCTCGGTGAATCGAGCACGATCGACTTCGGCGAGATCTCCAGCGAAACGACCTTGCCACCCTTCGGCAATTGCTCGCCGTCGGCGGCGGCTTTGCCTTTCTTCAAATTCGTCGGCACTTCGCCCTCCTTGCCGGCCGCTTTAGCCTTGGCCAACTCGGCAGCCTTGGCATCGACGGTGACCGGTACGAAGGCGGTTTTCACAGCAGCCGTTTCGGAATCGATCAGGCGGACCTGGCCGTCATCAGCGCCAGCGGCAACCGTTTTTCCATCGGGCGAATAGGCCACCGAGAAAACGGCGGCATCGACTTTGAAACTCTTGAGTAATTCAGCTCCACGAGTTTGGAATTCGTCGATCAGCTTTTCCTCCGCAGTCGGCTCGCGATTGGGATCCGGATTACGCCGGACGCTCTCCATCGCCTTTTTCAATTCCGGCGTGATGGTTGCGTCGTATTCGCTTTTGTAAATATTGATCATGCCCTTGCCATTGAGACTCGATACCGCGGCAAAACGTTTGCCGTCGGGACGAAAAGCCACCGCCCAGATGCGCCCATCCATCGCCGGGTAGCGACGAATCTGGTTGGCGTTGTCACCGATTTTGCGCACCGTTTCGCGCTTCATCCGATAGATCTGCGGAACTCCGTCGGACCCGCCGACCAGCACGTGATCCTGCAGCGGATGACCCACCACCGCATTCATGCCGCCTTTAAGCGCGCCCGGGGTGATCGAGGTAATATTGTCGACGAAGCGCTCGGTTTTGACTTCAGTCAATTTGGCCGCCATGTCGCGCCCCACCGAGACGAGGTAATCGCCTTTCGTGGAAAATTCGGTATCAAGTACCCAGTCGCTGTGACCGCCCATGAACAGCACCTGCTTGCCACTGGTCGAGTCGATCGCACGCGCCGTATTGTCCGGAAGACCAAAAGCCACCAGTTTACCGTCTGGCGACCAACTGGCACCGTAAGCGGTATCAAAACCGACCGGTTTGGAAAGCTCGAGTTCGCGCTTGGCGACGTCCCATATCTGGACCTCCCCCATTCGTCCCGGCAGACCACCGGCCACTGCGAGACGCTTGCCGTCGGGAGAAAAGCTTACGCTCTCGATGCGTTCCGATAGACCAACCAACCGCGCCACCAATCCCGTGCCGTCGGCTTTGTGTAAAAGCACTTCGTGAAAGCCGGCCACGGCCAGCAATTTTCCATCCGGCGAATAATCGAGTGACGTGATCACCGGCGCGACCGCATAAACTGGTAGATGTTCCTGATCGTAGCGTTGCCTGGCATTCTGCGGCGTGTCGTCGACGGCACCTTCGTTGATCCAGCGATTAACCAGCGCCAATTCCTGCGCCGTCAGCGGATCACCCTTTGGTGGCATCTCCACTTTTCCGTCGACCGGTGTCACCTGCTCAATGAGAAAACTTTCTGCCGACTTGTGAGCCAATACAGCGGCACCCGTTTCGCCACCCGAGATCAGCTTGGCAACATCGGTCATGACGTAGTCACCCTTGGCCTTTGCAGGCTGATGACAGCCCTGACACTTTTCCTGGAAAAGCGGACGAACCTCCTCGTAGTAGCTGACCTTTTCGCTCGCAGCGTCGCCTTTGGCCATCTCGGCAGCGTGGGCGAATGACGCGGCAATTGCGCAGCCCACGGCAAGGGCGGTGACGAAGGAAAAACCTTTCGGGTATTGGGTAAAAATTCTCATGGCAGGAATTCTGGCAAACAAAAAAAGACCGATCAGTGATTCAGAAGAACTTGGCTCAGCACGAACGGGTTGGAGTCAGGCTCGAACAGCGAACGTCGCAGGCCTCCAATTGGGGTAATCTAACTCGGTAAAAATCGATGACTTAATGGTCGCGGGGCCATCACAGACTGCGATACCTCGCTTAACAAGAGGCCATTGTATCACACGCCTCGACGATCCCCTATGGCGCGATAATGGAGTGTCGCAAAATCTTCAACCCCGCTTCTGGAGCACCCAACAATCATCCTTTATCGCTGACTATTGCTCCTGTTGAAGCACCGTTTCCTTCAATTCGAGAATCTCTTTCACATTTTCCCGATTGAGTCGACGCTTCCCTAAATCATGCCGGTGCAGGCTGTCCTGGCCATACGACAAAATCTGATTGTTATCGGTGACTGGCTCGATCCCCCGCACGTATTGATCGAGTTGTTCCGCCGTTAGGAAAACGCTTTCATTCACGGTCTCATAGTCCAGCGGCCGACCATTTTCGATAACCCGGTCGAAACCAGGCCAGCGATCCCAGGGAGTGTCCCCCTTCCGGCCGATCAGGATGCCTTGCTGCGCGACGCCCGAGGAATCTGCATTGCTGGGATCGACCCACAGAATCGACTTCGGGAACACTTTCACGAACGCCGCCGCTACGGAATGCGCGTGAGACGGGGTCATCAAATGCATTGGAAACCACTGCGCGACGAAACCGTCCTGCTTAAGCCGTTGATCAATCAGTTGGTAGAATTCGATCGAATAAAGTGAATTGGTACCGGCAAAAAACGGCGGCATCGGCTCGAGAGTGACGACATCATAATGCTGGCGAGTTCGCCTCAGCCACGCCCGACCATCCATCGGTATCGCAGTCACCCGATCATCTTCCAGAACACCGCGATTCGATTGGAAAAATCCTGCCAGGTCAAAAACCGCAGGATTCACGTCCACCAAGGTCAACGCAGTGGGATTCTCATCGAGCACCGCCCGTGCGGTTTGGCCGGTTCCAAAGCAAATGACCAATGCCTGCTTTGGATCAGGGTGCAACAGCATCGGCAGCCGCCCCATAGCATCCATGTAAGCGGAATTGAAGCCAAACTCTCCCGTCGCCGCATAGCCGTCGATAAACAACACGTTCGCGCCTTCCTCGGTTTGGACCACGGACGTGGTGACATCAGGGCCGTTCACCGACTTCAGCAGCTGGTGCTCCTGTCGAAGTAACTTCGTCGGTCCCTGAACTCGTTCGATACCGATGCCGGAATCCGCCCACCAACTGAAAAACAGAAAAACCAGCACCGATGCGGTCAGAGGCACACGTAAAGCCTGCGATTTTACCAGAGAGATACCGGCCGCCGCCAATACGAATCCCGCAATCCAACTCGTTTTAGTCGGCCCCAAGAGCATCATAAATACCCAGCCCGCCGACAAGCTGCCGAGTACCGCACCGACGGTGTTCATTGCATAAATCCGAGACCAAGCCCGCGGTGTTTTCGCCTCGTCAAGCAGCCAAGGCAAGGCAACGCCGAGAAGCATCACCGCCGGCCCCATAACCAGCATCGCGCCCGACACCCGGATGAGCGCCCGTAACGAATAACTTCCAGCTGCGGTGCCCCATAAATCGAATCTCTCAATCACCGGAGTCCCAAGCCAGACCGCAATGGCGGCGGCGAACAACAGCGCCCCGAGGGAAACTTCTCTCAGTCTCAACGTTTTGCTTAGCCAGGCACCAAGCGCTAAGGCGGTCAGGAAAACCGATAGCATGATGGCAAACGAATCGGTAGTGCTGAGCCATGCTGCACGCAGCATTCGAAACCAGGCAATCTCCAGAGCGAACGCAGCGAAGCCGGTGGCGAGCGCCAATTTCATCGCAGTCTGTGGAGCAAAAACCGGCGGCACCGCCAGAGTCCCCGAGAGGTCAGCCTCCGCGACGAGAGGTTCTGCATTGAGCTTCGAGATGCGCCACGCGGCCAAAAATACCAATAGCTGGATCGCCACCAGAAGTGTTGCCGAACCGGTCCTGCCGAGACTCGGCATCAGCCAGAACGCGACCGCGAGCGCTCCCAACGCAGCCCCAGCGGTGTTGGCTGCGTAAAATCTGGACAGCGATTCATCAGTTCGCTGCGCGATCAGCCCGATCACCGGCAGCGTCGCCCCCATCGCTATACTCGATGGACCGATCGTCAGAGCCAACGCCAACAGCGAAAACGGCGTCGCGAGGAATGGGACTGTCTGATAAACACTGGCATCCACAGACTCGACAAAAGGGCGCAGCCATTGCGGAAGCGAACCGAAGACACCTACTAAGATTTCAAGCAGCCCATACAACAACCAGGGGTTAACACTCGGCCGTTTTTGCAATCTCCGACCCGCCCACAGTGCCCCCGTGGTCATGCCCGCCATGACCGTTGCGACCGTCAAAGCGGTGCTTTTTGCCGATACTCCCAGCGCAAGGGTTAGATCGAGCTGCCAGAGCACCTGCCACGACAGCGCCGCAAAGCCACCGAGAAAACAAAGAACTAGCGCGGATTTTTTTCTGCCCATAGCGGCTCGCCAATTGTAGCCAGTTTCTCGAGCATTGCGACCCCGGCTTTTTCGAGCGGACAAAACGATTACTTACCCTCTCACTCCGTCGCCTGCATCAAGCCACGCATATAGCCGTAGGCGAAAAGGCGACCGAGCATCGTGTAGCCGGGCTCGCCCTCGTCCTCTCCTTCCAATTGTGGAACGTGGTCCGGTCGGATCGCCCCGTCGAAACCAATCTCGCGATAGGCTCGCATCGCCGCGACCATGTCGGTCGGACCGTTGTCGTGGAACGTTTCAACAAATGATTCAGGTGTTCCTCGTACATCACGAAAATGGACGTAGCGAATGTGATCACCGAGTCGGCGAATCGCTCCGGGAATGTCCGCGCCCATCGTGGCAAAACTCCCTTGGCAAAAACAGATCCCATTGCGAGCACTCGGCACAAGAGCCGCGAGCCGCTCAAAGTTTTCCACCGAGTTCATAATCCGTGCCTTGCCGCGAAATTCCGGCAAGGGCGGATCATCGGGATGCATGGCAAGATCGACGCCCGCCCGTTCAGCAACCGGGACTAACTCTTCAAGAAACGCTTCGAGGTTTTTCCAAAGCTCATCAGCTGTGATGCCACCCTCGGCAATGGCGGTAGTTGGTTGATTCAAAGACATCGCCGACTCGGCCTCAGCGAGTTCGAAGCCTGTGACGAGTGCGCCGCCACGCTCGGGATGGTCGAGTCGAGTTCGCACCCAATCTGTGCCTGCCATAAAATTGTAACAGAGGGTCGGAATCTCCGCCTCGCCCATGTGCCGGACCAGCTGCTTCATCGCCGCGAGTTCAGAACCGTCGTCGTCGACCCCCAGTTTGATCCTTTCGATCGGTAACCAGCCTTCGATTACCGACAATTTCAACCCATGCGCCTGGATTTCGCCTTGAGCTGACAATACGTCTTCCAGCCGACCGCCAGGATAACGGGTCACGATATCCGTCACACCACACTGAGCCGCGAGGCGTAAATTTTCGACTGATTGAGGAATGAGAACTGAGGAGAGCTTCATGGGAAAATGGTTAGTTCCGACAGGCAAGCCGCGTTGCCATTGATAAACAAATCACTCACCTATTGCTACCCGAACCTCGCCGATCTGACCACGAAACGGCACGTTCGCTGAAGACGGAGCGACTGAGCCTCCCTCTGAATCGTAGCCGACACTCAATCCTTCATTAGGTTGCTCGTCCAAAAATCCCAACGAATCAAAATCCCCCGCCAACTGGCCGTCGATCCAAAGCTCCAGCTTTTCTGCGCCTAGCCTAGCTTCCACGGTAAATTCGCCAGCAGGCAAATCCGCGAGCGGAATTTTCACCTTTCGGGAAATCCGACGATCATCGGGCATCAATTTCTTCACCCAGAACTGCAGTTGCGATTCAAAAACGAACAATACGTACCCTCGCTCTGCGCCGCCATGAGCGACGATCACCCCGTCAGGTCCATCCGCGTCGATATCGATGACCGCCGTGGTAACAATGCGTTTTCCAACGACATCGGGAACCTTATCAGCTGGCAGGGTATCGCCCTTTTGTAGAATTTCCGGGAGGGCGTCGAGCCTGCGGACTTCCACCCCCTCACTCGAGCGGCCCTGCGATGCAACCGGCGAACTCTCAAGTGACGTCGTCACCGGATTGGTCGCAGCAGCCGCTGGTGGCGGCGCGTTGCCGGCCACCGACTCCCAAGTAATCTCACGCACCTTTGATTCACTGCTCCGATACACACCGATCACCCTTCCGGTTCGGTCACTGACTCGAGCCAGTACCCCGAGCACGTCATCGCCGCCGTAGCGACCGCTGCCATCCACTTCGACCGTGTCTGTCGAAACCGCCGCGGTAACGAACTCGTGAGAAAAATTAAAGGCAAGATCGTCAGGCAATTTATCGCTGCCTGCGATGATTTTTGGCTCCGGATTGAGTTCATCGTCGTAGGTGATGGGTATCCCCGCGTCAGATCTGATGATGTCGAGGCCATCCTCGTGGATCATGGCATATTCGACCAAGCCGCCCAGCAATGACTCGCGGGTTTTGTTTCGTACAGCAATCTGGTAAGTCACGCTCTTCACCGTAAAGCGGTAGTAGTCGTCGCGCTTCCGCTCGGTCGTTTCTTCTTTTTTCGCAAACGTTACATCGAGCAGGAACTTGGTGGCCGAAGCATTTGGATTTTCTTTGATCCAATGCTTCAGGAATTGCTGATCGTCGAGTGACAATAGATTGATCGCCATTTCAAACTCACGCCCATTGCGCAGTTCGCCTTTCAATGTTTTACGATCCTTCGACACAGCCGCCACTTTGGCCTCGACCACTTGACCATCCTTATTAGTGAACGCCCGGAAGTCCTCTTGCTGACCACTCACCTCCCCCAAACCAGCCAACCAACATCCCAAAGCAGCCAATAGGCTGCCACAGCAAAATGTTCGAAATCCGGCAAGCATGATCGAAAAAATGCTACACCGTTCGCCGCCTCTCCGCATCTGGAAAGCTCGACGCAAATCCGCTCATTCTGTAGGAGTTCCTACCACACCGATTTCGGCTGCTGATGCCCAGGAACCATCGCTGATTTCGCTGCGGATGACCACCTTTACAAAGCGCCCCGTCTTGGAATTCGGCAAATCAGCCGCCTGCGCCTCGCGAGTTTTCTTGAAGGTTACGGCAACGTCTGCCTGTTTAGAGAATTGCTCGGGACGGTCACCAAGATAGAACTCTGTCTTGCCGAAGCCGCCATTCCAGCCAGCTTCCTGGCGAGCGAGATAACGAAATCCGCTGACGTTGTACACCTGCCCGAGATCGAATACGATCTCATGCGGATGCTCGGCCAGCTTCGGGCTAAACTCGGTATGCCATACGGTCTTTAACTTCCCATCGATCGCGTAGGCCGCCAGACGATCGTTGGTGTAACTCTCGCTGGAAAAGCTGAGCACATTCATCTGTTCAGCGGGAATCAGATTCTTGTCAGAAATACGCTGCAGCTTTACTGACCCCGCAGCGGCTTCGCTCGGCCTCGTCGAGCCCCATTTGGCCTGCCGATCTCGTTCGTGGCGCTCGCGTGACTCGTCGAAATAGACGCCCGCCCTGACCGGTTCGTGCGCAGCCGTCGCAAACTCCCGCATCGCCTGCAACAGATCGGCGTGCTGAACTGCGACATCATTTTCTTCGGAGATATCTTTGCTAAGATCGTAAAGCTCCCATTCACCGTTCTGCTTCGGTCGAATCGCCTTCCAATCCGCTTTGCGAACAGCAACTTGCTGCCCGAATTCCCAATACAGCATATCGTGTTGCGCCTGCTCCCGACCGACGGCCTCGGAACCGAGCAGGGTCGGCAAAATCGACAGTCCATCCACGTCATCGGGAGTCTCGGCCCCGCACAACTCAGATAACGTTGGCAGAACATCCGGTTGATAAAAAATCAGGTCACTCACCTGTCCGGCTTCGATCTTCCCCGGCCAACGAACCAAAAAGGGAATCCGCAGCCCTCCTTCATAAAGATTGCCCTTCTCCCCGCGAAATTCGACACCCGTTCGCGGATCCACATTTGGCCCGAAATAGCCTCTGGGATACTGCTTATTGGAAAAACGGTCCTGACCGCCATTGTCTCCGGTAAAGAACACAATCGTGTTTTCCTCAAGGCTAAGCTCTCGCAATAGCGTCAACACCTCGTTGAGATTGCGATCGACCATGGTCACCATCGCCGCGTAGCGTTTGGCTTCGGCACTGACCGACGGATCTTTCATCCAAGCGGCATCAGTGTAGTGATCCCAAGCCGGATCATCTTCGGGAATATCGTACATCCCGTGCGGCGGCGTGATCGGCAAATAGCAGAAGAACGGCTGATCGCGATTTTCGCGAATAAACGCCAGCGCTTCTTTCATGATCTCGTAGTGCGAATAGGTCTCACCTGCGCGCCCGCCAACATTTCCTTTCAGAGGAACTTCTTCGCTGTTGTGAATGAGATACGGAGGGTAAAACGAATGGGCGTGAACCTGGTCGTAGTAGCCG
>JBBKXR010000305.1:0-9502 GCA_037969585.1 Verrucomicrobiales bacterium
ATACTCAACCTCAACCGGCCGCCCCTAAACCATGAGCGATTCCCGCGACAGGCTATGGAGTGCGGAGGCTCGCCGCCACCCATCGTTGGCGCACAACTCAAGTCGGAGGCTGGTGCCCTGTTAACGATGATGCTCAAAAATCTAACACAATTCATCTCTCAACGAGAGCAGCCGCGATCGCCGCGGCTGGTCGGCGGTATTCTTCTGCTGGCAATCATTCTGTCCGGTGGCAGCTGGCACTTTTTGAACGCACAGGATCGGGATCGCGGTGGTCGTTTTGGTCGACAGGACCGGGTCGAGGTGGAGGGCAACCAGCCGACCAACTTTGGCTCGCGCCAATCCGAAGTGCCCGAAGATCCGCGCGCGGCTTTTGGCGGTCAGCTGTATGATTTTCCGGTTTGGGAAGTCAGCAAGGAGACGCCCAACGACGTGTTTGTATTCGCTCGCCTGCGTTACACCTCGGGCACTTGGGGGCGGCGCCCTAAGTGGATGATCGATTACCCTGATTGCGATCTGAACATTTCCTATCGGTTGCAGCAACTGACCTCGCTCGAAGTCAGTCCGTATGGTGCCGTGGTCGACATCGATGCCGAACAGATGCGCCACTACCCGTTCATCTACATGATCGAGCCCGGCGACATATACATCACCGATGACGAAGCGCGCACCATGCGCGAATATATGCTCAACGGCGGATTCATCATGGTCGACGACTTCTGGGGAACTGACGAGTGGGATACCTTTTATCGTGCCCTGAAACAGATCTTTCCTAACAAAGAGCCCAAAGAACTCGACCTCGATCACCCGGTGTTCGACAGCGTTTTCAAGCTCGATATCAAGCCGCAGATTCCCGCTGTTGGCATCGCCATGATGGGCCGCGAAAGCGGCATCACCTACGAGTGGAACAAACCCGGCACCGAGGTGCCGCAGTACAAAGGCGTGTTCGACGACAAAGGCCGCATGTGCATGATGATCTGCTTCAATACCGACCTCGGCGACGGCTGGGAGGAAGAAGGGACCGACCCCTGGTACTTCCGCGAATTTTCAGAAAAATACGCCTACCCACTCGGCATCAACATCATCTTCTACGCGATGACGCATTGAGGGGCGCACGATCGTATTTATTTTTTTACAACCATGACCGAAGAAACCAAAACACCTGAATTTGAGCTCGAACGCGAGATGGCGGAAAAGCTCAAGGACGCGCATGCGACGATCCGAAAAGAGCTCAGCAAAGTCATCGTCGGCCAGAAAGATGTCGTCGAGGAACTGCTGATCGCGGTGATGTCGGGCGGGCATTGCTTGATCACGGGTGCGCCGGGCCTGGCGAAGACCTTGTTGGTCAGCACGTTGGCGAAAGTGTTTCACCTGTCGTTTCACCGCATCCAGTTCACGCCGGATCTGATGCCGTCGGATATCACTGGAACCGAGATTCTCGAGGATACCGAGAAGGGGCGCGAGTTGGTATTTAATAAGGGGCCGATCTTCGCCAACATGATCCTCGCCGATGAAATCAACCGCACGCCGCCGAAGACGCAGGCGGCGTTGCTTGAGGCGATGCAGGAGAAACAGGTATCGGTCGCCGGTCAGACTTTGCTGCTCGAAAAGCCCTTCTTCGTGCTGGCGACGCAAAACCCAATCGAGATGGAGGGCACCTATCCATTGCCAGAGGCGCAGCTCGACCGGTTCATGTTTAACATCGTCATCGACTACCTCGACGAGGACGATGAGGTCGAAGTGGTGACGCGCACCACCGGCAAAGTGGGCGAGCCGGTCGAACCGTTGTTCAATGCTGAAGATTTGCTCAAGTGCCACGAAGTGGTTCGGCGTGTGCCGGTAGCCGAGGACGTGGTGCGTTACGCAGTGCGTCTCGCAGCGGCGTCTCGACCGAACCGCGACGGTGCGCTGGATTTCATCAATGAATGGGTCAACTGGGGCGCGGGAACGCGTGCCGGGCAGTTTCTCGTGCTGGGTGGAAAAACCCGTGCGCTGCTCGATGGGCGGGCGCACGTCACCTTCAACGACATCCGCGCGATGGCTAAACCGGTCCTTCGGCACAGAATATTGGTTAATTATCGAGCGGAGGCCGAAGGTGTGACGGTCGACGCGGTGGTCGAGAAATTGATCGAGTCGATCTCCGAGAAAGGAACCGCAAAGGTTTGAAGACCGTCTTTGTGCTGGACGATCATTGTAGGGCAAGCGCTCCGCTTGCTTCAGTGGACGAGCCTCAGCAATCACGATCAAGCTTGAGGCAGCGGCCGGAGCGGCCACCCCACATTTTTCGTTTTTTAAAATAGAATGTCTGCGGCAACACCATCGACGTCCAGCGACTCCGGCTACATCGACCCGGCATCGCTGATGCGTATTCGTTCGCTCGAGTTGCGCGCGCGGGTGGTGGTCGAAGGATTTTTGAAAGGCCTGCACCGCAGTCCGTATCACGGCTTTTCGGTAGAGTTCAGTGAGTACCGCCAGTATGTGCCGGGCGACGATCCGCGCTATATCGACTGGAAGGTGTTGGCGCGTAGCGATCGGGTATTCATCAAGAAGTTCGAAGACGAAACCAATCTGCGTTGCTCGCTGTTGGTCGATCACAGTCGGTCGATGGGCTACGGTTCGGTCGAGGGGCAGCGCAAATCCGATTACGCGGCGACGCTGGCAGCGACGCTGGCGTATTTCCTCCTCGGGCAGGGAGATGCGGTCGGCCTGACCACCTTCGACGAAAAAATCGACCAGCACGTTCCGGCGCGCAATCGGCCCGGACATTTGCGCCGCCTGATGATGCAACTGGAGCGCGCGCCACGTGGCGATGGCACGGACCTGATCGCTCCGCTGAAGTCCCTCGCTGATATGCAGCGCCGACGCGGTATGATGGTGCTGATCTCGGACTTGCTGGCACCGATCGACGAACTTGAAACTCGCCTCGGTCACCTCGCTGCCGCGGGGCACGACCTGGTGATTTTTCAAATCCTCGATCCAGCCGAGCTGAGTTTTAATTTCGACACTGCCACCCATTTCCGCGATGCCGAAACCGGTCGCGATCTCTACATCGATCCTGCGGCTGCTCGCGCGGGCTACCTGAAAAAACTCAACGCTCACCTCGAAGCGCTGCGCGCCCTGTGTGAACGAAATCGCATCGACTACCGCCTGTTGCCAACGAATCAACCACTCGAGCTGGCGATGTTCGAATTCGTCAAAGCCCGCAAAAATGCATCGATGCCGAACCGGAGTCGGAATGCTGGATAGTCGTGGGGCGAGCTATTGGGTTATTCCTTATTGAGTTATTGGGTTTCGTAAAAAGAAAATGAAAGAGCCGATGAAATCGCATCGCCAGATTCCGCAGCCGTCGATCAGTGGCTTGGGGAAACGGTTGCGTCCCGCAGCGGATGGCGCGTTGGGCGACCACTTGCAGTCGATGGGGCGCTTACTCAGTGTGCGGCGTCCCGTAGGGACCGCTCTGGGTAAGCGGGGGATTTATGCCCCGTCTGTCGCCGGATGGTTGAAGCGTCGCGTAGCGACCGCTCTGCGACCGATGGCGTGTTGGCAGTATCCGAATCAGAGCGGTCGCTACGCGACGCCTGGACCGAACGAGGGCCGTGGTCCGGGGCCTGAAGCGCCCCGGCTAACCAGCACCGTCGCTACGCGACGGAATGTTACCGCGGCGTGGCAGCGACATGGCAAGATGTCGAGCCAGCGCGATCAGTACTTTTGCGTCCCGGGGAGTTCCAGACGCCTCCGCTCCGAACAACAAAGAACAACGAACTAAGAACTAAGAACTAAAGCGTGAGCTTTTTATCACCACTGTATTTGATCGGCGCGCTGGCTGTCATCGCGCCCATCCTGCTGCACCTCCGGCGACGTCCGCCGAAGGATTTTGTGCCGTTCAGTACGTTGATGTTTCTCGACAAGACGCCGGAGCGACTGACGCGGCGCAGTAAGTTAGAAAGGCTGTGGTTGTTACTGCTGCGGTGTCTGGCGTTGCTGCTGTTGGCTTTGTTGTTTGCGCGACCGTTTTTTGATTCAGACCAGGCCGGGCTCGGTGGTGGTGAGGGCAGTCGAGTGGTGGTGTTGCTCGACCGCAGCGCTTCGATGCAGCGTGAAGATTTGTGGAAGCAGGCGGTGGCTAAAGCTGACAAGGTGCTCGGCGAGGCATCGGGTCGTGACGAGATCGCCTTGCTTACATTTGATGATCAGGTGGATGTGCTGAGTGGCTTTGATTCCGCCGAAACGACGGCGACGGTTTCGGCGGGCGCTCAGGTCAAAGCGGCACGGGCGAAGCTCGATGGGGCGAAAGCCGGATGGGGCGGGAGTGGTCTGGGAGGCGCGTTAATCGCGGCGGCCGATCTGATCGAATCAGCGACGGTTGAAGGCGGCGAACGCAAGGCCAAAGAGATCGTTGTTATCAGCGATTTTCAAGAGGGCGCTGAGCGCGATAGTTTGAATCGCTATGCTTGGCCAGAGTCAATTCGCGTGCGCTGTTTGCCGGTCGAGCCCAGGCAGTCCGCGAATCTTGCTCTCAATCTGGTGGCGACGCTGCGCGAGGGTGAAGCGGATGGTGATGAAACATCAATTCCCAGTGATGCCGAGGAAGCGGAGCCCTCGAAAGGTTCACAGCGCGTGCGGATTCGCAATTCGCGCGCGGATGGCGGCGAGGCGGAATTTTCCCTGCGCTGGGCAGAGGGTCAGAGCAGCGGCGCGGGTGAGCCGGGCGACAGGACGGTGCGCGGTCAGATCCCGCCGGGGAGCAGCCGGGTGGTTGCCGCTCCGCCGCGGACGCCGGGCGACGAAACTGCTGATGGAGTGCTTGTGCTGCAGGCTGAGAGCGGCTCGAAAGATCACGATTTCGACAATCGCACTTACGTGGCGCGCGTGCAGCCGCGACCGGTGAGAGTTTTGTATTTGTCGGAAAAGCCGGAGCCGCAGAACCCAGCGACGGCGCTTTTTTATCTGAAACGGGTGATGCAGCCGACCTCGGTGCTGACCCCGGATGTCGAGGCTTTGGCCTTCACCGACGTGTCAGATGAAGCGGTGAAGAATGCTGATTTGGTGGTTGTCGCGGGCACGCCACCACAGCCGGTCGCCGAGCAGGTTGGAGCGGTGCTCAATTCGGGATCGGCGGTTTTCTGGATCAGTCGTGTTGGCGGGAGTGGCGAGGATGACTCGGAGTCAAAGGCACTCGCAGCGGTGACCGGTATCGATGGTTGGTCGGTCAGTGAAGTGGCGCGTGAGGGATCTGGGAAAAGCGCCTACGCGATGCTTACTGATCTTGATTTTGAATCGCCGGTGTTAGCGCCATTTGCGCGGGCGAAGGTTCGCGACTTCACCGGCATACACATTTGGAAAAATCGTGCGATCGAGCTGCCTGAGACCGAGGATGCGGATGCTGGGCGAATCCGCGTGCTGGCTCGTTACGATGGCGGAGTACCAGCCTGGGTCGAGGTGCGACGTGGGGCAGGCAAAATGTATCTTTTCAGTTCGGGATGGGAGCCGGCGGAAAGCCAGTTGGCGCTGTCGTCAAAGTTCGTTCCGCTTCTTTATGCAATGCTTGGTGAGGCCGGCTTTTCTGCTCTGGTGCCATCGCCATTGGTCGTCGGTGAGCCACTGCCTGCGCCTCAGGGAGCGGAAGCTGCGCAGGCTTCGCTGACGGTGAAACTTCCCGATGGTAGCAGCGTTGAATCGAAGGTGAACGAGGGAGTTTTTCTGCGCACCGAATTGCCGGGTATCTATACGATATCAGACGGTGCCAGTGAACGTGTCTATGCAGTCAATTTGGCGCCGGACGAAAGTCGTGTGGAGAGTGTCGATCCGATGTTGCTCGCCGATTTCTCAGTGCCGGTGCGGGTCGAGTCGGAACAGGTCACTGGCGCAGGTGCCGATGGCCGACGAGCCGCTGAAGCACGTGCTGAGGCTGCCGTCGAGCAACGACGGCTCGAGCTGAGCGAAAAGGAAAATCGGCAGAAGCTGTGGAAGTGGTTGGTATTGGCCGTGCTAGGGGTTTTACTGGTAGAAAGTTGGGTGGCGGGCCGAGCGCCTGGTACCAACGAAGTTGAAAGTGACAGTGAAAATGAAACGGCCGCGCCTGCGCTTTGATTGATGTGAGACTTTAGGATCCGATCAGCACACCATGATTGAAATTTTGCTACGCAAGAAACTCGAGCCGATCACACAGGCGGAGACGCAGCTGCGACGACGCTGGGCGACGGCGTTGGTGCTGGCGCTCGCTGCGGCCGTGGCGCTGTTTTTCTGGTGGCGTCATCACCAGCCGGGAGCGGCGGAGCTTTCCTGGGTTGTGTTGGTGGTTTTGTTAGGAGCGGTGGCGATGGTGCTCGCGATCGCCACAGCGATCGCCGGATGGCGCCAATTCACTGCGCGCGAATTGGCGCGCCGGGTTGAGGACGGTCATCCCGACCTGCAATTGGCGCTGCTCACTGCGGTCGAGCAAAAACCGGACGTCGATGGTGAGTTTGGTTACTTGCAGGAGCGAGTCATTAATGATGCGATCGATCACGCCCTGAGTCACGACTGGGTGCGCCGAGTCTCGAGAACACGTTTGATGGGGGCCGGCTTTGTTCAGGCGCTGGCGGCGCTGGCCTTTCTCATCGCTTGTGGCCTGATGTTTTCTGTGTCCGGACAGCGCGAGCGATTGGTCGATGATCCTGCTGAAGCTGGTGCGGGCTTGCCACCGGAATTGGTCGATTTTCAAATCTCAGTCGATCCCGGAGATGTCGAGATCGAGCGCGGCACACGATTGGTGGTTGAGGCGAGTTTTGCTGAACGCCTGCCGGGACAAGCCACGTTGGTCATCGCCGAACGGGCTGCAGATAAAGGGCCAGATGAACAAGATGGAAAGCCCGAGGCACCGGTTGAGCGCGGGCGGGTTGTGCTGAAGCCCGGACTCGACGAACACGTTTTCGGTGGACTGGTTTCGAAAGTTGATGCCGATGCGGACTACTGGATCGAGTACGATGGTGAGCGATCGGAAACTTTTGCGATCACCACCTTTGAGCATCCACGACTTGAGCAGGCTGATGCGAAAATCACTCCTCCGGCCTACAGCGGTCTCGAGCCAAAAGAGGTTCTTAACACTTTGAAAGTGAGTGCCCTCGAAGGATCGGATGTCGGCTTTTCGATGCAGCTCAACAAGCCGGTCGCGGCGGCTGAGCTTTTTGGTGAGGACGAAACAATCATTCCGCTGACGCCGAGCAAGGATGATCCCAGTATCGTCGTCGGTGAGTTTAAGCCGCAGGATACGCAGAAGTATCGGCTGCACCTGGTCGATGCCGAGGACCGCAGCAACAAGCGGCCGCCGTGGCTGACGGTGACCGTGAAGAAAAATCTGCCACCCACGGTCGAGTTCGCGTTTCCCAAACGCGACGCCACGGTGTCGGCGATCCAGGAACTGCCGATCGAGGCTCAGGTTTGGGACGACTTGGGTGTTACCGGCACTGGCCTGACGCTGTCGGTACACGGCGAGACGCGTGAACTGCCGATGGCTGAAGGTGACGCACCTCTCAAAGGTGGCACCAAGCACAAACTGGAAACGCTGCTCTTGCTGGAAGACATGAAAGCTAAGCCGCGTGACCTGCTGACCTATTATGTGTGGGCTGAAGACATCGGTCCGGACGGAGCGACGCGGCGCTCGATGAGCGATTTGTTCTTTGCTGACGTTCGCCATTTTGAAGACATTTTTCGCGAACAGGAGGCACCACCGGGTCCTCCAGGAGAGAGCGGCCCAACCGATGAGTTGGTGAAAATTCAAAAGCAGGTCATCAACGCCGACTGGAAATTGACCCGCGACATCAACGGCGGCAAAAAGATGGCGGACGTGAAGGCCGATGTCAGCGTGGTCAAAGACTCGCAGCTGATCGCGGTGCTCAAGGTCGATGAGGCTCTGGAAAAAGTCGATGACAAGGAAATTCAGGCACATCTGAGCGAGGCCAAAGAGCATATGAACGAGGCGGTTACCATTTTGGAAAAAGGTCTTGCCGCCGATGACGCGGGTTCGGTCGAAAAGGCGATGACGCCCGAGCGGCAGGCGTATGAGGCGCTGCTGCGTGCACAGAGTCGCGAGCACAGTGTATCGCGTGCCAAGAATCCCAGTCAGGGCAACGGCCAGCCGCAGGAGCAGCAGCTGATGCAGTTGGAAATGAAGCAGGAGGATCAGCGCTACGAAGAACAGAGCCAGGCGCAGGATGAAACTCAGAGCGCCGAGCAGGAGGAAAACGTGGTGGTACTCAACCGGCTTGCTGAGCTCGCCAAGCGACAGGAAGCCTTGGCGGAAAAAATCAAGGAACTCGAGGCGCAGTTGGAAGAGGCGGAGAGTGAGCAGGAGAAAGAGGAGCTGCGCAAGCAGTTGAAGCGATTGCAGGAAGAGCAAGAGCAGCTCTTGCAAGAGCTCGACACCCTCATGGAGCGCATGGACGAGCCCGACAATCGCGCCAACATGGCCGAGCAGCGGGAGCAACTGGAGAAGACGCGTGAGAACGTTCGTGAGGCTGCAGAGAAGCTCTCCGAGGGTGAGGACAAACTTGGCGAAGCGGCCAACGCTGCGACTCGTGCCGAACGCGAACTCGATGAGGTGAAAGAAGAATTTCGTGAAAAAACCGCGCGCCGTTTTGCCGAAGAGATGCGTGGCGTGCGCGATCAGGCTCGACAGTTGTCCGAGAATCAGCAAGCGATTGCCGAACAGATGGAGAAAGCCGCCGGTTCTAAGCCGAGCGATCCTTTTGATCAAAAAGCCCAGAGTGACTTGAGCAATTCATTGCAGGATCAGAGTCAGGAGTTGGCGCAATTACTGGAGTCGATGCGGCAGATCAGTGAAGCCTCCGAAGAAGGCGAGCCGCTTCTTTCAGATGCTCTCTACGAGGCGGTGCGCGAGGCCAAGACCGGCGGTCTTGAACAAAAACTCGCCGAGACCGGTGACTGGGCGCGCTTCAATCGAATGGACGAAGCCCGCGAGTCCGAGGCGGCGGTCGGTCGGGGTGTCGAGGATCTGAAAAGCAATGTCGAAAAGGCCGCCGAACGAGTGCTCGGTAGTGAGTCGGAAGCTTTGCGGGCAGCGCGTTCGGAGTTGGATAATTTGATTCGTCAGGTCGAAGAGGAGGCGGCGCGGGGCAGTGAGGGAGACGGAGAGATGGAGGGAGCGAGAGAAGGAGAGAATGCTGAAGCTGACGCGGGCGAAGGGACTAAGTTGGCGATGAATGATAGTGGTGAAGCGCAAGGGAAAGGCGCCGCGGCTTCCGATGCAGGTGAGCAGGAGCGACCAGCAAAAGGCGAAGGCCAGGAACCAGGTGAGGGGCAAGGCAAGGGCGAGGGGCAAGAGCCCGGCGAAGGCCAGCAACCTGCAGAGGGTAAAGGCGAAGGCCAGCAACCCGGCGAAGGCCAGCAACCCGGCGAGGGACAGGGTAAGGGCGAGGGCCAACAACCCGGTGAGGGGCAAGGGAAAGGCGAAGGCCAGCAACCTGGAGAGGGACAAGGTAAGGGCGAAGGCCAGCAACCTGGCGAG
>JBBKXR010000306.1:0-22276 GCA_037969585.1 Verrucomicrobiales bacterium
CAGCCTATTCTCATAATGAAAATTCCTTCAACACGACTCATCGCGATAGCCTGCGGTCTTACCTTGGCCACCGGCGCTCAAAGTCAGGCAGGAGACGCCAAAGATGTGATTAGCGGTCCCGGCCCGATCGAAGAGCCTCCACTGTTCACCGTTTGCGACATCTTTGACTACGCGACTTGGTACTCCAACAAAGATAACCCGGTCATTCAGAAATTTGCCTTCACCGGTCGCCTGCAAGCTGACGCCGCATTTTACGACGCCGAGGGTGAAGACAGCTTCGACGACGTGCTCTGGCGCCGCGTTCGCGGCGGTTTCAAGATCAGCCTGTTTCAGGATTTCACGCTTCACTCAGAAGCCGACTTCGACCTGAATGACTACGATCCGGCGTACAACGGGCTAACCGACACCTATATCGGTTGGTCACCCAGTGACGCATTTGAACTCAAAGTCGGCAAAATCAGCGCCGGCTTCACCCTCGACGGTGCCACTTCGTCAAAAAAGCTGGTTCGGTTGGAGCGCAGTCTACTGTCAAACAACCTCTGGTTTACGAGCGAGTACTTCAGCGGAGTTGGCATCAGTGGTGAGGTCGGAAACTGGATTTACAACTTCGGTGCATATTCCGCAGATCGGACCAATCCAGAGTTTGGCAATTTTGACGCTGGCTATTTCGGGCTGGCATCTATCGGCTATGACTTCGCCGACGCCTTTGGAGTCGAGAAAGCCATCATCCGGGCTGACTACGTCTACAACGAGGAAGACGAAAACAATGGCACACGCAGCCTTTCCCAGATTGGCTCACTAAACAGCTGGATCGAGCAGGGCAACTGGGGCATTGGCACAGACATTGCAGCCGGCCAGGGATACTTCAACCAACCGGATCTGTTCTCCCTTCAGGTCATGCCGTTTTTCAACGTCACCGAAAAAGTGCAATTGGTAACAAGCTACACCTACATCACCAGTGACGGCGACAATGGAGTGCGTCTCGATCGCTACGAAAGCAGTGTGGTGGGTGGGCGCTCTGATGAGGCACACGAGTTCTACGCCGGATTCAATTACTACCTCTGCGGCCACAACCTCAAATGGCAGACCGGTGTGGAATACACTTCCGCGTCCGACCGCGCCAACGACGGCGGCGCCTACGATGGTTGGGGAGTCACCACCGGCATCCGTATCAGCTGGTAAGCCACACCGAATTTGTTAAGGACGATTGCTGAGAGTTTCATTCTTAATGAATCAGAGGGCGGCGCAGCAATGCGTCGCCCTTTTTTTGGCTGCGCTCGCTAATCAGCAATCAGGGCTTTGCCGCAGCGGGAGCGACCGGAATCTCGCCTGCTTTTTTCTTCTCCTCAAACTCGGCCCGGGCTTCGGTCAAATACGGATTCTCAGGCAGCAGCGAAACCGGGATCGGCGCGCGTCGGAACGAACCGGACGGCCCATAGTTCTCCGCCAGGTAGGTAACGATCTTCGACTCAGTATCCGCATCGAGCGGCCACAAGCCACCGTGCTTTTGCATCCACTTGATGATATCCGTCCAAGTCGATTCGGTCCCCCGCTGCTGAAGATACTGCTGCGGCGAATGACAGACCGTGCAGTGCGCCTGCACCAGTTGCCAGTTCTCTGCCATCTTCATACCGGTGATCGGATCGATTGGAACCTCTTCCTTGGCGTCCTCTCCAGTGGCCACAACAGCGGCACCGGCAAACGCCATAACTAATGTGATAATCTGTTTTTTCATCGTCGAAAGATTAAACAGCTTGAACGGCAATGCGATGGCAGGCGTTGTTGAGATAGCCCTTGGGATTCCAGCCCGGAACGATCATCGGTTGACTGCGCCCATCGCTGTCGGTCGCCTTCGCCCATACTTCGTAGTAACCGATCTTCGGCAGCGTGACTTCAGCATTCCATCGCTGCCAGGACAGGCGATTCGCCGGCTTGGAAAGCTCTGCCGTCGTCCAGGTCGCACCGAAGTCGATCGACACCTCAACCTTACTGACCTCAAGATCACCTGCCCATGCATGACCTCGAACCGCCAAGGCCTTACCCGCGGGAGAGCTAACTCCCGACTCGGGAAAGGTAACCAATGATTTTACCGGCATCGATTCGATGATGACCATGTCTTCATCGGGAACCTTAGTTCCCGGAGCAACATTGTTGCGCGGCACACGATAAGACGTGCCGGTCATCTTCTCGCCGTCGTGAACCCGGTCGCGAATCTCGATACGCTTCACCCACTTGCCCGAAGTCGACGCTGGCCAACCAGCAGTCAGCACACGCAGCGGATGCCCGTTCAAAAGCGGAATAGCTTCGCCGTTCATCGCAAAGGCGATCAGCGATTCATCTTCCAAAGCCTTCGCCATCGGCACCCCGCGAGAGATCGCCTCCTTAGTCGGATCGCCTGACAAATGCGTATCCGCACCGCGATAGCCGGTATAAACTGCGTTGTCTTTAATGCCGCAACTCTTGAGCACATCGCGAAGACGCACGCCGGTCCAGGTCGGGCAACCCACAGCACCGATGGTCCACTGATTTCCCGAGGCCGGCGGATTGTATTCACTGCGCCCGTTGCCACCGCATTCGATTTGTAATTGATAGGTGTGATGCTCAAATTTTTCCTTCAACTCAGGCAGCGTGAAAACCGTCGGATTTTCACAAGCCTCACCTGCAATTTCCAGTTCCCACTTTTCGGGATCGATGTTTTCCAGAAGCGGAGGAATGCCGTTGTTGCGCACGAAAAGCTTCGAAGCCGGCGTGATATCATCGTCGAGCATGTGTGCTGCTGCCTCAGCGTTGATCGGTCGATCATTCAACACGTTCAGCCCTTCCTTTCCCGGGATGCGGAACGGTTCAGGACTCTGTGCCAGAGCTGCCGGAATCAATCCCCCCGGCATCATGTCACCAAATACAATTTCCGCACCGAGCGCCGCGGTCATCGCTGACAGCCCGGCCTTACGAAAAAACCCCCGTCGACTGACCGGGTCAACTTCTCTTCCCCACACGGTCGCGTCAGCCGTCTCTGGTTCATTGGCATAAATCTCGTGGATGCCCCGCTCATTCTTCTGCGCTTCAGATTTTTTCATGAATGCTCGAAGTAAACCAGAAATCACCCCCCGAAACAAGGACCGTGCTTGCGTCCTGCTACCAACAAAAAAACCGGCCGCAGGAAAATCCTGCGACCGGCTGTCTTCCAGTGGCACCGAGGCATTGGCGATCACTGCCAGCTGGAATCGGGGGTTTATTTCACCTCGATCTGACGCGGCTTGGCCGCCTCATTTTCCGGCAGACGGAGTGTCAACACGCCGTCTTCGAGATGAGCGGTGATACGCTCAGCATCAGCATCGAAGTTGAGTTGCAGACGCAGACGATAATCGGCTCTGACTCGCTCTTCGTAAAGCGGGCGCCAGCCTTCAGGCACCTCATCGGAACGACGGCCGACCAGGGTCAGCTCGGCTTTTTCCAGAGACACCGAGAGATGTTCACGCTTCACGCCGGGCATCAGAACACTGATCTGCCATTCGTCATCGACGCGACTCGATTCGTAGCTCGG
This sequence comes from Verrucomicrobiales bacterium, assembly GCA_037969585.1. GTDB lineage: Bacteria > Verrucomicrobiota > Verrucomicrobiia > Verrucomicrobiales > DEV007 > JBBKXR01. Next base: position 3,545 of record JBBKXR010000306.1, read on the forward strand.
CTTCACGAACAGTGAACGACTCGGCGGGGCGACATCCTGTTTCTCTGCGGGTGGGTTTTTAGTAACTTCAGACATGGTTGGATTTCCTTTTAATTATTTAGTTAGCTTTTAAAGTTAGCGACGACCCGTCTTATTTGACCTTGATCTCGCGTGGCTTGATCTGCTCGGCTTTCGGCAGTGTCACAGTGAGCACACCGTCCTCGAGTTTTGCCGTTACCTTGTCGGCATCGACTCCATCGGGGACCGTCAGCGATCGATCACCGCTGACGCTCTCGCCGCCCTCGTCGGCGGACTTGCGTTGGTAACCGATCGTGAGCAGACGTTCGTCGAGCGAAACGTCGACTTCCTGTTTCTTCACACCCGGCATCTCGACGCGGGCATAGTAGTTTTCTTCGTCCTCGTAGAGGTCGGCAGCGATAGCTCTCTGGTCAGCGAGACCGTTGCGAACCGCAAGCCCCTGAGCGAGATCGAAGAATCGATCGACGGAGCCAAACGCCCGCGACAGAGATGGCGCATACCAATTATCGAAAGAGCGCAGCTGAGCGCTGAGGGGATCATTGTAGCGAATGAGTTTCATGGGATTTATTGGAGGTTGTGGTTTGAATTAGCCCGAACCGGACTGGATTTATTCTCGCCAGTTGGCGAACTCCATCACTAAGGTGCAATTCGCGTGCCAGAGATCGCCACGTAACTTTAAACGATTAAATACAAGCGATTTGCGCCAACAGCGCACACAGTCACGAAAGTCATATAGCGCCATATCGACTCATTTTTGGGACACATTGAGCACCCTTGTTGCGTCATTTTGTCCCTCAATTTCAGCTACCGATCTCAACGAATGCTTTTATGGTAAAGCTTCCGGAGCGCCTCCTCTTTCCACCTCATTTTCCAATGAACAAAATCAAAAGCCTTCTCTTTGGCAGTTGCAGCCCCGACGGCAACTGTGCTCAACTCTGCTACGCCGCGTTCCGCATTTTCGTCGGCGCGACGATGGCCATTCAGCACGGTTATGGAAAAATCCAATCGCCCGACGGCTTCATCGATAACGCCGTCGGCGCCCTTGGTTTGCCGATGCCGCAAGTTATGGGCTGGCTGGCGATTCTGGCCGAGTTCATCGGTGGAATCTGCATCGCCCTCGGCCTGGCAACTCGCCCGGCAGCATTCCTTCTCGGCTGCACCATGGCAGTTGCCGGCTTCGTCATGCATGCCGATGACGCCTTTAAAGTCAAAGAGCTCGCATTCCTCTACCTCGCCTGCTGTGTCGTCATCGTAGGCATGGGTTCCGGTCGCTTCGGCATTGATTCGAAGATCAAAAAATAGCGACCCAACGCTGACTCACCTCTCACTCATCGTCCACCGCTTCGGGACGACGGGAAAAATCGTTTACCTGACGCCTCAGCGCAGCCTCGGTTCGCTGATCGCGTGTCGCTCCGGAATAACGCACGGCATAGAGGTAACGCAGCAGTTCGTCGAACTCGCCATTGCAACGCTGCTCGGCCTTCAAGCGGTCGACAAATTCGCGAATCGTTTGCCCCGGCCGCCGCACCACCCCACGTTCGGCCCAAAGGTGCAGAAAGCCTTCCAAATAACTCGGCGCCGCTGCCGCCGACGCTGCGCCCATGCCGCCGAATCTACCGCCTCCGCCACGCTGACGAGCCAACCAGCGAAGGCGCGCGACTCGAACCAGCCAGACGGCCAGGAATCCGCCCAGGGCAGTCACACAAATCTCCGTCAGGTACAGCGAAGCGAAGTCGAGCACCGTCTGCAGCCAGCGCGGTACCAGCGATTTTCGCACCAGCAGCTCATCCGCATTTCCCTGCAGCAGTTGGTAGTCGCTGAAATCGGGAATTCCCGTACCGAAACGCATTCCACTGCCACTGCCCGCCGCCGAATTGGCACCCGCCCCCTCCGGCGTAGTATCGAAGATCACCCAGCCGCGCCCCTCGACCAATACCTCCGCCCAGGCGTGAAAATCCCGGTCGCGAAACGCGATTGAACGTTTCTTCATCTGCGCCGAACCGCCGCTGAACCCATAGGCGACCCGCGACGGAATCCCCTGACTGCGCAACAGCATCACCGTCGTCACCGCAAACAGCTCACAGTGACCCAGCTTCTCACCGTAGAGGAAATTCTCCACCGGCGGCAAGTCATCAGGATTTTCGTAGGCCAAACTGTACTCGCAACGCTGCTGCAAAAATTGACGCACCCGCTCCAGGCGTTTCGCCAGCGATTCCTCGGTCGCGTTCTCTTCTGCTACGCCCAACTCCGCCAAGCTCGCCGCTAACTTTTTGGCCAAGTTGTTATCCGGCATCTGCACGTAATCGTCTGATTCAGGCTCCGCCACCTTCCAGTCCTCTGGAAAGACCGTCCCCTGAGCCACCCGATGAAAATCCGACAAAGCATGGTAGGCGACCATTTCCTGCCCCTCGGGAAGTGCCAACTGATACCAGTCGTCGGCATACTCATAGACCTCATTGAGACCAAACCGCTTCACCCCGGCCAGCACCGGCAGCGCCGAACTTTGTGAACTCTCAATGTAGATGGTGTGCTCCACCGGCGCACGGCCATCATTAGCCAGCGGACCGACATCCACCTTGCCATCCCCTTCCCCGTCATCCGCATCGTAGCGCCATTCGCCAAGGCGCAGCGGTGCCAGATCTCCCTCGCTCATGATCACTGACAGACTCAGCGTACGCAGATATATCGGCTGCCGAATCATTTGCTGAAATTGCTCACGATCCTTCACCCGAATCATCGCCCGAAGCGCATTGCTCAACTGAATGTCAGCCCGTCGCGGCAAACTGCGCCCGCCTTCCCCGCTCGTGCCATCAAACGAAGTCGCCGCCGGTGTATCCGGCGCAAAGTCTTCCAATTTGACCACGTCCGCATCGTCCATAAAACGCATCCCCAAGCGCGACGCCAATCCCTTAGACGGTTCGAGAGCCGCTGACCAAAGCAACGCCAACACCACTCCGATGCAGACCAGAACCGGCGCCATCAGCGACGCCGATCTCGAAGCCGCTGACGAATTTTCCCCGTCGACCAGCCACAACCCGATCGCCAGCAACACCAAGCCAAACGACACACTGCGCATTAGCATGGCTGGATAATCCAACAGTTCATCGCCTGCCACCTGACAAGCGATGATCGATGCCGCCAGCAAAGCCAAGAGGCGCGACAGCGCATCCAACTCCACCCCTTTCGCCAACAGCGTCCGACACCAGACCCAGCCCAAACATCCAAAAGCGAGTCCCGTCCACAAAGTCGAAACCTGCGTCCGACCGCCATACCAAAAGGTAAGTCCAGCGATCGCCGCCGCGATCGTAAGACTCCAGATCTGAGCACCCATCCCCTGCCTGATTTTTCCTCCCGCACGCAACCATAGACAACCGACTCCAGCCAGAATTCCGACACCGAGCATCGCCCAACTTGGGAGTTCCGAGTCGAGTACCGTACGTCCCGTCAATGCCGCTCCGAGCAGCATCGCCACGACCAGCCAAACTGATGACCGCGCCGAGTGGTTCATGACAGGTGCCCCTTGGTTTTGGATTTCACATTTTTGCCCGAACGATTGCCCAGCGAACTGACCGGCATCACGTGAATTTTCAACTTCGGACGATGCACCTCGACACTCTCGCCACTGACCGAAATAACCGGCACCGCCAGCCCTAGCGCTGCTACGTCCGATTCCCAGTCCTGTAACGGCGCATCGCCGATGACAAAAACGCGTTCGCAATCAGCGCTCACTTCCCGAAGCGCCTTTTTCACATCCTCCCAGTCGCTGTTGCCACCTCTGCCAGCCAGCGCCAAGCATTCGTAGATGTCACGAAAACGATCCCTGTCTGGCGCGCGGCGGACCTGCCAATCATCGAATGCCGCAGCAAACGAAACCCGCACTTCCTCCGACTGACAATGTCTCGCCAGCCCGCAGGCAGCTCGAAGCGCCGCTTCGAACAGGGCCGGACGGATCGCCCGACTCGACGCCGCCAGCGAGTGAACCACGATGCCGATGCGCCCCGCCCGGGGTGCCGGCGGATCCCACTGTCTCGACATCAATGTGCCCGCCCTGGCCGACGCCGGCCAGTGAATCGCCTTCATCGGATCGCCGATGTGATAGTCGCGAATGCCACGAAACTCACCACTGACCTCGTGCTGCAATCGCCAGCGCAACATCCGTTCCAGACGCGCCTTTTCGAGCACGTCGACGAGCTTGGCCGGCAGTGCCGCCGATGGGAAAATCAACCATCCATCATCGAAATCTCCCTCCTGTCGCGCCTCGAACAAGCCGGCAGGAAATGACGCCAGCGATTGCCAACGACCACCCCGATGCCAACCGCGTTTCGGCACTCGCAGCCGCGTGATCACTTCAACCTCGGCACCAGCCTGAACGGTCGCCGGCCGAATTTCCCCACTCGACGCCACGCCCGCTTCCACCCGAATCAGCAAGTCGCGAGCTTCCAGCCACGCCCGCTGATTGCCAACCACAAAAGCGACTTCCTCCGAAGAGCCAGCGAACGCCGTTTCCGGAAGCCGACGCACGACTTCGATCCGGTCAAGATTTCGCCTCGACCACCAGCGCGCGGCAAGTAATGCCGCCGCGAACACCAGCGCCAGCATGACCGTCACCGCATCCACTCGCACCACGCCGACCACAGCAATCGCAACGATTAACCACAACGCGACAATGCCGCGTTCCGTCAGTTTAAGTGTCGCTGGTTTCATAATGAGCCGCTGCCATTGTCAGGCCAATTAATTGCGACGATAGCGGAAACCGGTGCGCGGGGGAACCCGGGAACTGTCTATGATCGAAGTAACCAGGATTCGGCGATTCGGAGCCAAGTCGCGAATTCAATCGCAACCGCGGACGCAGAGGGTCGTCATCCACCTTTTCCGCCGTGTCGTGGGAGCTGATGGGTATTTTGCACGTTTCGCGGATCAGGAACCTTGCATTTCACAACATTCGCACCGCCACAACTTCGACGAAGACCTTCCCCAACAAGTCGTAACCATCATACCACAAGCGTGTTACCGATTATCTAGAGATCTTGGCACAGTCATTGCATTCAGTTATGTCAACAAAACCCACACGATTATGCAAACCACCGACACCAAAAGCGAAACTCTAGAAGAGTGCATTGAGACCTGCAACAAGATGTTGCGCGGAGAACGTTCCGCCGTCGAAACCTATGACATGGCAATCGAAAAGTTTTCTACCGATCCGGCGATCGGCAAACTTCGCTCGATCCGCGAGGACCATGCCGAATCGATTGCTGATTTGGAGAAGAACGTCATCAGCATGGGAGGCACCCCAGACCGGGACTCCGGTGCGTGGGGCGATTTCGCCACGTTGGTGCAGGGAACTGCCAACCTTTTCGGCGACAAATCTGCAGTCGCCTCGCTCAAGCAAGGTGAAGAAAAAGGCCTGTCTGATTACGAGTCAGCGCTCCAAGAGAGCGACCTGATGGCGTCGTGCCTCGACCTTTACGCCAACACCCTTTTGCCTCGCGTTCGCCGTCACATCGCAGAACTCGACGCGCTTGGCGAATCAATCGACTAAATCTCCGAAACCCTTGGTTTGCGTCGGGATTTCCCCAATGGCGTGACCCCCTGATTCAACAACACCCAACGTCCCCAGAATTGGGGAAAACATCTACTAAAACCCAACCTAACAATACAATGCTAAGACTCGCCATTATCCTACTCATCATCGCCGTCGTCGCCGGAGCACTCGGTCTGTCCGGTGTCATGGGAGCCGCCGTTCACATCGCGTGGATCCTCGCCATCATCGCCATCGTGCTTTTTATCATCAACGCCGTCACTGGCAAAAAGGTGGTCTGAACCAAGGCTGATAACCAATTCAAGAAGTCGAAAACGAATCCACGATGAAAAAATCATTAACGTTCCTCGCGTTTCTCTCGCTCTCGCTGGCAACAGCGAGCGCAGGAGACTACTATTCCAAGGCCCCAGTATCCCAGGGTCCTGTGGTAACACCCCCGCCCGCCTGCCCGTGCTTTGATGCAGGGGCCGAGCTCAGCCTCTTTGGCTCGGGATTGTTCACCGGCAACGGTGGCGATTTCGCCGATCAGGACGAAATCGGTGGCGGTGCCGGAATCGGTTTGTTCTTCAATGAAAACCTCGGCATAAATGTGAGTTACCACGCGTTCAATACAGATCCCAGCGTCGAACATTTCGGCACAGCGGATTTGGTTTTGCGTTTCCCTATCCAAGAGTTATGCATCGCGCCCTATGTGTTCGGTGGCGGTGGTGTAGTCACCAACGGTTCCACTGAAGGCCTCTACCGCGCTGGCGCAGGCTTGGATATCCGGTTTGATTCGATGGGTTGTGTCGGACTCTTTGTCGACGGCTCTTATAACTGGGTCGACGGCGACGATCATGCTGACGCCGCGATTGCCCGCGTTGGTTTCAAAATCCCCTTCTAACCCGCAGAAACCCCGAGAAACCCCAAAAAAAGAAAGCCGGATCGATTCGTCGATCCGGCTTTTTTCATGGCGGCAACGAACCCTTTCTTTCGTTAAGAGCCCCCTAAGAACCATCCACAATTTCGTCGAGCGAGCTGCTTTGCTTCGATCGAAATCCGACAGCTGCGGCACTCCCCCCAACGTTCGAGCCAGTCCTTCTGCGCATTCGCCATTAATTCGTTTGCTACTAAACAAATACATCCCTGATATGAATAACAATTCATTTGAATGTGGACTTGAATCAATTTTTCTCGTACTTACTTGCCCCTCTTTTTCATGGAAGCTAACGACGAACCCTCTACCACCAATTGTCACGAATCCCTTCAAGTCGTCGCCGATAAGACGCGGCTGGCGATTTTGCGGCGACTGATGGAGTCACCCTGTCACGTCGGTGAAATCAATGAGGCGATTCAGATCGAACAAAGCCTGCTCTCACACCATCTGCGCGTGTTGCGCGAAAGCGGCCTGGTAACATCGCGGCGCGACGGTAAAGCGGTGCTTTACGATCTCGCGGAAAATGCCCGTGCTGGAGGCGATGACGGGATCAACCTCGGCTGCTGTCGGATCAATTTTGACAGCTGATAAATTTAGATCAGCCGCGCCCATTTGGCGGCGATTAGCCGGCAATCATCGAGAACTTCTACTGCTTCGACCAAGACTTTGAAATCTACCACCAAACTTGTCTTCGCAACGACAGCATTTCTATTGGTCGGCCTGCTGTCAGGCTGCGGGGAAGCGCGTTCGGGAGGCGACTCGGGATTCGAATCCGGCTCAGCGAAAAAGCCGCTCAAAATCAATGGCTCGACAACCGTGAATCTTCCCGTCGCCGAAGCCGCCGAAATGTTGCGAGCGGGCGCCGACATGGAGATTCAAGTCGATACCCAGGGCGGGAGTTCGGGTGGCATTTCGATGCTGGGCGAAGGCTTGGTCGATCTCGGCATGACGTCAAAACATGTCAGCGATGATGACCGCGCGAAGTTTCCGGGATGCAATTTCCGGGAGACTCATATCGGCGAGGACGCGGTTGCTTTGATCGTCTCGAAAGACGTCTGGGAGGGCGGCGTAAAATCGATCACCAAGCAGCAGGCGGCCGGTATTTACGAACGACGGATCACCAACTGGAGCGAACTTGGCGGCGCCGATCAGCGAATCGCTTTCTTTAACAAAGAACCGGGTCGCGGCACTTGGGAAGTTTTTGCTCATTGGCTGTACAACGATCCCAAGACGGCACCGCAAGCCAGCTTTCCCGAAGTCGGCGGCAATGAGGAAACTCGCAACAAGGTTGCTTCGACCAAGGGCGCACTGTCGCAACTTTCCTCCTCGTGGGCCGATGGCAAAACGGTATACGCGCTGGCGATAAAAACTGAAGCCGGTGAGACCATCGAACCGACTGGAGCAAACATCGCCAACCATTCGTACCCGATGAGTCGGCCGCTGTTCCTACTCAGCAATGGCGAACCACAGGGTGGTGCGAAGCGATTCGTTGAGTTCGTGCTCAGTGAAGAAGGCCAGGACCTGGTGCGCAAGCATGGTTACCTCGGTCTCGCCGATTTGGCCAAGTAAACTCCTGCCGCTGCCGTCCTCTAAAGCGCCATGCCTGCCAAAATCGCTCACAGCAAACGCCGACGGCGCTGGAGCTTTACCCGGCTCAGCAGTTGGACCTTTACCGGTGTCGCTCTGGTCACACTCGGCGGCGGGCTGATCCTTTTGTTGCTCGAGAGCCTGCCGATCTGGCGGCACTCGGGCAACAGTTTCATCACCGGCACCCGCTGGTTTTTCCGCCAATCGGAGTTCGGTGCGGCACCGATGATTTACGGCAGCGTGACCGTCGCCCTGATCGCCCTCTTGCTGGCGGCGCCCATCGGAATCGCTGCCGCAGTGTTCGGTGTCGAATATTTACCCCCAAAGCTAAGACTCGCCCTGAAAATTACGGTCGAGCTGCTCGCCGGAGTTCCTTCGGTGGTCTACGGATTGCTGGGCATTTTGCTGCTGCGCAACTGGATATACAAACTCTTCCAAGACTTCGATTTGCTCAGCGGTGACACCTTGTTGACCGCTGCGGTACTGCTGGCGGTGATGGTGCTACCGACTATCATGACCTTGGCGGACGATGCCTTACGGGGCGTTTCCGGCAGCCAGCGAATGGCCGCTCGCGGACTCGGCCTGAACGCGACCGAAACGGCCTTGCACGTATCGCTGCCCCAGGCGTTTCCCGGATTACTCGCCGCGGTACTGCTCGCGTTCGGTCGAGCCATCGGCGAAACTATTGCCGTGTTTCTGGTCATCGGGCGACAAGACAATCAATGGCCTTCATCGCTGCTTTCGCTCGGACCACTGTTCGAGTCCGGACAAACCCTGACCAGCAAGCTGGGCGGTTCGGAAACTAATATCGCTTACGGTCAGCCCCTGCATTGGGCAGCGATGATGGGCCTCGGCCTTTTGCTGCTGGTCCTGGTCGTTGGCATCACGCTGAGCGCAGTCGGCCTGCAACGCATTTCGCGAAGACATGAAGCGTAAAGTCATCCATCACGTATGCCGGTCGATCACCGGTCTGTGCGCGCTCGCCTGCTGCGGCGTGTTGGTTGGCATCGTCGGCTTCATCGTGATGCGTGGTTGGTCGGCGCTGAGTTGGGAGTTTTTCACTGAACAAATCGCGCTGGTCGGCGCCGCTGGCGGCATTCTTTACAATGTCATCGGCACCTTGATTCTACTCGCGACCGCCCTGTTGGTTTGCACGCCGCTGGCATTGGCGTTTGCAATCGTGCACAGCGTTTACCTTCGCGATAGTCCGCATCGCGGTCGACTGACAGTGTTGCTATACGTTCTCAACGGCGTACCGAGCATCCTGTTCGGCATCGTGGGCATGGTTATTTTTGTGCAAATGTTAGGCTGGGGAAAGAGCTGGCTCAGTGGCGGTATCCTGCTCGGACTGATGATCCTGCCCACGGTCACCGTCACGCTGATCGAACGCATCACCAGCCTGCCAGGGCGCTACCTCGAAGCCGCGACCGGTCTCGGGCTGAGCCAGTCACAGATCATTCGTTCGGTTATACTGCCGCAAAGTTTGAGCGGACTGGTCACGGGTCTTATGCTCGGTCTGGCGCGTGCTGCCGGAGAGACCGCACCGATCATGTTCACGGCGACAATTTTTGCCGGTGCGACCATCCCAAGCGGGGTCAAAGAAAGTCCAGTGCTCAGCCTCCCTTATCATATTTTCGTTCTCGCCCAGGACTCATTCGACCCTGCAGTCAAAGCCAAGCTCTGGGGCGCGGCGCTGGTCTTGCTGATGCTCGTTCTCGGACTCAGTCTGATCGCCTTGCCGGCCCGACTAAAAATTCACGAAGAAGCCAACCATGGATGATCCAGTATTTAAAACCGTCGACCTAAGTGTCTCCGCCGGCAGCAAAACGATCCTTAGCCCGGTCAGTCTCGACATCGCTGGCGGCGGCGTGTTCGGCATCATCGGTCCGTCCGGTGCCGGCAAGAGTACTTTTCTCAAAAGCCTCAACCGACTCACCGAACTCAGCCAGGGCTTGAGGGTCACTGGGCAGGCTTACTTCGAAGGGCAGCCGGTATACGACTCCGCGGTTGACCCGGACGAACTTCGCGGCCGTATCGGTATTCTGTTTCAGCAGCCGGTGGTATTTCCGTCGAGCATTCTGGCCAACACGCTGTTCGGCGTTCGCCATCTCGGAGTCGTTCCGAAGCGTGACTTGCCCGAGGTCGCAGAGCGCGCATTGCGCCAGGCGGCCCTTTGGGATGAGGTCAAGGATCGACTGAAAAAGCCTGGCCAACAGCTCTCAGTCGGCCAACAGCAGCGGCTGTGCCTTGCAAGAACTCTGGCGACTGGCACGCACACTATTCTCATGGACGAACCGACCAGCGCGCTCGACCCGAAGTCAACCGAAGCAATCGAGGCGCTGATTCTCAATTTGAAAACGACGCACTCGATCGTGCTGGTGACCCACAACCTTCGCCAAACCGAACGGGTCTGCGACAAAATCGCCTTCATAGGCATCCGCGACGACGTCGGCACGATGCTCGCTACCGGCGAGCTTGCAGATTTGAAATGCTGCTCCGGCATTCCTGAACTCGAAGAATATCTCTGCTGCGAGTTAGAAGAGACCCGTCCGAAGCTCGCCACGAAATAGATTTTCCTACCTAGCACAAACCGGTGATTGCCACCACGCGCGATCTTTCTACACTGCCGCATGGCAGATCCTCCTCCCGTCCGTTTCGGACTCATTGGTTTTGGTCGCTTCGGCGGTAATCACGCCCGCGCCATCGCTGCCACCCCCGGTGCCGAGCTGGTCGCGATCTCGGCGAACAGCGAAGCCAGCTGCTTCCGCGCTCGCGAACAATTTCCTGGTTTAAATGCCTACACCGACTACCGGCAAATGCTCGCCGACGAAACGCTCGATGTCGTCGACGTCGCGCTGCCGACCTACCTGCACTTCGAATGCGGAAAAGCCGCGCTTGAAGCAGGCTGCCATTTGTTCATCGAAAAACCGATGACGCCCAGTCTCGCCGAGTGCCAACAACTCAACGCCCTCGCCGAAGAGAAAAATCTGCGTCTCGCCGTCGGCTTTAAGCGTCGCGTCGCGCACCTCTGGTCGGCGGTCAAAGGCCTGGTCGACGACGGAGTGATCGGTCGCCCGCAGTATGCCGTGTTCGAACTTTGGCGCTGGCCGTACCGCTCCGGCGCCGACGGCTGGCGATACGACATCGACCGCGTCGGCTCATGGGTGCTCGAGGAACCGGTACACTGTTTTGACAAAGCCCGCTGGCTGCTCGGCCCCAGTCTCGGCGAACCACTGTCGATCTATGCCAGCGCATCGTCTCGCCAACCCGATCATCCCGAGTTGACCGATAACTTTTCGGCGATCATGGAGTTCAGGGATGGCTGCCACGCGGCGATCAGTCAGACACTCTCCGCCTGGGGCCATCATCACGGCCTGAAGCTATGCGGCACCGACGGCGCCATTCTCGCCAAATGGGACGGCGCCACCGACGATGCGGTGCCGAGCCAATCGCTGCACTACATGAGTTCGAGCACCCGCGAAGGCGAAATCATCGAAGTCGATCTACCGCCGCCGACCGATGAACTTTTTGAGCTCGGTGCCGAATTCGCCAATTTGATCGAAGCCGTGCGTAATCCCGATGCCAAACTGTTCGCCGACGGCACCGATGGCGCCTGGTCGATCGGTATCGCCGAAGCCGCGCACGAATCGATAGCAAGCCATCAGGTGGTTTCCCTGAAAGACCTCAAACCGTGAACTCTCATCACGAACACCAACTCCCAAATCCTGGCTCCTGAAAATGCCTTCCCCGTCCTCCACTCGAGACCCGTTTTCAGGTCTTGAATTGATCAGTGAAGACACCAATCTTTCGATGGGGTCGATGGAGGCTGTCGATTGGACACCGCCCGCCCCGATCACCTCGGGCAAGCCGTCAAAGTTAGCAGGTATAAGCCTTGCGATCGGCGTTACGTGTGCGGCCATCTTGACGCACGTGTGGCTCTTAAGCCCCTTCGGCATCCCGTTTGGCCCTTCGGTGATCGCCATGATCTTTGGCATCGTCATCGCCAACTTGGTGAAACTCCCGGAGAATGCCTACGCCGGTCTGCACTGGATCGTTGCCGGTCTTATTCCGGTCGCCATCGTCGCCCTCGGAGCCGGGCTCGACCTCTCTGTGCTCGCGGCCAACGGTTGGACATTTCTCGGGCTGGTGGTCCTCGCGATCGCCGTCTCTTTCGGCGCTGCTGGCGTATTTGGAAAATGGCTCGGGCTTTCCCGCGAAGCGACGCTGCTGGTCGGTGCGGGCAGTGCTATTTGCGGCAGCTCGGCGATCCTGGCCATCGCACCCCTGCTGAACGCGAAAAAGGAAAACATCATCGCCTCGGTCGCCGCCATCAACATCATCGGCCTGCTGGCGATGACTGTGTGCATCGCCGTAGGGCTGGTGTTTCCGATCGCCGATACCGCCTTCGGGCTGTGGTGCGGAGCGACTATTCATGCCGTGCCCACTGTCGCCGGCGCCGCCTTTGACTTCAGCGAAAAAGCTGGTGAGATCGCCACCCTGATCAAACTCGGTCGTGTCGCCATGCTCGCTCCCGTCGTGATCGTGATAGCGCTTTGGTCTCGCGCTGAATTGACAGCCAATACCACCGGGGTGACCAAGGCCAAACGCAAGCTCGGCAATCCGCTTCGCTTGGTTCCATGGTTCGTAGTCGGCTTTGTCGTCGCCGCCTTACTGAAAACGTTTCAACTGTTGCCGACGTTGGAATTTTCCGCCGACTCGAAGCTGATTGCGCAGCCACTCAGCCTGAGCGCCGGTAGCGTCGTCCAGAGCGTGGGCAAAATGCTGCTCACTCTCGCCATGGCTGCGATCGGTCTGCAGGTCGGCCTACGATCCATGCTCGCCAATGGACGGACCGTGGTGCTATCGACCTGCCTGACCTGGATCGTCCTCAGTGGCGTGTTACTGGCCGTCATTCTGCTTCTTCCCCGAGCATAGTAGCAGAGCGCTCACTCTGCCTTCTCACTCCAGACGATGAAACCCGATGATTCCCCCACCCCCGAAGGTCCGTGGTACCGCAACGTCACGCGCTACCAGTGGCTGGTCCTGATCATCGCCTCACTCGGCTGGATATTCGATATCTTCGAGGGCCAGATCTTCGTCACCACCATGAAGGAGGCGATGCCCTCCCTGCTGCCCGCCGACGCACCCGAAGGACTGGCGGCAAAATACAACGACTATGCCTTCGCTCTGTTCCTCGTCGGCGGAGCCTTCGGCGGCGTCTTCTTTGGCGTGCTCAGTGACAGGATTGGACGCGCGAAAACGCTGATGATCACTATCTTGGTCTACTCGCTGTTCGGCAGCCTGACCGCCTTCGCCACTGCGCCGTGGCAGGTCATCGCTCTGCGCTTTTTCGTCGCGCTCGGGATTGGCGGCGAATGGGCGGTCGCCTCGGCAATGGTCGCCGAAGTATTCCCCAAGTTCGCCCGTGTCAAATCGCTCGGCATTTTCCACGCCACCTCAACCATCGGCTCCTACCTGGCCATCGCTGCCGGCTATTTTATCGTCGCCAACGAAGGCCTGCGCAATCACGACATCGATGGGCTCAACTGGCGCTTGTGCTTCCTGCTAGGCGCCCTGCCCGCCGCCCTAACCCTCTGGATCCGCATCAAACTCAAGGAACCCGATGCCTGGAAGCAAGCACGCGATCGGGCCAAAGCCGATTCCAGCCAGCGCACCGGTAGCATCGTCGACCTGTTTACCGGCGGTCGTTTACGCTCAACCCTGACCGCCGTCTGCCTTGCCGCCATCGGCCTGTCGACGTTCTGGGGCGTCAAAGTTCGCACTCAGGACCTGATGCGCAACGCTCGCGCGGAGGTGTTGATCGATGCAGAGATCGCCGCAGGTTCGACAATGACGTCGCCCATGACTCCTGACGAGCGGGACTTTATCCTGCAAATCGGTTTCGCGAAGACCTCGCTCAAACAAGCCGAGATGACCGGCCTGTTCTTGATCATGACCGGCGGCTTCATTGGCATGCTTTGCTTCGGACCGCTGAGCATGAAGATCGGTCGGCGCGGCGCATTCATGATTTTCCACGCCGGCGGCTTTCTATCCAGTATCCTGCTTTTCACCCAATTCGCAGAACAATCTGAGATCTTCTACTGGTTCTACCTCCCCGTGTTCGGCTTTCTCGTCTCTGGCATGCACGCCGGCTATGCAGTTTACTTCCCGGAACTTTTCCCCGCCCGCCTGCGCTCAACCGGCGTCGGTTTCTGCTTCAATGCCGGCCGACTGGTCGCCGCCCCCGTTCTGGTGCTGCGCGGGTTCATGATCGATGACTTGAGTTGGTCCTTCACCAAAACCAGCGCCGCTCTCAGCACCCTGTTCCTGCTCGGCTTCGTCGTGCTGTTGTTCGCACCCGAAACCAACAATAAAGAACTCCCGGATTAAGACTCCGGCAAACTCCGGCATAACCCGATCGTTGCCCAGGCAGTTCCGAAGAAATTGGAAATATCGGTCGACTTGGTTTTGCTTTTCTCCTTGGTGCTTTTCGTCTCCCATGAACCGTCATCGCGCTGACTAGATACCAAAAACTTTCGCGCCCTCTCAATCGCCTCGTATCGCGAAGCGGTCCTGCGAATCTCCGACAGCGCAAACAGCGCCTGGCCCGTTGCCAAAGCATCACTCGGATCACCTTGCAGCCACGCCCAACCACCGTCGGCGTTCTGTTTTTCCAGCAAAACTTTCGTCGCCGCTTCGATATCGCTGGCTCGCTTAAACCGGTCGGCCAGCAACACCTGCAGTGCCATCCACTCGGTGCTTTTTTCCTCCGCCACCGCGCCCGGTCCCGCCAGCCAGTTCAATGCCCGACGCCGCGCCCCCGCGTCAGATCCCGGCATGACATCCATAGCCAACACCGCCCAAGCGGTCGATGCTGCATCCGTCTCGAGGGCGGTGCGTTTTTGAGTCGGTAACTGACCACCAGCCTTCCACTTCCCCTCCGCTTGCTGACCTTTAACGATCCAGTCGTGCAGCTCAGCAAAGCCTTTCAAAAACTTGCCGTCATCACGACTGACCGCCGCGGTATACGTGCCACCTAACACCAACTGCGCCACCCCTTCGAGATCGCCAACCGCGACAGGTCCTGGTCGAGGTTTTCCGTCGACGTCATCACGCGGCTGAAGTTCGTGTTCGAGCATCCAAGTCGACCAATCATCGATCCGCTTCTGATCCACTTCGATCCCGCGACTCCTCGCCAGCCGATGACTCCAGATCAGCAAGCCGGTATGATGGCACGTAGCGCACTTGCGCTCCTCAATCCAGCGATCTCCTTCCGCCGCGAGATAGGGCAAACTTTTAGCAACCGCAAGATGAGTCGATGCCACATCAGCGATCCGTGCATCCGAGGCTGCCGCATCGCCCACAACAAAACAGCTCGCTGTGAATGCGACAAATAAATACAGCGATCGATCAATCATTAAAATCCCTTCTCCTCCGCCGATAGCATCGTCTCACTTAGCGACACCTGCCACAAGATGATTCGATTATGCCAAGCTGGCGGTAACGACACCAATCATCAGAGAAAACTCAGCGCCTTATGGACTCCGGACTCCATCCCCGATCCCATCCGCCCCAAATTTACGGTTGAGCAACCCTGAAATACTGAAATATACCGACCTCAGAATCTACCGCTTAACCACACCTCTAAATATGCATCCATGATGCGTAAATATGCCGATGCGTAAATATGCCAGGCATATTTTAACTAGCGCGGGTCTGACGATCTGGTATCGTTCGACCATGCCACTTCCTCGAATCCTCCTCGCCTCCGGTGGATGCTACCACGTAATCTCACGGATCGTTGAGCGCTCCTACCGCTACGGACCGAGTGAGAAAGAGTTTTTTGTTGCGACAATGCGGCGGTTGGAAGCGTTCCTCGATGTTCGCGTCTTGACCTATTGCGTCATGTCGAATCACTTTCATCTGTTGGTCGAAGTCCCTGAGGGGGCTGATACAGTTCAACTCACCCCCGCGCTGCTACGCGACCGATTGCCTCTGCTGTATCGTAAAGAAGCTCTCGCCTCCGCCCTGGACGAACTCGATCGAGCGATGGCAAATGCGGCAAGCCCAACCGGAACCAACACGTGGCTGGATAGTATCGTTGCTCGTTATCAGGCTCGCATGGGTGACCTGTCAGTTTTTCTCAAAGAGCTGAAATGGCGTTTCTCCCGTTGGTACAATCAGACGCACGACCGGGCTGGCACATTGTGGGAGGACCGTTATCGCTCGGTGCTGGTCGAGGGAGACGAGCACGCTCTGATGACGATCGCTGCGTATATTGAGTTGAATCCCGTGAGGGCGGGACTCATCGGCGATCCGAAAGACTATCGGTGGAGCGGCTATGGCGAGGCAGTGGCAGGAAAACAACTGGCCCGCGAGCGCTTGGCACGGCTACACGGCAGGGTGCGTTCGTGGCAAGGCACCGGGCAGTCTCCGCTCACTTGGAAGCAAGTTGCAGAGGCCTATCGAGTCTATCTTTTCGGACAAGGAAGGGAAAGGGCTGGCCACGGAATTTCTGGAAAAGGCGCCAAGCGTGGGATCCGGTCAGAGATTGTCGACAAAGAATCCGGTGTCGTCGCACTTCATCTACAGCTGCGAAAAAAAATCGACTACTTCGCGATGGGCGTCGTGCTGGGAAGCTCAGCCTTTATCAACGAAGTATTCGAGATCCATAAGGATCGCCTTCAGAGAAAACGCGCGCCTAGCTTTGGTCCGGTTATGGGTTCAGCTGGTGGGGACATTGCCTCTCTCCGCAAACCACACCCTTCCGCGTCTCCTTAGATACTCCGATCACGTGCCACTTCGGGGCCGTTGAGATTTAGGTTTGCGTCCCCTCCCCGCGACAGCGACCATCCACCCACGCCAATTTTGGCGCCTACATCACGGATTCTACTTTCCAGCCATGGACTCCATCCTCGATCCCAGCCGACTAGAAGCTGTCGAATTATCGACTGAGGAACAGCTTCGCTACGCCCGGCACATCAGCATTCCGGATGTTGGAAAAGCAGGCCAACTGCGGCTGAAAAGTGCGCGCGTGCTGTGCATCGGCACCGGTGGGCTAGGATCTCCGGCTGCCCTCTACCTCACTGCTGCCGGTGTCGGCACACTCGGTCTGGTCGACTTCGACATCGTCGACGCCACCAATCTCCAACGGCAGATTCTGCATGGCACGGACGACATCGGTCGCCCCAAAATTGACTCCGCCATCGATACCCTCAGCCAGATCAATCCCGAGGTCAGCATCGAGCGTTACGACACGGCCTTCACATCTGACAACGCCATGCAAATCGCCGAGTCCTACGATCTGATCCTCGATGGCACCGACAATTTCGCCACCCGCTACCTGAGCAATGACGTCGCAGCGCTGTTAAAAATCCCCAATGTTTACGGCTCAATCTTTCGCTTCGAGGGACAGTGTTCGGTATTCGCTCCGCACCTCGGCGGCCCATGTTATCGCTGCCTGTTTCCTGAACCGCCCGAACCCGGCATGGTGCCGAACTGCGCCGAAGGTGGAGTGCTCGGCGTACTGCCCGGAATCATCGGCAGTTTGCAGTGTCTCGAAGCCATCAAACTACTGCTCGGCATCGGCGATCCGCTTATCGGCCGACTGGTTCACTTCGATACCTTGCGTTTCCGCCTGCGCGAGTTCAAGCTGCGCCGCGATCCCGAGTGCCCGCTGTGCGGCGAAAATCCAACGATCACCGAACTGATCGATTACGAAGAATTTTGCGGAATGAATAAGTCCAAAGCCGAAGACGAAATCCCGACCGTAACCGTCGAAGCTCTGCGCGATCGCATGAGCGATAGCACGCCTTTCACCTTGCTCGACGTGCGCGAGCCGTCGGAAGTCGAGCTCTGCCAGCTCGATCGATCAGTCAATGTACCGCTCGGCGAACTTCCCGATCGTACTGATGAGTTGGATAGAGACTCGGAAATTCTCGTCCACTGCAAACTCGGTGGACGTAGTGCCAACGCAGTCAAATTGCTGATCGATAAAGGTTTTACCAATGTCAAAAACGTCGAAGGCGGCATCGACGCCTGGTCGCAACGGATCGACAGCACGGTTCCCCGCTACTGATTCCTCAACCTCATGCCACTCGAACTTTCCAAAACTCTGCTCGCCGCGCTGCGTTGCCCCGACAGCAAGCAAGCCCTCACTCTTGCTGATGCAGTGACACGCGAGCGACTCAATCAGGCGATCGCTGCGGGAAATGTTAACAATCTTGCTGGGAAAGCCGTCACTGATCCGATCGAAGCCGGCCTGATTCGTGAAGACCGACAGCGCCTTTACCCGATCACCGACGGCTTTCCGATCATGCTGATCGACGAGTCGATAGATCTCACGACGTTAGATTCGTAGCCCGCCACTAGAGAAAAACGCCACCTGCGATTCCGGCTAGAATCACCACCAGCCAGACGGGCCATTTCCAAACGAGGAGAAATGCGGCGACACCGAGCAGGAAAATGAAATCGTCGATGCCCGAGATCGAGCCCGTCCACGCGGGTCGATAAAGCGCGGATCCTAGCAGACCGACGACCGCGGCATTGGTTCCCGCCAGTGCTTGGCGAAGATCGGTGACAGTTCGCATTTTTTCCCATAGCGGCAGTAAGCCACCAACCAACAGGAACGACGGTAAAAACACTGCGATGAGGCAGAGTATTGCCATCAGTA
>JBBKXR010000307.1:0-30387 GCA_037969585.1 Verrucomicrobiales bacterium
CCGGCGGAGGCGGAGGCAGCGGAGCAGGCGGCGAGGCAGGACCGGTAGGATTCTTCGGCGGACCCAGTCTTACTCCGACTCCGGTGGTGGTGCCGGTGGATCCGTTCCTGTTGTTCATCAATGGCCTGCCGTTCTTCGGAAGCGATCGACTGTTCGACGGATCGTCACGGACGTTCGTTGGCTTCTTCCTGTTCGGCCTGTTGGACGATCGTTTCACCAGCGAGGAAAACCGCGATGACGGCGACAGCCTGGATGAAGAAGACGAAGAGCGCGCCAAGGGCCGCGGCACGAACTTCGATATCGAATATCGCAAAGGCGACAACAGCCCTGGCACCTCGAGCTTCGATGTGTTTGGTCAGTAAGCTGGGTGTCCCTTTTAAGCGGACCACCGGCACCTGAATTTGATTGAATCTCGATGCGCCTCGGCGATCGCGCGTGCGATCGCCGGGACTCTTTTCCAATTACTTCGATGACCGGTCAAACGGTTACAAGTGGTGATAGAATTTCGAGATTGAGAATGGTTTCACTGGCGCTGTATGGCAGTGTTCGGGGATGAATCTCGCTGATATCCATCGCGCAGCGTCGAAGTTGCTGGGAGTGGTGCATCGATCTCCTGTCCTCACTTGTTCGCGACTGAATCGCGCGGTGGATGCAGAGCTCTTTTTTAAGGCAGAGCATCTACAGAAAACCGGTTCGTTCAAGGCGAGGGGAGCGAGTCACGCTGTGCTGCTCTTGAGTGCTGCGGAACGGATCCGTGGCGTGGTAACCCATTCGTCGGGAAATCATGCGGCGGCATTGGCATGGGCGGCCTTGGCGCAAGGTGTGACGGCGAGAGTGGTGATGCCTGAGGATGCTTTGCCCAACAAGGTCGATGCGGTGCGCAGCTATGGCGCTGAAGTCTTTTTGTGCCCGCCGACGATTGCCTCACGTGCAGAGATGCTGAAAGAAATTGTCGCCGAAACCGGTGCGATATTTATCCCACCTTTCGATGACGAACGCATTATCGCGGGGCAGGGGACGGCGGCTCTGGAGTTGCTGGACGAAGTGCCCGATTTAGAAGTCATCGTCGCACCGGTTGGTGGTGGCGGACTTTTGTCGGGGACGATTCTTGCCGCAGACGGACGCGTATCGGTTTACGGGGCCGAACCCAAGTTGGCGGATGATGCATGGCGGAGCATCAAGGCTGGGGCCATCGCCGAGCCAGTCGATCCGCCTCGAACGATTGCCGATGGGCTCAGAACGGGTTTGGGGAAACTGACGTGGCCGATCATCCGTGACGGAGTTGAAGATATTTTGCTGGTTGAGGACGACGAGATCATCGCGGCGACCCGCGATCTGATGGCATTTGGAAAATGGGTGGTTGAGCCTTCGGGCGCAGTGCCACTGGCGGCGCTACTGGCCAATGTCGACCGGTTCAGAGGGAAGCGCGTCGGTGTGATCCTGTCAGGTGGCAACGCAGATGTTCGGCAGTTTTTGGCATGATCCATTTCGCTTGAGTGGCTCGTTGTCGGACTTGCACGCGACTGCTGCTTCCTTCACCGTGCGGCATGGTAAACAACGAGGCAATTTCGACGATCTCGACGACGATCTTTGCGTTGGCTGTCTCCGTGTCGGTGGTGGTCGCTGCTGATGTGGATTTTGCGCATGAAATTGCGCCGATCCTTCGTGAGCACTGTGCGGAGTGTCATTTGGAGGATAAGAAGAAGGGCAGTTTTTCGATGAACACCCGCGAGGATCTTCTGGTGGGAAGTGAAAACGGCGAAGTGTTCGAACCAGGCAAAGGGGCGGAAAGTATTTTTATCGAATTGCTGACCACGGACGAGGTCGACATTCAGATGCCGCCGAAAGGGGATCGCTTACCGGCAGAGAAAGTGGCGCTGCTGCAACGTTGGATCGATGAGGGCGCGAAATGGGAGCCTGGCTTCACGTTCGGTGATGCGGGTTGGGAGCCCCCGTTGGAGCCTCGTTTGGTGAGCTTGCCTGAAGCGATCGGCGGTCGCGACCATCCCCTTGATCGATTGCTCGACAGCTACCTGGCAAAGCATGGTAAGAAACCGGGAACTCAGATTGACGATGCTGGTTTCATACGTCGCCTGTACCTCGATGCCGTTGGATTGCTGCCGACACCGGCGGAGGTGAACGCTTTTGTTTCTGATCAGTCTGCCAATAAACGCGAACGGCTGATCGATGAAGTTCTCGCTCGGGACGTAGATTACGCCGAACATTGGTTGAGCTTTTGGAATGACTTGCTGCGTAACGATTATGTCGGCACTGGATACATCGACGGTGGTCGAAAACAGATCACCGACTGGTTGTATCGTTCGCTTGTCGACAACAAGCCTTATGACCAGTTCGTTCGAGAATTGGTCGCGCCGAATTCGGAAGCGGAGGGATTTATCAACGGCATCAGATGGCGAGGTAAAGTCAACGCCAGCCAGACGCGGGAGGTTCAGTTTGCGCAAAATATTTCGCAGGTGTTCCTCGGCATCAATATGAAGTGTGCGAGCTGCCACGACAGTTTTATCGATCGCTGGAAGTTGGATGAGGCTTATGGTTTAGCCGCGATCTTTGCGACCGAGCCGGTGGAGATTCATCGCTGCGACAAGGCGACTGGGGAAATGGCGAAAGCGGCCTGGATTTTTCCGGAACTGGGCGAGGTCGATGCCAACGCTCCGCAAGCGGATCGGCTGAAGGCGCTCGCGGCACTGATGACGGACGAAGGCAATGGTCGCTTTTCACGGACGATTGCCAATCGCATCTGGCATCGCATGATGGGGCGCGGCATCGTGCATCCGGTTGATGCGATGCACACGCGACCGTGGAGTGAGGATTTGCTGGATTGGCTGGCCGTCGATTTTGCCGATGGGGACTATGATTTAAAAAAGCTGATTCGCCGGATTACCACTTCGCAGGCCTACCAGGCGACCATGGCTACGACGCCGGATGCGGCGGACGGTGAGACATACGTTTACCAGGGGCCGATCGCACGGCGGATGACGGCGGAACAATTTATCGATGCCGTTTGGCGATTGACGGGAACGACGCCGGGCGGTGCCAATGTTGATCTGATGCGCACCAAAATCGAGCCGGGTCAGTATGACGACATCGCTTTGCAGGGGCAGTGGATCTGGTCGAACACCGAAGGTGTCCCAGCTGCCGGTGAGAAAGTAACCTTGCGCAAAACTTTTGAGTTAAAAGCCAAGCCGAAGGCCGCTCGAGCCGTGGTCAGTGCCGACAATGGATACACGCTTTATGTTAACGGACGCAAGTTGGCGGATGATGACAACTGGACGAGCGTCGCTGCGATCGATTTGGGTCCGGCTTTGAAAGTCGGCAGCAACGAAATTGTTATCGCTGCACGCAATGGTGGAACGACTCCGAATGCGGCGGGTGCGTATTTTGAGGCTCGTCTGATAATGGTGGGCGCGGAGGCTGACGAGATTCGTATCGCCAGCGATCTAAGCTGGCAATGGACGCTTCGCGAGCCGGACGGTCGCGGGGTCTTTGCCAAACCCGTTGAAGACTGGCAGACAGTAGCGGCTCAATCCGGGCCGTGGATGCCGGCAATTTCGGAGGATGCCCGTGTTGGCTTGGCGCGTGCGGACATGGAAGCGGAACCTCCGGTGCGGGCGGCTTTGGTAAAGAGTGATCTCTTTATGCGGGCTCTTGGAAGACCCAATCGCGAGCAGGTGGTGACCGTGCGTCCTGAAGAACTTTCGACGCTGTTGGCGATCGATCTGGCCAACGGTGACATCCTTGCTTCGTTGCTGGCGCGTGGCGCTGAGAATCTTGCCAATGAGAGCAAAGGCAAGGCTTCGCAAGCGGTCATCAGCGAGTTGTTTTACGAAGCCGTTTCGAGGCCTCCAACGGAGAATGAAATCGAAGTGCTGACCGAGTTGTCCGGGACGGAAATAACGGCACGCGGCATGGAGGATGTGCTTTGGGCGCTGTTGATGCTGCCGGAGTTTCAATTGGTGCGGTGAAGCTTTCCCAGGCACCCGTCTCTGAACCGTGTAGCAAGCTTTCGCCGAAAAGGTAACGAACGATGCCATACTCGTGCGACGAAGGTGAAGGTAACTCAAATAGGCGATTGGTTGGGCATTGTGCTGCCTGACAGCCTGTTGAAAAACTCCTTCACGCCGAGAATCTAACAAATTTTAGTCTTAATAGTTCCGGCTTCGCCAAATGTGAGGTGACGATTCCCTTCGGGCGGCAGCCCTTTTGCACGCTCGCTTTGTTGGCGATCGGTCGCGGTGCTCGCACCGCTTCCTCACGCCGCCGCGCTAGCCTGCAAAATGACTCGCCGCTCGGCGTGCCGAATTTTTCAACAGGTTGCTAGAGAAGTCTTGGACTAACTGGGCGCTTTAGAAGGGGATACATTGACTATTTCCGAGTTACCAACCGGAGTGCATTTGTCAGTAAACGATTCAAATTTCTCGCGGCAGATGGAGCTTGCGGAAGATATCATGCAAAGAGATCGAGATCTTCTTTGACGCTTGGCGGAGTGATTTCGAACGGAGCAGCCTCCGAACCAATTCTATTTCGACCGGAAATCGACGAGACATCATTCGCCGATTGGCTGCGCTCGCACACTGGATCGGTCACGGATGCGCCATAGTTGGCGGCTGGAAAGCGAGCCTTTGCGATGGTAGACATTGAGTATGGATTCGCCGTATCAATCGCCGCAGGAACGGATAGCTCGACGCGCGTTGCTCAAGAAGCTCGGCGCTGCCAGCGCAGCGGCGATGATGAGTGGCGCGCCGCGGTTGTTTGCTGACGATTCGAAAACGGGTGGTGCGTCGGAACCGGTCGAGCACCCTGAAGCCACGGCCGACGCCTGCATTCTTCTGTGGATGGGCGGTGGCATGGCGGCGCCGGAGACTTTTGATCCGAAGCGCTACATTCCTTTTAAAGTAGGTCAGCCGGTTGATCCTATCCTCAGCACTTTTCCGGCGATCGATACCGCGGTCGACGGGCTGAAAATATCTGCCGGTCTGGAGAACATCGCGTCAGTGATGGATCGGGCGACCTTAGTGCGTTCGCATACCCAGGCTGACCTCGGCAACATCTTGCACTCGCGGCATCAGTATCATTGGCATACCGGCTACGTGCCTCCGCTGACGGTTGCTGCGCCGCATTTGGGTGCGTGGATGTCGCGCATTTTGGGGCCGAACAACCCGGTAATGCCGGGCTTCATCAATGTCGGTCAACGCATCGAAGGAGTTGGCGAACAGGAGGAGCTCAAGGCTTTTACCACCGCGGGATTTCTTGGCAGCGAGTACGGGCCATTCAATCTGCCGTATCCAGCAGACGCGGTGCAGGCGGTTCGCCCGCCGAAAGGCATGGAGCCGGGGCGTTTTGCGAATCGCTATCGGCATTTCAAAAAGCTGGTCGATCAGAGCCCGCACCGCGATCAGATGTCGGACTATCAGCAGGAGTCCATGTTGCGCGCGTTCGAAAATGCTCACCGCTTGCTTGAATCGAAAGACAAGGATGCCTTCGACCTCGAACTGGAGCCAAAGGAGGTGCGGGAAAAATACGACACCGGGCGCTTTGGTCAGGGCTGTTTGCTGGCGCGTCGTCTGGTTGAATCTGGCGCGCGTTTCATAGAGGTGACCACCGAGTATGTGCCGTTCCTGCATTGGGATACTCACGAGAATGGTCACACGACAGTGAAGGCTTTGAAGGAGCAGATCGATCGGCCGGTTACTCAGCTGATTCTCGATCTGGAGGAGCGCGGTCTGTTGGATCGAACTTTGGTGATCATCGCCAGCGAGTTCAGTCGCGACATGTTGATCGAAGGGGTGCCGGGTTCGACGGCGCGCGATCAGAGTCGCGCGAAGTCCGACACCTTGCAGGAGATGAAGCACTATGGACTGCATCGGCATTTCACCGGCGGCACCAGCGTGTGTATGTTTGGCGGTGGAATGAAAAAAGGCTTCGTTTACGGCAAAACGGCTGACGAACGGCCACTGGTGGCGATCGAAAATCCGGTCAGCATCACCGATTTGCACGCCACGATTTTCAAAGCCATGGGCATCAGCCCCAAGACCGCTTACGATGTCGAGAATCGTCCGTTTTATGTCACCGAGGACGGTCACGGAAAACCAGTAATGGATCTTTTCGGATGACCGGAACGTGTTCAAGATTCAAGCGAATCTATATGAAAATAATTCTCCCACATCTGCTCATCGTCTCCGCTCTGGTAGTCTCCGGGTTTGCTCAGGAAAAAGAAAAATTACCGGCTGCACCTTCGCCAGAACCAATCTTTGACGGAAAGTCACTCGACGGCTGGCAGGCGCCGGAGATGAAATACTGGACGATCAAGGACGGAGCTATCACCGCGACGTCGTCGCAGGAGAATCCGTGCGATCACAATCAGTTTTTGGTTTGGCAGGGAGGCGAGATCGGCGACTTCGAGCTGACGCTGAAATTTCGAATCGAGGGAAGTGACAAGGCCAACTCGGGCGTGCAGGTGCGCAGCGAAGTGGAAGCGGATGGGCACGTTAAAGGCTATCAGATCGACATTGCCGATCCTTCGGCCCCATACCTTGGCGCGGTCTACGATGAGAAGGGCCGCAAAATGCTTGCCCATCGCAGCATGCGAACGGTGATCAATGCGGATGGCAAGATGAACTCAACACCGCTTGATGGAAAGGGAGCCGATGCGGCGCTGGCTGATTATCAGGCGGGGATGTGGGCGGATTACCGCATTCGCTTCGTCGATAACAAGCTGGAGGTGTTTCTTAACGGCGTGCAGACGGCGGAAGTCATCGATCATCAGGAGGCCGAGCGCGAGATGAGCGGCATCTTGGCGCTGCAATTGCACTCAGGGCCTCCGATGACGGTTCAGTTCAAGGATCTGAAATTGACAAAACTGGACTGAGTGAACGTTGTATTTGGTTGAAAGGTTCTTAAAATCAGCGATTTGTAGCCGAACATGAAAAATATGCTGCGATGAGTCATTGGTTGTCACAAAGTTCGTCCCGTGGCACAATAATGAGTAGATTTACCGTGGTATATGCCATGCGAGCTGCGAACCCTATTTGCTGATGAACGATTTGACTGCAATGATGACCGAACTGGTCGAGCGACCGGATGACTGGGACTTGCGTATCAAGATTGCTGATGCGCTACGCGCTGAAGGCAGGGCCGAGGAGGCCGTGGCAGTTTTGCGCGAAAACGCGCTGTCGCCGATCACCACCCAACAGTCCGTTCAGGTCAAGGATATGCTCAAAGAGCTCGATCCGACCAGTCCCGACGAAACCAGCGGGCCAGTAGCTACTGAGATCGAAGACGTCGCCGCACCAGGCGAAGAAATCGCCTATGCTCAAGTGGTCGCTGAGGATGCCGACCATCACGGAGAGCGTCATTTCATCGTTGATAGCGACATCGATCCGGACTCGCTCAAGCCGCATTCGAAAGACACGGGTGCCGCTCAGAAAGTGTCGGCGTTAACGACCGCGATTCTTATCCATGTGGGCATCATTCTGTTGCTGGCGTTCGTCGTCATCGCTGTCCCGAAGATCGAGCCACCACAAATTTTTGCCAATCACATCGCGACCGAAGACACGGAGAACATTCAGGATGTCAAGGTCACCCGCGTGACCAAGACGTCTTCTACGAGCTCTGCTTCGACGCCGATATTTGCGGTGTCGGCTCCGGT
The DNA here is from genome assembly GCA_037969585.1 of Verrucomicrobiales bacterium. Lineage (GTDB taxonomy): Bacteria > Verrucomicrobiota > Verrucomicrobiia > Verrucomicrobiales > DEV007 > JBBKXR01. Next base: position 7,667 of record JBBKXR010000307.1, read on the forward strand.
TTCGTCGCCGGTGGCAATTCCCGAGTTCGACGAGAGCGAGAGTGTCGACATCACCCTCGGCATGACGTCGTCCGATCTCGGTGCCAGCATGAGTCTCGGGCCGACCGGCTTGGATGACGGCGCTGAGTCGATGGTCAACTTTTTCGGCATTAAAGCCAGTGGCCGCAAGATCGTGTTCATCATCGAAGCCGCACGTTACATGCTGACCGACCGCAAGGGCGGCATCCCTGCCTACGACAAAGTTAAGGAAGATATCGGTCGGATTCTCGACGGTATGAACAAAAAAACTGGCTTCAACATCGTCTTGTTTGAGGGTACTAAAATTGCCAGTTTCAAAGAGGAAGTCGTTGAGGCTTCGCCGTCCAATGTGCGCCTTGCGATGGAGTGGCTGGACCCGGTCAACAAGGAGTTCGAAAAGATCGGCATTCAGGAAGGCTATGTGACCAAGCCGCTGAAGGATGGGATCGAGCCGATCCCGGTCGATCATTTGGCCCACTACGTGAAGGCCATGCAGCGGGCTCTGGAGATGGATTGCAGCACGATTTTCTGTATGACCAGTGGCTGGGTTCACCTGCACAACCCGCTTTCTGAGAGAGAGATGGAGATCTGGTATCGTCGTAATAAATGGACCTCTAAGGAGGAAAAGGAATGGAACGAAGGCATCGCTATGGCGAAGGCCTGGCTCGAAAAGGAAAATGCCGCTCGCCGGGAAAAAGGCGTTGCGCAACGAGTGATCCGCGACTGGCACGAGATCATGGCTGAGCAATTCCCCGATGTGCCGCGTCGTCCTTCTCCCGGTTACCCGATGGAAGATGTCGAAGAACAGATCAAAGATGCCGTGAACACCTACTACCGTGACGTGGGTAAGACCAAGCCACAGATCAATTTGGTTTGGTTTATCGGCGAAGATGAAGAGCGTAACCAGAATTTGGAGTATCACCTCGATCGCCTGACCAAACGTAACCGTGGTGAACTGCGGGTTCTGGAAGGCTTGGAAGGAGTGAAGAACGTCACGAGTGCCGGCAAAAAATAGTCATCACAGGATCAGTGTGGTGAGACCTGCAGAGTTCTGCCGGGACTGAAACGGATCAATTTTTCATGAAGTCCGTAACTCTTTCTGAACTGGAAGCTGATCTCGGGAGAAATCCCGAGGATTGGTCCATTCGGCTGCGCCTGATCGAAGGCTACATTCTCGAGGACAGCAAGGACGCCGCGCGGCGCTTGGTCCGCGAGTCGCCCGACGACACACCGCTGCCGCCCGAGTTGCAGCTTCGACTGCACACGGTCATGACCCAGGGCGCACCGGCTGTCGAGCGCTACTATGCGGCACAGCACGGAGGCGAGTCGCCGTTTTTGCGCGAGGATCCGAAACGAATCTTACCCTTGCCTCCAAAAAAAGGTTCAGAAGAGGTCAATGACGGGGCTGAAGAGTTGACCGAATCGACGCATGAATCGGCGACTGATGATTTAAAAAAAAAGATAAGCTTGCCGTCGACGTAGACAGGACTCGGTCTGAGCCTACTCAGAAGCAACCAATAGGAGGGGACACTCGCCGAGGTAGGCGTAAGCGTAAGCAGAACGCTCGGCGTGCGTCGAAAAAAGCTGACGGCGCAGTGGCGCAATCAGATGCGGAGCAGGAAAAGAGCGAGACAGTCGCAGACGCGCAGCCGATGGCTGTTCCGCCCGCTACCTTTGAACCTGACGTTCAGGCCGATGAAGTAAAAGTGCGTCGGCCGAAACCCAGGCCGGCGACCAATCCTGCAGGTTTTGCCTTCGTCGAAGAGACTGAGGAGGATGAGACTGCGCCCTTGTCGGCTGCGGCACGCGAACCGCAGGCTGGACAGAAAGTGTCCGCCTTCACCATGGCTCTGATCGTGCACTTCGCTTTGGCGCTTTTGGGTGGATTTGTGGTCGTCAATTTGCCGCAGACCGCCCCCCCCCAGATTGTCGCCGTCAATGTCATGGCTGAGCGTGTCCCGGAGATTGCTCCGCGACTAGTTGAGCGCGACGTGCCCAAGGCCGCCAGTGCGTCCGCGCCCCCGGCGTCGATCGTCAGTAGCTCGGCACCATCCGATTTCTCCGTCCCTGAATTCGACGTCGACAGCGCTCCCGACTTGACGACGCTGATGACCGGTGTCGACATCGGGCAGGGGATGAGTTTTACCGGCGAAGGGCAGGAATCGAACGTAAACTTTTTCGGCATTCGCTCGGGCGGCAAGCGGATCGCATTCGTCGTCGATGCCACCCGCTACATGTTGGTCGACGAAAAGGGCGGCATGTTTGCCTACGACAAAGTCAAAGCCGAGGTCGCCGCGATGCTCGCCCTCTTGAAGCGCGGCACGGCGTTCAACATCATTCTCTACGAAGGCAAAAACCTGTCACTTTTCCGTGAAGAACCAGTGCCGGCCAAACCGTCAGCGATTCGCCTGGCGTCGGAGTGGCTCGATACGCTCAACCGCGACTACGACGCCTTGGGGTTACGTGGACGAAGTGACAGCACCGGTCAGATCAGCGAAGGCGTGGGAATCATCGAAGCTCGCGACAATCTCGGTTACGCCAAGGCCATTCAGCTGGCACTTGAAATGGATGTGAACGCGGTGTTTGCGATCAGCAGCGGCTACCAACAGATCAATCGCTCGTTGAGTCCTGAGCAAGTCGCAGAGGTCCGAAAAATGGTTGAAGGACGAACGCCAGGCAGTGTCAGTAAAGCAGACCGGGACCGATGGAACGACGCCCAGGCGAAGACTCGAGCATGGCTGGAAAAAGAGAACGCTGCTCGAGCGTCAAAGGGGCTGGCTCCTAAGGTAGTGACCAATTTCAATGCCCTGGTTCGACAAGTCACGGGTCAGAGTCCGCCGCGAGCCACCGGTGGCGATACCAGTCCGCCTCCAAAAGGTATGCCGCGACCGGGTCCGCCGTATACGCCCGAGGAAATTGAGAAGCACATCGAGAAAGTGGTGGTCCACTTTTTTAAAGATACCAATAAAGCTGTCCCGGAACTTCACATGGTGCTGTTCCTCGGTGAAGACGAGGACATCGGTGATGCAAAGGATCACTTCCGACGACTGACCAAGCGCAACAAAGGCAAGCTCCAGATCCTCAAAGGACTCGCCGCACTGTCCGACGTTACCGGTAGGGAGTGATTAGCGGACGGCCGATTTCTTCGTCGAATCGTTTTGCCCAAAAAAGCGCTTCGTCGCCAGCAGATCGAGTGCTTGTTGCAAGGCACGGTCCTGCAGAGGGGGCTGATCATAAGGGGTTGCCTCACCTTTGCTCTTGGCGAGAAAGTAATCGAGTTCCGGATTGGTTCCGGCGACCAGTGCAGCCTCATTGACGCGCGGACGCTCCTCATCGACCAGAAACGTTTTCAGATCGTGCTCGTCGGTGGCGGCGAAGATCTCATGTTTCTTCTTTGCCGTCGTCACGCCTGGCAGGTCCGGATTGACACCTTTTTTGAACAGTGAAGTGTCGTCGGCGAGCAGAACTTCTGCGACGGCGTAGCGCAGGAAGCGGTCTTCTCCCAGCGGCACGTCGCGATACTCGACCGTCAACCCAAGCGTGGGCTCACCGATCACCAAGGCATCGTTTTCGCGACGCAACACGGCAGCAATGATTTCGCCGACGTTGCCAGTTTCCCGATCGATCAGAATGAGAACGTCTTTTTCCCATCGCTGACCGGCGCTTTCGGCGAGGAAAAGAGTCGGGCGATTTTCACCGGGGCGCTTGATTTTGAAAAGCAGATCACCACTGCCAAGAAAACGGCTCAGGAATCGAGCGGCGATATTGAAGTCGGCCTGGTGCTGGGGCGACCGAAGATCAATGATCAGCGTGTCGAGCTCCTCGTCGGCGTTGTACTTCTCCAGAGCTGCGTCGAGTGCATCGATGTCATCGCTGACAAATTTTCCCGGACGCACGTAAGCAGCATGTCGAGTCAGTGCCTGTGCGTGAAAATTGAATGGCGAATTTGCCGCGGCGCGTCCGGCTCCACTGAGAAGCGTTGCTCCGAATTCCAACCGTCCGAGAAGTCCCTGCAAGGCCGAGCGGTTCAACTCAAGGTAGTTCAGCTGGTCAGCCTGAATGTAGTCGGTGCGCAAAAGTCGAAACGCTTCCTGCAAGCTGTTCTGCGGCAGGCCATCGATGATCTCTTCGAGATTTGCTGGCCGGGTCGCGACGGGTTTAGCGGCTTCTTCTGCGGCGTCACCGGTGGCAACATCGACCACTTCGGCTGATGCGTGAGGTGTCGAAAGTGCCACGCCGATCGTGATCGCAACTGCGATCGCGGCGCCTTGCTGGTGGGCGGTGGTAAATTTTCGATTCACGAGTCCGACTGTAGGCCATCCGGATCGTGGTTTAAAGCGCTGATGTCGGCCGGTTCGTTCCAGTGGAAAGACTGGGCGATGGCTGCGCTGATGTAGGCTTTTGCTTTCCTGACCGCTTCGTTGCAGGGGGCGCCACCTCCGAGCAAGGCGGCGAGAGCGGCCGACAAAGTGCAGCCGGTGCCGTGAGCATCTATGTTGGGTATTCTCGGCGCGATCAGACGGATGACTCCATCGGGTGAGGCGAAAATGTCGATGGCATCTTGGTCGTCACTGAGATGGCCTCCCTTAAGTAAGGTAGCGCAGCCGAAGATTTTGAGAAAATCTGAGGCGGCCTCGGTCATTTCGGATTCGGATTCGATTTTTCGATCGAGCAATGTTTCGGCTTCAGCGAGGTTGGGCGTGGCGATGCCGGCCAGCGGCAGAATGCGCTCGCGATAGATATCAATGGCTGCGTCATCGAGTAATCGATCGCCGGAGGTCGCGACCATGACTGGGTCGACCACCAATCTGATGCCGTGCTTCGCTTGAGCTTCGAGGAAGTCGGCCGTGATTTGAGCGAGTTCGCGATTTGCGAGCATGCCTGTCTTGATGCACGCGATTGGATAATTTGCGCTGAGAATGGCCAGCTGATCGGCGAGCATCTCAGGCTCGACGATCTGCACGCGGCTGACCACGTGCGGCACTTCAGAAACGATGGCCGTCACCGCGCAAATACCGTAGCCACCGTTGGCGGATATGGCTTTCAGGTCGGCTTGCAGACCGGCACCGGCACAGCTGTCGGAACCGGCGATGGTCAGGATGACGGGAGGGGACGTGAGCATGGTCAAGAAAGGCTTCTCCAGCGAGGGCGGCGTGGCGCAGGTATGACTTGATCAGTCACTGGATGTCGGTTGCTGACGATGGTAGCCTCTGCCCTATGCAGAACACAAGTGACGGTGCAGGTTTTCGTCGGGTCGCGGCGGTGATGATGTTTTTGGCGGTAGCGCTGGGGGCGATTGCAGCGCATGCCCTGGAGGAACGACTGGTGGCTGCGGGTCGGCAGGGAACTTGGGAGACGGCGGTGTTGTACCATTTGATTCACGGCTTGGCGCTGTTTGTTGCAGCAAGCCTGGGAGTAAAAGCTCGGGGGGCATGCTGGTGCTTCCTGATCGGTATGGTGATGTTTTCCGGAAGCCTCTACGTCTACTCGCTTACCGAGATGAAATGGCTTGTCGCGGTCACGCCTTTTGGCGGGATCGCTTTTCTGGTGGGCTGGCTGTGGTTGGCGATTCGAAAGTTCTGAATTCTGTGGACTGATTCTCTTGTCATGCCGCCCTGACATTAGTACTGTCGGCGGCAATGAAGCTAAAGTTTTGCGGTGCTGCAGGCACCACCACGGGGTCCCAGCATTTATTGGAAATCAACGGCAAGCTGATTCTGTTGGATTGCGGGCTGTATCAGGGGCGGCGCGACGAAGCGAAGGATCGTAACCGGCACTTTGACTTTGATCCGGCCATGGTCGACGCGGTGGTGCTGTCGCACGCGCACATTGATCACAGCGGCAATTTGCCGAATTTGGTCAAGCAGGGCTTCACGGGCAACATCTACACGACCTTTGCGACGCGCGATTTGTGCGGCATCATGTTGCTCGATTCGGCGCGCATTCAGGAGCAGGACATCAAGTGGCTGAACAAGAAGCGGGCGAAAAAAAGCCTCGAGCCGCTGGAGGCAATTTACAGCCAGCAGGACGCGGAGCTGTGCATGCGCAATTTCGTCAATATTGGCTATGATCGCGCGATACCGATCGCTGATGGGGTGACGCTGACTTTTATCGATGCCGGGCACATTTTGGGATCGGCGCAGGTGGTTCTCGATCTGCACGAACTGGACACTGGACGAAAGAAACGCCTGCTGTTTTCCGGTGATGTCGGGCGTGGCAGCAACGAGCTGCTGCGCAATCCGGTCGCTGCGGAAAACGTTGACTACCTGATCATGGAGAGCACTTACGGCAATCGCGAGCACGAGCTGCCAGCTCAGGCAGACGATTTGCTCGGTGAGATTCTCAACAAGGCGCTCGAGAAAAACGGCAAGATCATCATTCCGGCGTTTGCCGTGGAGCGCACGCAGCAGCTCATCTACGTGCTCAATCAGTTGACCGAGAACGGACAGATCCCGCCGGTGCCGATCTATGTCGACAGTCCGTTAGCGGTCAATGCGACCGAGATCTTTCGTATTCACCCGGAGTGTTTCAACGAAGAGGTTTACGAGTTCCTCTTTGAAAAACGCAATCCGTTCGGCTTCGACAACCTGACCATGGTGCGCAAGGTGCAGGAATCAATCGCGCTGAATGACAAGCACGAGCCGGCGATCATCATTTCCGCCTCGGGTATGTGCGAAGCGGGGCGGATTTTGCATCATTTGCGCAACAACATCGAAGATGAGAAGAACACGGTGCTCTTCGTCGGGTACTGTGCGGAACAGACGCTGGGTTGGAAGATTCGCGAGGGTCAAAAGGAGGTGCCGATTCTCGGTGACAAATTTAAAGTCAATGCTGGCATCGAGATTTTGGACTCGTTTTCGGGACACGCTGACCGCAGTGAACTACTCGAATATTTCGACGCAATGGGCGGTTCCAAGGAGCGGGTCTGGCTGGTTCACGGTGAGCCGACGCAGTCTGAAAGTCTGTGTGAGGCGCTGCGTGGACGAACGAAGGGCCAAGTTGATGTGGCGGAGTGGAAATCGACGGTCGAGTTCTGACTTCGACTAGAATTTGGCGGCAGGTTTGGCGGCAGAATAGGGCGGCGCTCTGCTTGAAACTAATGTGCGTGACCGCTAAGAAGGGCCTCTCCCAGCCATGAAATGTCTCCTTCTTACCAATGAATTTCCGCCCAATGTTTACGGCGGCGCAGGCGTTCATGTCGAATACTTGGCAAGCGAGCTGGCTAAGCTTTGCGAGGTGGAGGTGCGCTGTTTTGGCGATCAGCAAGTTAGCGAGGCCAACCTTGAAGTTCATGGCGAGCAGGCTGATAAGAGTGACTACACGGCCCCGAAGGAGTTGCAGTCAGTGTTCGCCGCGCTGGAAAATTGCCTCAGTTTCAATACCCGCAACATCGATGCGGATGTGGTCCATCTGCACACGTGGTATTCCCACTTCGGTGGCATTCTGGCGAAGCTGAACTACGGCATTCCGCTGGTGCTGACCGTGCATTCACTTGAACCGCTGCGTCCGTGGAAACGCGAGCAACTTGCTGGTGGTTACGACTTTACCTGCTGGCTGGAAAAAACAGCGATCGAAATGGCGGACGCGGTGATTGCGGTTTCACAGGAAACGCGGGAAGACATCTTGCGTCTGTTCGATGTCGATGAGTCGAAGGTGCCGGTGATCTATAACGGCATCGATCCGGACGAATATCAGCCGACAGCGGATCCTGCGGTGTTGGAACGTTTCGGGATCGATCCGGCTCGTCCATTTGTTCTTTTTGTCGGTCGCATCACACGCCAAAAAGGGATCATTCACCTGGTAAATGCGATCGAGCATTTCGACCCGGGCTTTCAGGTAGTTCTGTGTGCTGGTGCGCCGGATACCGAAGCCATCGCTCAAGAGATGAAGGTAGCCATCGAGGGGCAACAACAAAAGCGGGATGGCATCGTATGGATCGACGAGATGGTCGACAACCCAACCAAGATCGCCCTCTACTCGGCGGCGGATGTTTTCTGCTGTCCTTCGATTTACGAACCGTTCGGGATCATTAATCTCGAAGCGATGGCCTGCGAGACGGCAGTGGTTGCGTCGCAGGTCGGGGGCATGAAGGAGGTGGTTCTCGATGGCGAGACCGGTTTGCAGGTGCCGCTCGAGCAAATGTCGGAGAGTCCTTTTGAGGCGACCCATCCTGAGGTGTTTGCGGCGGATCTCGCTGCGGCGGTTAACCGCTTGATGGGAGACGCCGAACTGCGCGCGCGGATGGGCAAAGCGGGACGGCGGCGAGTGATCGAGCATTTCAGCTGGTCGGCGATCGCTCAGCAAACGTTCGACCTGTATCGTTCGCTTGCCAAGTAAGGCGATTGGGTTGACAGCTCTCGCGAGGTATGACGAAACGTTTACTGGCCATCGGCGATATACACGGGTGCTTCGACGCTCTGCGCCGCCTGGTCGAATTCGTGGAGATCACGGACGATGACATGATTGTCACGCTCGGCGACTACGTCGACCGGGGGCCGGATTCGAAGCGGGTTGTGGAACTGCTGCGTCAGCGCGAGGCGAACGGCAAATTGATCGCGCTGCGCGGCAATCACGACCAGATGATGTGCGAGGCCCGCGATGATCGGCACAAAGTGTTCTCGTGGACGGCTGTGGGCGGTGTCGACACCATCGAATCGTATCTGCGTGATTCGAAAGAGCCGGGATTTAATGCAGTTCCGGCTTCCCACTGGGATTTTTTCGAAAATCGCTGCCGCTCTTACTACGAGAACGATACCCACATTTTCGTGCATGCCGGAGTGCATCCGGACGTGCCCATGGAGGAGCAGGACGAAATGACGCTCTACTGGGAGCGTATTGCTGACAACGGTCCCCACATTTCCGGAAAAACTGTGATCTGCGGTCATACGGCGCAGGACAGCGGCTGGCCGCTCAGCTACGGGCATACCATTTGCATCGATACTTGGGTTTACGGCGCGGGTTGGCTGACTTGCCTGGACGTCGACAGCGGTGATTTCTGGCAGGCGAAGCAAAACAGCGACGAGACGCGAAAAGGGCATCTCGATCAGTTGGAACAATAAGCATGTCGCTGTGAAAAGTAGCAGGAATCTCCTGATCGGTTTGCGAGTGTCGTGCGGTTGTCGTTCCCGGAGTGCATTCCCGCATGGCGACAGCCTTTGGCACGCCCGCCAACGCACTGGATTGGATCAGGAGATCAAATTTACTTTCTGGTCGTCGCAAGACGGCAGGTAGTGCGGGAATCTCATCGCAGGCATCACTTCTGGTAGTCTCGGTTGCCCGCCGCTCAGCACTTGCGTTTGCCTCCGAAGTGCGGACAATGGCAGTCTCATGTTTGTCGACCATATAAAGATCTACGCCAAGGCCGGCGACGGCGGAAATGGCAAGGTCAGCTTCCGGCGTGCCAAGTTCATCCCCAAGGGCGGCCCCGACGGCGGTGACGGCGGTAACGGCGGCGATATCGTGCTGCAAGTTGATCACCATACCGACAACTTGAAGCAATTCTTTTTCCAACAGAAGCAGACGGCACCGTTCGGTGTCGGTGGCGGCGCCAATCGTTGCACCGGAAAATCCGGCAAAGATCTGATACTGAAGGTTCCGCAAGGGACGGTGATCTATCGTGATGCGCCACCTCCTGGGGCTGTAACGGAATCGGACGAACTCGGAGAGGACGAATGGGATGACTCCGCTGATATCGGCGCTGCGGAGGAAGTTGATGGCGAACCTCTTGAGAATGACGATGCTGAGTCCGGCGAAGCAGCTGAAGAGGTGGGGAGAGAGTTGATTATCGACCTCGTCGATCCTGATCAAAAATTTGTACTCTGCAAGGGCGGTGCTGGCGGCAAGGGCAACTGGCATTTCAAAACGTCGACCAACCAGACGCCAATCGAGGCTGTGCCGGGCGTGCCTGGCGAGGAAGGTTGGTTTTACCTGGAGTTACGCAAGATCGCCGATGCAGGATTGGTGGGATTCCCCAATGCCGGCAAGTCGACGCTGCTGTGCGCCCTGTCGGCGGCTAGACCAAAAGTAGCTGCCTATCCGTTCACCACGCTCAAGCCGATGGTCGGCGTGGTCGACTTCGATGGCTATCGTCGAGCGACGGTTGCCGACATACCGGGTTTGATCGAAGGCGCACACGCTAACATCGGTCTGGGGCATGAATTTTTGCGGCACATCACGCGCTGTCGCCTGCTGCTGTTCGTGGTCGATCTTGCGGCTGTCGATGGTCGCGACCCGGTCTCGGACATTCAAATGCTGCGTACCGAGGTGAATCTTTACGACGAGGAATTGGCCACGCGTCCGTGGCTGATCGTCGCCAATAAGATCGATTTGCCGGAGAGCGCCGAGGCGCTGAAGGTTCTCCAGGCGCGCTTTCCAAAAATCGAGATTATCCCAATTTCGGCCGACACTGGTGAAGGTCTCGAGGTGTTGCGGGATCGACTGGCGGAAGTTTCCCACAAACGCTTTGATTGATTCTAGGAGCCAGGAGTTGAATTTTGACGAGTCCCATGAAAACCGCCGCTCGGCCGATCCACTCGACGCAGATTCCCGACGGGATTCCGCATGATAGCACGGGGTTTTCGAACGCTGGGAAGATGCGTAGCGGGCAGCGATGTCACTGTGAGGGCGTCGGTTGGCCGAGTGTTCCGGTCTGAAAGCTTAAAACTGACCACTTAAAACTTCTTCCCGAATGTCGAAGCCTGTCGTCGCCAGCTACTGCACCACGTTTCTCAAGCCGGAGATGCTGCATATCTACCGGCAGGTGAGCGGGCTGCGGGAGGTGGACACTTTCGTCATCGCCAAGGAGCGAAAGTGCGAAAAGAAGTTCCCGTTCGACGATGTTGAGATTCACCGCCCGGTGCGTAGTAATTTCGTCAGAAGGTTCTGGCTGAAATATATACGCAAAGAGCCGGCTATCGTTTATCGCGGAGAATACGGCGTTCTTAATCGGATTCTTGCGGCACGCGAGGCTGATATGATGCACGTCTATTTTGGCCACACTGGTGTGCATCTTTTGCCGGTTCTGAAGCGTTGGCCGAAGCCGACCGTGGTGTCGTTTCACGGCATGGACGTGCAGCCGCGCGAGGATCAGCCGGGCTACATCGATCGCTTGCGCGACATGCTGCAATTTTTGCCGATGGTGATGGCTCGTTCGGAAAGTCTCAAGCAGCGCTTGATCGAACTCGGTTGTCCGGAGGAAAAGATCCGCCTCAATCGCACGGCGATTCCGGCCGATGAGTTTCCTTACATCGAGCGGGCGGCGCCGACGACTGGCGACCCCTGGCATCTGGTTCAGGCGTGCCGATTGATCGAAAAAAAGGGCCTCGATGTCACGCTACGAGTGTTCGCTGCATTTGCGGCTGATCACCCCGGAGCGAAGTTGACTATCGCCGGCGACGGGCCGCTTCGCGAAGCCATTGCGAAGCAGGCGGCGGAGCTTGGCATTTCGGAATGCGTGAACTTGGTCGGGTTTCTCAGTGGCGAGGAATTGCGCGACCTTTTTCACAGTGCGCACATTTTCATTCACCCCAGCCGGCTCACTGCTGACAAAAATCAGGAGGGCATTCCGAACGCGATGCTCGAGGCGATGGCGACCGGGTTACCGGTGTTAGCGACGCTTCACGGCGGCATTCCGGAAGCGGTCGAGAATGGCAAAACCGGATTACTCGTAGCCGAGGATGATGAAGCTGCTTTGCTCGGATGTTTGCGCGAACTGGCGGCGGACTTTGGCCGATGGCAGACGATGGGTGCGGCGGCGGCGATGGCGATTCGAGAGAATTTTGACGTCGCTCAGCAGATCGCCCGGTTGGAAGGGCACTATCAGGAATTGATGGCAATGCCGATACACGACGTCGAGTAGATGAGTGTACCGCCCGATAGTGAAGCTCCAGACGCCCGCCCCCTGGTGGTCAGTTTGTGCGGCACTTATCTGAAGCGTGAGATGCAAAGCCTCTACCGGCAGATGGCGAATTTGCAGCGCCATCGGACCACTGTCTTCGCGGAAAAGGTGCAGAATCTCGATCAGTTCCCGATCGAATCGGTGGTCGAAATGGAGAAGCGCGAGCGGCCGCGGTATCGGGGTAATTTCCTGCTGCGCTTTTGGTACAAGCACGTCGTCAAGCAGTGGCCTCCGCCACGCCCGATCGGCTACGTGGGCATGCAGGGAGCTTATTACCATCCTTACGATTTGGTGGATTTGTTAGCGTCGGTCGAACCGGCTTTGATTCACGTTTACTACGGGCACAAGGCGGTCAAGTACCGGCACATGATCAAGGCCGCCGGCGTGCCGTGGCTGGTCTCGTTTCACGGCGTCGATGTGGTGAAGTTCATCGACGACCCGGAATACGTCGCGGGCTTGAAGGAGGTTTTTGCCGAAGCCAAGCTGGTGTTGGCGCGCAGCGAGTCCTTGTTGGATCGATTGCGCGAGCTCGGCTGCCCGCCTGAGAAGTTGCGTCTGAATCGCACGCCGGTGCCGCTCGATCGGATTAATTTTCGCAAACGTTCGGCAGCCGAAAACGGCGACTGGCGATTGCTGCAAGCCTGCCGCTTGATTCCGAAAAAGGGGTTGTTCACCACGCTTGAAGCTTTGCCGAAAGTCGTTGAGCGCTACCCCAAGCTCAAGTTCGTGCTGTGCGGGGATGGTCCCGATGCCAAGCGCTTCAAAACGGCGGTCGCTGAGGCCGGCCTATCGGAAAATGTTGAGGTTTGCGGCTGGGTGAACCAGCAGCAGCTGATGGCTGAAATGGACAAGGCGCATGCTTTTTTGCACCCCAGTGAGCTGACCGAAACCGAGGATCAGGAAGGTGTCCCAAACGCGATGCTTGAAGCGATGGCCGCCGGATTGCCAATCGTCGCGACCACGCACGGCGGCATTCCCGAGGCGGTCACGGATGGCGTAGACGGACTATTGGTGCCCGAGAAGAGTCCCGAGCAACTCGCCGACGCGATATTGCGGCTGTTGGAAGAACCGGGGCTGTTGGAAAAGCTATCCACTCAGGCTCACGACTCGGTGCGTGAAAAGTTTGGCTTCGAGCAGGCGATCGGGGCGCTGGAAGATTGCTACGCCGAGGCGATAGAAGGAACGCGAAATCCGTGAGGTTTGGAGTGCTGTGGCTTGCCACAGCTCAGTCTATCGTCTCGCTCGACAAGTTGCGAATAGCGCCGTCGGTGGCGAGGCTTTTAGCGGAGTCGGTCGTTCTGACCAGTGGGGGCGGGGACGGAGGCAAGCCTCAGTGAGCTGTTCGGTCGAAGTTCGGTGTTTGACGATTCGAGGGCGGTGGCAAGCCACGCGCACTCCGTTTTTGTCGCATACTACTCAGAATCAGCCACCGCCTGACGCATCTTATCCAAGCCGGTCTTGGCAACTTCCATCGGATCCTGCGCCCAGTAAGTTTTGTTGAAAAGTTCCAGCGACAAGGCAGGGTAGGCACCGACGGAGCGGAACAGGTTGAGGATTTCGCCAATCGGTGCGACGCCGTCGCCGGGGTAGACTCGATCGGCGTCAGTGATGGTGGCGCGCGGTGGATCGGCGGGATAGTCGTTCATGTGGAAGGCTTGCAGAGCGTTCGCGCTGAGCATCCCGAGTCCGTGGAAATCAGATCCGCCTTTGTAGATGTGGTAGACGTCACCGAGCAGGCAGGCGTTCGGGTGGCCGGCTTCGATAGCGACAAATACCGATTCTCCGAGGCGGCTGAGATTTTTGGAAAATCCCCAGACTTCGACCTGTGGCACGACATTCATTTCGTCGCCGAGTTCGAGCAACGCACGATAGCGCTCAGCGGCTTTGAAAAGGTCGAGACCGGCTTCGTTAGTGGCTCCTGCAGGAGGTGCGGCGAGTCGTTTGCCGCCGATCTGCGCGAGCGTGTCCATGTCGCGTTTCGCCTCTTCGAGACCTTTGGCACGTTCGGCATCGTCATCGACGATCCACTTGGCAAAGCCGATGCCGCTCTCCACGGTCAAGCCGTGATCGGCGATGCGTTTGCCGAGATCTTTCAGAGAGCCGCCCTCTTCGACGTAGGCGTTAATCTTGCGCAGCCACGGTTCGATCGCGTCGTAGCCGGCTTTGCCAGCGATGTCGACCTCCTCGGTAATCGAAAGTTCCTGACCGCGGATCGTACTGGTGTTGAGGCAGTAAATGAACTCTCCGGGCTTAGACACACCGGCTTTCGCGACTTCAGCGTGAGCGTGGTTGCCGGGCAGTGAAGCCGCCGCGGCACCCGTAGCCAATGCGGCACCGGTGAGAATACGGCGACGCGAGATCGAGGAAGAGTCGGAAGATGAGCTTGAGCTGAAATCGGCAGGCATGAGCAGTTTTTGCCACGATTTGGCGAACTTGGCAATTGCCCGATTCAGGGACTCCGCCCGGCATCGTTGTCGCTCAGGCCACCGCCGTGGCGACCTTTTCAGCGATGTCGTGGAATGCCGCGCTGATTTTGTTGTCGTCGCGTGACGCCAGAGCCACGGGTTCGCCACGGTCGCCGCGTTCGCGGGTGTCGATGTCGATCGGGATCTGGCCGAGCAGGGGAATGCCGAGTTTTTCCGCTTCGGCTGCGCCACCGCCTTTGCCGAAAATGTGGTAGCGCTCGCCATCGCTGGGGCTGTCGAACCAGCACATGTTCTCAATGATCCCAGTGATGGGCACGTTGACCTTTTGAAACATCGCCATCGCCTTGCGGGCGTCGATCAGGGCCATTTCCTGCGGCGTGGTGACGATGACGGCGCCGTCGACGGCGACGGTCTGCACGATCGTCAGTTGAATGTCGCCAGTGCCCGGCGGCAAGTCGAGAATCAGGTAGTCGAGTTCGCCCCAGGCAACCTGGCGGAGAAACTGCTGGGTGTAGCGGGTCGCGATCGGGCCGCGAACGATGGCCGGCGAATCGTCGCCGAGCAGAAAACCCATCGACATCAGTTTGATACCGTGAGCTTCGATGGCCATGATGTTGTTTTCAGCATCGGCCATCGGTTGCGCTTTGGAGCCGAACATCAGCGCCACGCTGGGACCGTAGAGGTCGCAATCGCAGAGGCCGACAGCGGCACCACTCTGCGCGAGCGAAATCGCGAGATTAGCGGCGACGGTGGACTTGCCGACACCACCTTTGCCGGATGCCACGGCGATGACTTTCTTGATGCCAGGCAAGCGAGACTGGCCGAGCTTTTCGGCAGTGCCGCCTTGTTGTTCGGCCGGCTGCGGCGGTTCTTTGACATCGATCTGAAGATCAATCTTACCGACGCCGTCGACGCCGTCGAGGGCGACGCGGGCGTTCTTGTAAATTTCCTCGGGAACGGCAGGATCACGAGTTGCGATCGACATGTCGACACGCACGTCGGCGCCATCGACAACGATCTTTTTGATCAGACCGAAAGACACGATGTCGCGGCTGAAGCCGGGGTAATTAACTTTGGCTAGAGCTTTTCGGATCGTGTCTTCGGTAATCATTTTCTCGTTGAGCGGGGCTAGTCGTAGCGTTTTCGCAGATGGGAGGGCAGTATGTTCAGTGCATCGCGGTATTTCGCAACTGTGCGTCTGGCGATCTTCAGGCCTTTTTTCTCTAACTCGCTGACGATGCGTGCGTCGCTGAAGGGTTTTGCGGGATCTTCGTCGGCGACGAGATCAGCCAGTGCCTGCTTGACGCTGGTGTTGCTGACGGTATCGCCGTCGTCGGTGCTGTAGCCAGAGGTGAAGAAGTACTTCATTTCGAACACTCCGTGTGGCGTAGCGATGTACTTTCCGGAAACCGCGCGGCTGACGGTGGTCTCGTGAACGCCCACCGTTTCGGCGATTTGCGCCATGTTCATGGGCTTGAGTTGGCTCGGCCCTTTATCGAGAAATCCGCGTTGTCGTTCGACGATCTGGCGGGCGATATTCTCGATGGTCTGCTGGCGCTGGTGAATACTGCGGATGAGAAATTTGCCGTTGCGGATCTTGTCGCGGATATAGCCTCGCGCCTCCCGGCCAGTGCCACTCTGCGACATGATTTCCTTGTAAGAATTGCTGATGCGCAGGTGCGGAATTTGTTCGTTGGTCAGGGTGACGTTGTAATCATCACCGACTCGTTCGACGACCACATCGGGGGTGACGTAGACGTTGCTGGTCGCGGAAAAACATGCGCCGGGTTTCGGATTGAGACTGCTGATAAACTCTGCGGCCTTCGATATCTGTTCGGCACTGACACCAAGTTTGCGGGCGATCAATGGGAAGCGATTGCGCGCAAGGTCATCGAGATGATGTTCGACGATTCGGTATTCGAGACTGAGCCGTTTGTCGAGGCGTTCGAGTTGAATCAGCAGGCACTCGGCGAGGGTTTCTGAGCCGACACCAACTGGATCGAAGGACTGAACCAAAGCCTTGGCAATTTCCAGATCGCGCAAAGGAATTCCCAGGTCGAAACACATGTCCTCGATTGGGAAAGCGAGAAATCCGTCGTCATCGATATTTCCAACCAATCGTTCGGCCAGTGCTCGCTCGTCAGGAGTTGCGTCGGCGAGTCCTAACTGAGTCATCAGGTGTTCCTGGAGAGTGATAGGCTCCGTTAAGGAATCCATCAGGAACTGGTGCTTCTCTTCGGCGTCATCTGATCGCGATGTGTGCTGCCGGGACTGGGCCATGCTTTCCCGCCATTCGTCGTCGAGTTGAGAAAGTGCGGCGAACTCTTCTTCGAAACCGTCGTTGAGCTCGTCGTCATCGCTCTTGCTCTCGCTGTCTTTCTCGTCAGCATCGACGTCGACCGTGTCTTCCAGTGAAATTTCGACGGTCTCGTCTTCAAGGGTCGGATTGCTCTCAAGTTCCATTTGGATCAAATGGCGAAGCTCAAGGGTCGGTGCCTGAAGCACCTGCAAGCTCTGCTGCATCTGTGGCGCAATCGTCTGCTGAAGATTCAGCGACTGGGATTGCTCAAAACTTTGGCCTGACATGGTGCGCCAGAATCATCTGTTGCAAGGCGTAACGCAAGCATTTTTCGGGCCATTTCTTCGTTAAAACATTTTTCTTTCAATCTTGGTCATTGATATCGGTGGCGATGCCTCAATCGCGGCGGCTTATATTCTTGTCGAGAACTCGCCAAGGTCGGACCATCAAAGCTATGACAGCGCTCTCGCCAAAGCTCCGATGCACCCTCGTGCTGTGTATTCTCTTTACCGCCAATGCGCTGCGGGCGGACGATTGGCCGACGTACTTAAAAAGTAACGCCAGGGTCGGCGCGGTCGGTGAGTCCCTGGCCTTTCCACTCTCTCAACAATGGACGGCCTCGCCGACGGAAGCTCCGCAGAAATCGTGGCCGGGCCCACAGGGGCGCGAGTTCGAAAAAAAGAAGCTGCGTTCGCGCATGACCTTCGACGACGCATTTCATGTCGCTGTAGTCGGTGACCACCTGTTCTACGGTTCTTCGGTCGATCACCAGATGCGCTGCGTCGATCTGGCGACTGGAAAACAGGTCTGGACGTTTTTCAGCGAAGGTCCGATTCGACTCGCGCCGACAGTTTTCGAGGAACGGGTTTACTTCGGTTCGGACGACGGACATGCCTACTGCGTTAACGCTACCGATGGATCGCTGGTGTGGAAGCAGCGTCCCGGTCCCGACGGCAGCCGACTGCTGGGGCGGCAACAGATGATCTCACGATGGCCGGTTCGCACCGGGGTTGCCGTGCAAGCCGACGAAAATCATGGCGCGGTCGCTTACTTCGGAGCGGGGATTTTTCCTCACGAGGTCGTGTTTCTTTATGCGGTGAATGCAGAGACCGGTGAGCTGATCTGGAAGGTCGATAACATCAGTCAGACGGAGGCGGCGCGGAACGATTTGTCGCCGCAGGGTTACCTTTTGACCACGGACGATATTCTTGTCGTGCCGTCGGGTCGATCGCTGCCGGCCGTGTTCGATCGTGCGACCGGCGAGTTGATGCACAAAAAGAATCATTCGTGGCGTCGGGATGCCGGGGGTGTCGTCGGCGGCACCCAGGCACTGCTCGCGGACGGGCAGATTTATGCGTGGGGTGCCCACCATGTTCTGGCGATGGATCAGGTAAAGGGCGATGTCGGCTTCGGCTGGTTCGCCGGTCATCAGCTGACTGTTGCTGGCGACGCCGCGTATGCTGCCAACGGCACGCAGATCACCCGCCTCGATCGGAACGCGTATGCGGTTGCCAGTCGCGAACGGCACAATCTGGAGCTGGATGTCTACAATTGGGGCAGATCGGTTGGCTCGATCAAAGACAAGGCTGAGGCCGACGAGATGAAGGCAAAAATAGTCGCTGCGAACGACAGGCTGAAGGCACTGCAATCGGCGGGGATCGTCTGGTCGGTGGATTCTGCCTGCGAATCGCGACTCATCGTTGCCGGCGATCAACTTATCGCGGGCGGTGTCGATTCAGTGATTGCCTACGACATCGAAACCGGTGCCGAGCGCTGGCGGGAAACGGTTTCCGGAGAGGCCGGCGGGCTTGCGGTCGCCAACGGTAAATTGATCGTCAGCACCACCAGCGGCGACGTCGTCTGCTTTGGCAGTGGAAATTCGAAGCCCACACCGGCCGCGCCACTAGTCGAGACCCCTTACCCGCAAGACGATTTGACGAGTGTTTATGCTGACGCCGCGCAGAAGATTATCGATACAGCTGGCGTCACTCGCGGCTTTTGTCTGGTCGTCGGCAACGAAGACGGTCGGCTGGCGTTCGAACTGGCTAAGCGCAGCGATCTTGAGATCTGTGCCATCGAACCGGATGCCGCCAAAGTTGACAGCGCTCGTCAAAAGCTTGCCTCAGCTGGGTACTATGGGACGCGGATATCGATTCATCACGGGCCGCTTAGCGACATTCCCTACGCCAACTATTTTGCCAACTTGGTGGTCTCCGACACGCTGGTGAAAACCGGAGAATTTCCCGACGGAATCGATGCGCAGAAGCTGGCGACAAAAATAAAACCACTAGGTGGAACGGCGGTGGTCGATGCCGAACACGCTGACGCCCTCGGCTCACTGGGACTCACCGATCAAGCAACGACACGAAACGAAAACGGTCTGGCACTGCTCGAACGCGGAGCGTTGCCCGGTGCGGGAAGTTGGTCGCATCAGTATGGTGAGGCCGGCAACACCGCGTGCAGTTACGACTACCGCGTCAAAGGTGGCTTGGGCGTGCTCTGGTTCGGTGATCCCGGCGAGGGTGACATGGTCAATCGCCATGATGGGGCGGTCGCGCCTCTGGCAATCAACGGTCGGCTGATTGCTCAGGGTGAAAGCCAAATCATGGCATACGACGCTTACAACGGGTTGTTCCTGTGGGCGCGGGATAATCCCGATTCGGTACGCACCGGCGTTTTTCAGAATCAGAATCCCGGTAACCTGGTCGCCAGCGATGACAGTCTGTTCTTTATGGAAAAGGAAGTCTGCGTCGAACTGGATTCCGCCAGCGGAAAAGAGATCGCCCGCCATCAGTTGCCGGAGACTGTTCGCGGTGGCAATCATGAGTGGGGTTACGTTTCCTACAAAGACGGAATCCTTTTCGGCAGCTCCACCGTCCGTGAGGAAATCGAAGAACGTGCCCGGCGTCGAGGGCGTGCGACTAAGGACTCGACCGATGGCGTTTTTGCCATCGATGTCGCCAGCGGCAAGCTGCTCTGGCACTACACGGGCAAGACCATCGAGCACCAGACCATCGCCATCGGTGACAACACGGTTTATTTCATCGATAGCAGTATCACCGCTGATCAGCGGCAGGCGATTCTCAATCAGGACAAATCCAAGTTCGAAAATCTGAGTGCTGAAGAACAGAAGGCGGCGGAAGCCGAACTAAAAAAGCAGGACCTTCGGCTGGCGGTGGCGATCAACAGTCGCAGCGGAGAAAAGCTCTGGGAAAAAGCCGTCGACGTAACCGACTGCAGCGATATTGGCATCGGTGGCGGAAAACTCTCGCTGCTGTTTCGCAACAACGTGCTCTTGCTGTGCGGTGCCAATGCCAACGGACACTACTGGAAACAGTTCATGGATGGCGAGTTCGAGAAGCGTCGCTTGGTGGCTTTGTCAGGCGACAATGGCACCAAATTGTGGGCCAAAGATGGTAACTATCGTCATCGGCCGATCATCATCGAAGATGAGATTATCGCCGAGCCCTGGGCGTACGATCTTTATACCGGAAAACAGAAAACCCGTAAGCACCCGCTCACCGGTGAGGACGTGCCGTGGAGCATGATGCGTTCCGGGCATCACTGCGGGATGATCGCCGGCACGCCGAATTTGCTTACGTTTCGTTCGGGCTTCACCGGGTTCTACGACCTCGAGCAGGACATCGGCACCAAACATTTTGCCGGTCACCGCACCGGCTGTTGGATCAATGCGATCCCGGCCAATGGATTGATCAGCATTCCCGAGTCGAGCGCCGGTTGCGTTTGCCTTTTTTCTATCGCTTCGACCATCGTCATGGAGCCGGTCGCCGAGCGGCAGGACTGGGCAATGTTCAGCTCGGTTGGCGACCAGTTGCCGGTCAAGTCCATGGCGCTCAATCTCGGCGCTCCCGGTGATCGCCGCGATACCAATGGCACGCCGTGGATCGCCTACCCGAGGCCGCGCCCCGATCGTGCCACGAGTCTCGATCTCGGCATTGATATCAAGCCTGCCTTTGCCGAGGGAGGTGGCTTTACCAGCGTCAACAGTGACAGCGGCGAATTCGAGGCGGCGACCGCAGCCGCCGATAGAGCTGGGCCAGATTGGCTCTATGCTTCTGCTGCTGAAGGTTTGCTGATGGCCCGTATTCCGTTGCTCGCCGAAGGCGATGCGCCGGCGAAATACCGTGTGCGTCTGCACATGCTGTCACCGGAGAGCGGTGCGGGAGAGCGTCAATTCAATCTGCGCTTGCAAGGCAAATCGGTCGCCGAAAACATCGCGGTATCGAATCAATCGCGCGTTCCTCAAGTGCTCGAATTCGAACACATCGAAGTCAAAGATCTACTCGTTGTAGAGCAGATGGCGAAAGATAAAGACGTCCCCAAAAGCCAGCTGCCGGTGCTGAATGGGATTGAGATCGTTCGCGAGGAGTGATTCCGCTTATCCGAACGGAATTGTCAGGCCAGGGGGGTGGATATGAGTTCAGCCTTAGATCCGTCAAAGGTGAGGATATTTTCCTTATGAGTATTGAGAAGATAAAGTGTGTTCTCCAGAGCTTGGTAAGGAAAGAAAACAAATAAGTGCCTGCCCTCGGCTTGGGATGGGGGACAGGGATATCCGTCATAGAGGAAACGCAGCTCGATTTGAACTTGATCATCTGAACAAAACGAGATGATGGCTCCGGTGTTATAGTCATTGAACCTGGAAATCAGTTTCACAGAATAGGACTTTATTTCGTAGGTGGTCATCCTAATCCTGTTATCTGAATACAGCCTGACAAGTCAAGCCAGGAAACCGATTGGCGCATCTGCTGACTTGGGGTCGAGGAAATTGGTGACGTTGGGCAGCACGTTGGCCATCTCCCCAGCGGGCACTCCGAACCAGCGCAGCAGTTCGCAGAAATAGGCGTCGCACGACGTGGTCGGTAGCAGCCGTCCATTGTTGCCGACGTCGAGACCGTCGTTGAGCACCAGTGCCTCGGGGTAGTCGCCGTAGATTCTCCCGCCCTGAACGGCGCCGCCCATGACCATCGCGTTGCCTCCCCAGGCGTGATCGCTACCGCGGCCATTGGAACGCAGGGTGCGTCCAAAATCGGAGCAGGTGAAGGTGGTCACGTTTTTCTCGACGTCGAGTTCGGCGAGTGATTTCTGGAAGGACATCAGCGCCCGGCCCAAGTTGCTGAGCAGGAGCTGATGAGAGTCGAGTAGCTCCTGGTGAGTGTCCCATCCGTTGAGCATGACGAAGAACGTCTGCCGTTTCTGACCGAGCTTTTTGCGGGCACCGATAGTGCGGGCGATGGCGTGCAACTGATCGGCGAGCGGGTTGTTTTGCGGCGCGGCATTTTTAAGCGTGACCTCGTTGAATGCTTCCGAAAAAGTGCGGTCCTTGAGAATGCTGTCGCGGGTGGCGCGGGCGAACACGGATTCGAAAAGACTGCGCTGAGCGGCGTCGTTTTCCGACTTTGGCTCTTCCATGCTGCCGGCGGGAAACAACTCGCGGGCGAGGGGGTTATTCAGACCGACACTGCCTTGCGGCGTGATGTTGTAAGCGGTCGAGGTGCGGCCGGTTTGTAGCAGGTTATTGCCTGACAGAGACACATTCATCGACACACTGTTGCGGTCGACGCTGCCCTGCATGAGGTCGGCGGCACGGCCGAGCCAACCTTCGGAGCCGCGCATCTGTGGCACGGAAGTCTGCCACTGATCGCGTTGGTCGTTGTGCGAGAATAACGATTTAGGCAGGCGAACGTTTTTCTTCTTGTACTGCTCAACGCTGGTCGGCTCGACCAGAGTTCCGACGTTCGAGACGAAGGCCAGCTTGCCCTGATGGTAAAGCGAACGCAGCGCAGCCGCGGCCGGATGCACTGCAAAATTTCGCCCGGCGATGCCGCTGTCCTTGAGTTCGAGGAGTGCATCGGCGCCGGTTCTGGGCAGGGCGAGGTCACCGCGGGTTTTGGTGTAGTGGCCGTATTCTTCGTCAGAGGTCGGTACCAACATGTTAAACGAGTCATTGCCTCCGAACAGGAACACACAGACCAGCGCGCGGTAGTCGTCGTCACCGCTGCCTTCGGCTTCGGCGGCACAGGCGGAGCCGGCCAGCTTGAGATTGATCAGGGTGTTGAGC
>JBBKXR010000308.1:0-12087 GCA_037969585.1 Verrucomicrobiales bacterium
GCCCTATCGCAAGGACAAGGCTTTCCGTTGGTCATACATCGACAGCTTCGCCAAGTGGCGTAGGGAGCGGGAGTGAGCGAAGCGCCGAATGGCGGTATGCGAACGCAAATGCGGGATGAGCGTCGGGAAATTTTCGTTGATTGACTGCTGACGGGTGCTAGGGATGCGCTCCTTTTAAACTTTTCCGACGTGCGCAGCCGGCGGATCTGTGGACAAGATCGGCGTGTATCCAGGCCTATTGAGAAGACCAAAAATACCAAGCAACTTACTAGTAATCCCCAATGACAATGACAAATAAAAGACCCCTCCACAAAACACTGCGCGGAATCACGCTTGCGATAGTACTATCCACACTCAGTGCCAACGGCCAAGACGCCACTGCCAAGGACGAACGTTCGGGTGACTGGAAATCTTCCCTCAATGCCGGTGTCGGACTCACGGACGGCAATTCGGACACGCTCAATGCGCATGTCGGTTTTCGTGCCGAGAGCCTCACCGCCTACGATGAAATCTTCCTCGGAACCGATTTTTACTATAGCGAAGACACGGATGTCACCACCAGTGAATCGCTATACAGTTTCGCGCAGTACAATCTGCTACTCAGCGAAAGGCTCTATCTCGGCGGACTCGCCGATTTTCTCTACGATGACATTGCTGCCGTCGATTATCGTATCAATGTCGGTCCGCTGATTGGGTTCTACCTGATCAAGAGCGATCGCACCAAGCTCGCCATCGAAGCTGGTCCCGGATATCTTTGGGAAGAGGTAGGCGGCGTCAAAGCAGACTATCTGACCGTCCGCTTCGCTGAGCGTTTTACTCATCAGCTGACTGAGACTCTGTCGCTGTTTCAATCGGTTTCGTTTACGACTGAGGCCGAAGATTTCGACAACTACTATATCGTTGCCGACGCGGGCATCGAGACTCGTCTGTCGGATCGCTGGAGCTTGCGTATCTACGCTCAAGACCGCTACGATCCGTTGCCCGCAGCAGGACAGGAAAAAAACGACTTTGGATTGTTCACCGGTTTGTCGTTCGCGCTTGGACCGGTTAAGCCGATGCCTGCCAGCACGGGGCCGAAAGGTGTCGTGACCAGCGCGGCTGTTGCTGGAAATCCCTGGGACGTCAGTCTCGGAGTTACCGGTTCGTTTACGGATGGCAACAGCGACACGCTGGGTATCGCCGCCGATCTGGCTGCGACCTACCTTGGTGATTATAGCGAGATCTACCTCGCTGCCGGTGGTGCTTACGGGGAAAGCAATGGCGTGGTCAATCGCGAGTTAGCTTTCGCTTCTGGACAGTATAACAAACTGCTCAATGAGCGATTCTATCTCGGTGGCCGTGCTGACTTTTTCTACGACGCGATCAGCGAGCTCGATTATCGGGTTACTCCTGCGATTCTTGCCGGTATCTACCTGATCAAAAATGAAGTAGCGACGCTCGCGGTCGAAGCCGGTCCTTCTTATACGTTCGAAGATCAATCGGGTGTGCAAAGCGATTACTTCGGCGTCTATGTCGGTGAGCGTTTCACCTTGCAGGTCAGCGAAAATCTAAAGTTCTGGCAGTCGGCCGGAGCCGTGCTTGATGTCGACAATACGGACAACATCGTAGTCGATGCCCAGGCCGGTTTTGACGTCAAACTCAGCGACCGTATCAGCCTGCGTACGGCGGTTCGAAACGTTTACGACGGCGACGTGCCGGCCGGAATCGAGAAGAACGATTTCCAACTGCTCAGCGGTTTGGCGATCACGTTCTAAGTTGATCGACGAACAAAAATCAAAGAAGGCCGGGGATTTAATCTCCGGCCTTTTTCGTTGGTAGTCGCTGCCGATCTGCTTCGAATTCCCCGGATCAGCGAACGAGGGCTTTCCCGCATTTGCGGAAGAATGCTGGTGGGCAGAGGGATTGGAAAGCGCTAAACTAAACGAGCGTAGTGATGCACCAGTGCGACCACAAGAGGAGATCAGCAAGACGCCAGATTTGTCGCCTGGTGGCGCTGTTGAGTTGCGCCTTTGGAGGGCTTCATGCTAACGCTGATGACCTGTTTTACGAGACTCATGTTGAACCGATTCTGACCCAGCACTGCACCGAGTGTCACAGTGCGGACAAGCGCAAAGGCGAACTCAATTTGACGTCGGCGGAGAGCCTGATGCGCGGTGGAGAAAGCGGGCCGGTGTTTGAGGCGGGTGAGCCCGACAAGAGCCATCTCTACGAAATGGTTCACAAGGGCGAGATGCCGAAGAAGGGCGACCCGCTTTCTCACGAGCAAGTTGAGACCATTCGAAAATGGATTGCGGAAGGCGCGAAGTTCAAGGTCCAGCCGAAGACTGCTGAGGACGAACTAAATCAACACGACGTGCTGCCTGTGGTGCTGTTGCGCTGCACAGTATGTCACGGCCCGAGGCGACAGGATGGCAAACTGCAACTGCATACGGCGGAGGCGATCCTGGCGGGTGGGAAAAGTGGACCGGCTCTGGTTCCGGGAGAGCCCGATGCCAGTCGGATGATTCAACGCATAGAGAGTCACGCCTGTCCGCCGCAAAAAGACCTGCTGAGAGTGTTTGTGCAACGACCGCCATCGGGCGAAGTGGAAAAGTTGCGGGACTGGATCTCTGCCGGGGCGCCGGTGGTCGACATCGCTGCCGATGTGGCGACCACGCAACCGGATCCGCTGGTGTCAGACGAAGACCGTCAACACTGGTCTTTTCAACCGCCGAAGAAGCCTGCTGATGGAAATTCTGTCGACGATTTTGTGCATGGCAAACTGAAGGAGCAAGGTCTGACCTTTTCTCCGCAGGCCGATCGCGACACGCTGATCCGGCGCGCGTACATCGATCTGATCGGGCTGCCGCCGAAGCTGGACGAGTGGCGACATTGGAGGAGCCGCGACGACTCAGACTGGTATCAGAAAATGATCGATCAGCTGTTGGATTCGCCGCGCTACGGCGAACGCTGGGGGCGCTACTGGCTCGATCTGGCAGGCTACGCCGACTCCGAGGGAGGTGTGTCATCCGACCCTTTACGCGAGGTGGCTTGGAAATATCGCGACTATGTCATCGATGCTTTCAACGAGGACAAGCCCTACGATCGCTTCCTGGTTGAGCAACTTGCGGGCGATGAATTGCTCGACGTCGACAAGGCGGAGGTAGTCACCGATGAGATGGTGGAAAATCTGGTCGCCACCGGCTTTTTGCGCATGGGCATCGATCAGACCGGGTCGCGTACTATGAACTACGTCCCGGAGCGAATCGGTGTGATCGCCGATGTGATCAATGTCGTTGGTGGCGGAGTGATGGGGCTGACGATGGATTGTGTGCGCTGTCACACCCACAAATACGATCCGATTCCGCACCGTGATTACTATCGAATGAAGGCGGTATTCCAGGGTGCGTTCGACGAGCACGATTGGTTGAGTTTTAAAACGCGCACCTTGGAAGTGGGAACTCCTGAGCAGGTGAAGAAAGTCGCGGCGATCAATCCGCCGCTGGATAAAAAAATCAAATCGCTGAACTCGGCGCTTAGCAAAGCCACCGCTGAATTGCAGAAGACGACGCTGCGCGAACACAATCCCGAGCTTCCCGCGGAAGATCAGGAAGCGGTGCTCGTGGCTCTGCGCACAGCGGAGAACCAGCGCTCGCTCGAGCAGAAAATTCTTGTCGAGAAATTGCAACGCGCTGAACTGGTGGTGGACACCGAGCAACCGCCTGCAGTGTTGGCGGTGCGTCGCGAGATTGCGGTGATCGAAGCGGACATCGTCGAGCTTCGTCGCCAACTCGAGCCGCCGCTGGCGATTCGTGCGACGTGGGATCGCGGTGCACCGTCACCGACCTACATTCTTCGTCGCGGTGATTATGACAAGTCCACTCGGCTGGTTGGGCCGGGCGTGCCGTCGGCGCTGACCGATGGGCAGACGCCTCTAAAAATCGAACCTCCTTTTCCTTATGGCACACCTAAAACGGGTCGACGCTTGGCTTTTGCGCGATGGCTGACCAGTCCCGAGCATCCGCTGACGGCCCGCGTGATGGTCAATCGCATCTGGCATGATCACTTCGGTACCGGGTTAGTGAAGACGCTGGAAAATTTTGGCATCCAAGGCGAGCGCCCGTCGCATCCGGAACTGCTCGACTGGCTTGCGATCGAGTTTGTCGAGCGGGGATGGAGCGTCAAGGAAATGCACCGATTGATCATGAACTCGCAGACGTACCGGCAGTCGAGCGAAGTCAGTGATGAGGCGCTTGAGGCCGATCCACGCGGGCGTCTGCTATCGCGGATGCCACTGCGGCGCATGAACGCTGAAGCGCTGCGCGACTCGCTGCATTTCGTTTCCGGCCAACTCGATCTGGCGATCGGTGGTCCTCCAGACAGCGTGTCGGTGGATCGCGATGGGCTGGTCAGTATCGTTCCGACTGAAAACGGAACTTGGCGACGTAGCGTCTATCTCCAATACCGGCGCACCGAGATTCCGACCATGATGGACACTTTCGATTATCCTGAAATGGGTCCGAACTGCCTGATACGTTCCGTTTCGACCGTGTCGCCGCAATCGCTGATGTTGATGAACAACGATCACATTCGCCAACTCGCAGCCGATTTTGCGCAACGAGTGGAGAAGCTCGTCGCCGGAAGTCCTGAGCTCGATGCGACGGTCGATGCAGTTTATCAACTGGCGCTGAGCCGGTCGCCGAGCGCCAACGAACGCACTCTCGGCATAGAAGCGCTACGAAATTTAGAAGCGGCCTGGAAAGGCGATAGGGAAGGGCCCTTGGAGAGCTACTGTCACACGATACTCAATTCCGCGGCATTCCTCTACGTTGACTGATCTCTGATCTCCTGATGAAACAAAATTCTCCATTGTTCAGAACCCGCCGCGATTTTTTCGCGCGCACTTGTGATGGTGTGTTCGGTGCGGCGTTGACGCAGTTGTTGTGTCAGGATTTTTTCGGCGGGACGCAGGCTTTGGGGTCGGAGGGGGAGGTAGCGCATTCGGCATTTGATCCGCCGTCCGATCTGAAACCACGGTTGGGGCATCACCCGGCGAAGGCGAAGTCGGTGATTCAGTTGTTCATGAACGGCGGTCCGAGCCAGATGGATCTATTCGATCCTAAACCGGAACTCGATCGGCTCGACGGCAAGCCTTATCCGGGAAATATCGAGGATCTCGGTAACTCCAACCCGGGCGATATCGGTGTGATGATGGGCGGGCAATACAAGTTCGCCCGCCACGGTCAGTCGGGAATGTGGATGTCGGATGTGTTGCCGCACACCGCGAAAATGGCCGACGATATTTGTCTGATCAATTCGATGTGGACCGACCACCCGAATCACGACAACGCGCTCTACAAGATTCACAGCGGACGTCTTTTCATGGGCTACCCGACGCTTGGTTCGTGGACGGTTTACGGATTGGGTTCGGAAAATCAAAACTTGCCGGCCTATGTGGTGCTTAACGATCCACTCGGTATGCCCAAGAACGGCACGCGCAACTGGACCAATGGCTTTCTGCCGCCGACGTTCCAAGGCACGCGGTTTCGGCCGACCGGATCGCCCATTCTAAATCTTAAGCCGCAGTACGAGCAGCCGTCGGCGGTGACGGAATCGGCGAAGAGCTTGCTCAATCAGCTCGATAATATTCATCGCACTCAACGGCCGCATCAGCCGGAGCTGGACGCTCGAATCGAGTCGTATGGTCTGGCATCGCGCATGCAACTTTCTGCAGGCGAAGCGCTCGATCTCGGTGCTGAGAAGCCGCACACGCTGGAAATGTATGGCGTCGGTGAGAGTGCCACCGATTCTTACGGCCGCCGCTGTTTGCTGGCGCGCCGCTTGGTCGAACGCGGGGTGCGCTTTGTGCAAATCTTCCTCGAAGAACAGCCGTGGGACAGTCACGCCGATCTCAACTCCAATCACCGCGCGATATGTGGGCGCACCGACAAGCCGATCGCCGGCCTGTTGCGTGACCTTAAGCAGCGCGGACTACTCGACAGCACGTTGGTCGTTTACGGTGGTGAGTTCGGGCGCACGCCGACCACGCAAAAAGCTGGTGACGCCTTTTCGGGGCGCGATCACAACATGCAGGCATTTACCTCGTGGATGGCGGGTGGTGGTGTTAAAGGCGGAACCACCTACGGCAAGACCGATGACTTTGGACACGCCGTGGTCGAAGATCCTGTGAGCGTGCACGATTTCCACGCCACGATTCTGCATCTGTTAGGATTGCATCACCAGAAATTGTTCTACGAGCGCAGCGGATTGGAGGAGCGCCTAACGGGATTCGAACCACCGCGTGTGGTGAAGGGGATTTTGGCTTGAGGGTGGAACGTTGCGTATGACTGATTTTTCTGGGCCTTACGGCTTACCATCGGCCGAGCAGATGGCGGACTATCGTATCTGGGATTCGTATTTTACGCCGTCGCATTCGCATCCTAAGAATCGGCCGGACGGTGGCAGCCGACTGATTGATGACATCGAGCTGAGCATGCGCGTAATGAAATATGGGCGCTTCGAGAAGATGTGCTTTTTCCCTCACGTTGGAATCGGGACGACCGGCGATGCGGAGTTTGAAAGTGAAGTGCGCAAGGATCCGTCATTGGTGACGCTGCCCATGGAGCGTTGGCCCGATGTCATGCTCGGCATGATTCAGCTAAACGGCAATGACGTGTCGGCATCGCTCGATGCACTCAACCGGTGGCTACGTGACGGCCCGATGTTGGGCGTGTATTTCGCCGGCGGAGGCCCGGGAGCATTGACCTGCACGCACAAAAATTTCGAGCCTCTGATCGAGCGAATCGCCGGGCTGAACGGGGTCATCATGCAGCACACGTGGTTCGTCACTGGTGGAAAACCCAAGCCGCAGATGTCGACGCCGACTGAGCTGGTTGAGGTGGCGGCGAAATTTCCCGAGCAGAAATTCGTCTGCGCTCACGCCGGAGGTGAGTGGGAGCAGGGGATTCGAGCGGTGCGCGACTCGGAGAATATTCTGGTCGAAACGTCGGGCTTCGATCCCACGGCCGGCTTTATTGAATTGGCTGTGCGCGAGCTCGGTGCCGAGCGCATCATCTTTGGCAGTCACCTGCCGTCACGTTCGTTGGGAACGGAGGTGAGCAAGGTCATCGGTGCTGATATTTCTGACGAGGATCGGCGACTGATCTTCGGAGAAAATTACCGCCAGCTGCTGAAGCCGATTCTGGGCGGCTAATCTACTTCCTGCGTTCTTGTGAGTGGGTTTGAGAGTTTTTCTTCCGGCTCGATAACACAAACACCAGCCACCCCGCCAGTAACGTCACCAGTCCCCAGGCGGACTCGATCGGGTGCATGGCGGTCAGGAACCAAAGCATGTAAAGGCTGACTGCGATGTAAAGCAGCGGCGTCAGCGGATAGCCTGGAACTCGAAACGGGCGCGGTAGGTCGGGCTTGCGAATACGCATCCAGATGACGGCAGCAACGGTCGCCATCGACGAGAGGATGAGCAGCGACTCGATGTAGCGGATCAGTTGCTCGAAGCTGGTCGTTGCCACTAACAGAATCACAACGGCGCCCTGCAGAACGATGGCGCGAGCCGGCACTCCATGGCGATTGCGGGCGCTGAGTTTGCGGAATAGCGGGTAGTCTTCGCCCATGGTTTGACTGACGCGCGGTCCCGCCCAGGTCATCGCACTGATGGAGGAAATCAAGCCGAAGGCGATCAGAAATCCCATCAATGCCCCGCCGCGTTCGCCGAACAAATGCTGGGCGGCAATCAGTGCGACCTCAGGTTGCAAGGCGAGATCCTTGAGCGGAGCTGCCTGCAAAAATGCCAGATTCAAGCCGACGTAGAGCAGGGTCACCAAAGCGGTGCCGATCAACAGGGCGCGCGGCAAATTGCGCTGCGGGTCGCGGATTTCACCGACGATGTAGGCCGCCGCGTTCCAGCCGGTGTAGGCATACATCACGAACACCAGACTGATGGCGAAGGCTTTGGAAAAGATCAATTCACGGTCCCCTTCGGCTGGGCTGAAGGACGGCGCGTAGGATCTTTCGGCCAATGCAGCGGCGCCGATCAGGATCAGGATGAGAACGATCTTGCCGACGGTGAACGCGACCTGGAAGCGACCGATGAATTGTAATTTTCCCAGATGTACCGCGGTCACCAGGAAGACGATGGGAATCGCAAACCAACGCGGATCCTGGTCGCCGAAGACTCTCCCGAGGTATTCGCCAAATGCCGCGGCTGCGACCGCCACCGGGGCAGCGAAACCGACGGTGACGGAAATCCATCCGGCCAGAAAGCCGACGAAGGGGTGGACGCCTTCCCCTAGCAAATGGTATTCGCCCCCCGAGCGCGGCAGCATGGCGCCGAGTTCGGCGTAGCAGAGGGCACCACATAGGGACAACACGCCGCCGATCACCCAAAGCAGGGCTATCGGAAAGCCACTGGGAATGTCGACGACCTGAAAGCCGAGCGAGGTAAAAACGCCTACGCCGACCATGTTCGCCATCACCAGCGCGACGGCAGTGGCCAGGCCGATTCGAGCCGTCGACGGAGTCGATTTGCTGGATTCAGAGGAATTCACTCTAAAATTCAAAAATTATAAACTTGCCATAATTGAGTTTCATCTATAATAAAATCTATTTACCAGAAGTCATCCCAGTGAATATGAAAACCAAAATTCGTTGCGAAAAGAGGCAGCACGGCGGGCGGCCCAGAACAGTTTCGGTGTTTCGGCGTCAACGCGCAAAGCTTTCCTCGCTTCCGGTGCTGCTATTGCTCGCCGCGTGTTTGCTGATGGTCGCGAGTTGTTCACTGCCAAATGTGCTGCGTGGCCGCGATCATTCATCGCTCGGCAACGGCGGCTACCAAGGATTTCTCAGTGGCAGCCTCGCCGATGCGGCGGGTAGTAATCGTCCCTACGAGCGGCCCGAAGCGACGCCGACGACCATTCCGGCTGGCGGATCGACTTCGATCGGAGCTTATGAATACGACACACTCAACGATCAGGCGCGTTTTCTCGCCGGCATGCCCGGCGGACGCAATTCGCAACTGCGCACGCTGCGCGAAACCGAAGCGTGGCAGGGTCATCGGCGGTCGATGGATCATTTGTGGAATTTTTTCGCAAACACCCGTTATGGTCGCATCCAGACGTGGCGCGATACTGAAATGCCCGACCTGGTCGCACCGGGTGTGGTTTTCTATCCGTTCTCTGGGCCCGATTTTCTGTTTGCCGATGCATTCTTTCCGGGAGGACAGCAGTACGTCATGTGCGGTTTGGAGGGCACCGACTCGGTGCCTGATCCGACAAGTCTGAATGCGGCTGAACTGAGTCAGGGCTTGAGCGGAATATCCGGTTCGCTCGATACCGTTCTCGGCGCCAGCTATTTCATCACTAAGGAAATGAACGTCGATCTGCAGGCGACCCGCTTTCGCGGCACCTTGCCGCTGCTGATGGTTTTCATGGCGCGAACCGAACATGTCATCACCGATATCCGCGGCATCGATCTGACGCCCGACGGAGAAGCTGTCGGGCGAGGTGCAGCGGGAAATGCAGCGCCGGGCTGGCACATTGTCTGCCAGACTCCGCAGGGCCAGCGCAAGGACGTCTACTACTTCCGTGAGGACCTTTCCAACGACACGCTGGCCAGCGATAGGCGCCTGCTCAGCTTCGTCAATTCTCGCGGCGTGCCGGTGACCTTTGTCAAAAGCGCCTCATACCTGATGCACGACAGCAATTTTTCGATCGTTCGCGATCAGGTGGTGGCGGGCAGTCTCGCCGTGCTGCAGGACCCGTCGGGTGTGCCGTATCGCTATTTCCAGAACCAGAATTGGGATCTCGCGCTCTACGGCAACTACGTGACGACGCTGGATGTGTTTAAACACAACTTCCAACCGGACATGGCCGCAGCCTTTCGAAGTCGTTCGCCGCATCCGGTAAAGCCGATGGAATTCGGGATCGGTTATCAGCAGAGCTACGCTACATCATCGCTGATTCTGGCCCGATCCCGAACGGTTGCGGCGTCACAACCTGTCGCGCGCCCCGTTTTTCGCCCCTTGCCCATCGCGACCACGGTGATGCGCTGAGGGAAAATTTGGGAAAAAATTGAATGATTTCGCCCGTCGAGCGTCCAAGGATGCGAGACGGGCGTTTTTGTAGTCTCCGGAAAGTCTGAACCGTTTAGAACCCTTAATTGATTTGAGTGCGCTGCGGAGTATCGTTCTGACCGACATCGCTTGATTCTACCGCGCTAATTTTTCCCTTTTTGTTGAGATGCAAAACAAGTTCCTTATCTATCTTCTGCCCATCGTGACGGCGGCAATTCTCGGCTCGCCTGAGGTTGTCCAAGCGCAAGGCGATGGAATGAATTCTAAAGACGCGCTTGCCGAACTGACTGTACGTGTCGGCGATCAAGCGCTGACTCACTTGGTTTCGATGAAGGGCTACGAAGGCGTGCCTCAACCTTCCGAATGGGAAATTGTCACTCACGATGCGCAGAGCCCGACTCTGTTACATCGCTACCGCGTCGGACTCGGTTACGTCCGCGACGAAGGTCCGGTAGAGGATCAGTATCCGGGCAAAGAGCCGGCCGGGTACATCGACTACTCGCAGTTGCGACTCGACAGTGTCGGAGCTTTTACCGTTGCGGAAGCGGCGGCCTTGCAGGCGAAGATGGGTTTCGACAGTTTGAACATGGCCCTTCGTTGCCGCGAATATTCGCGCGAACCGGTATGGATTCTTCACCTCGTTAATGACGAAGGACTGCTGGTTGGCAAAGTTCACATGTCGGCAAATACCGGTCGCGTCTTTCGCACCATCTGGATCTATCGCGATGATATTCGTGAAGGTTTTCCGACCGTTGTCGATTCAGCGCTTACGCCGCCGGAACAAGTTCCGGTCGAGAATACGACTCAGAATACACTGCAGTCACCGTTGACCGAGCCCGGCCCGCCGACCGGTCCGGCACCGATAAGAAACAGTATCTTGCCACCGTCGACTATTCCGATTCCTCAAGGTAACAATAACTTTGTGCCGCCCGCTCCTGCGCCGCCCGTGATGGAGCGTGAGCCGGTGCCGACTACGAGGCCGCCCGCAGGGGCAACTTCGGGCAGTTCACTGCCACCGATCCCGCCGGAATTGTTGCAGGATCCGTCGATTCCCGACACCCGCATCCCGCCGCCACCCGTTCCCTCGAGCGACGGCGACTGATTGATTTCTATGCGGAAGCGATTGTCGGAATCGCCGCGAGCAACTTTTTCGTGTAGTCGTGTTGCGGGTTTTCGAACACCGCGTTGGCTTCGCCAATTTCGACGATCTTGCCGTCGTGCATGACCGCGATCCGGTCGGCGATGTAGCGCACCACGGACAGATCGTGGGAAATGAAAATCATCGTCAGCCCGAGCTCGGCGCGCAGCTTGCTCATCAGGTTGAGGATCTGTGACTGAATCGACACGTCGAGCGCCGATACCGGCTCATCGGCGAGAATCAGTTTCGGCTCGGGAGCGATCGCCCGGGCAATTGCGATGCGTTGCCGTTGTCCACCGGAAAACTCGTGCGGATACTTGCGCATATGCCTGCGGTCGAGTCCGACCTGCTGCATCAGCGAGATGACGGCGTCGGTGAGGGCATCGCCGCGGAGTTCGGGGTGGCGGGTGCAGAGAGCTTCGGTCAGGCAGGAGAATACCGTCATTCGCGGGTTGAGAGAGGCGTAGGGATCCTGAAAGATCATCTGAAAATCCAGCCTGCGGTGACGGACTTCGGACATCGGTAAATCGGTGAGATTCTCGCCATCGAGAAGGATCTTGCCGCTGGTCGCGGGGATGAGTTGCATCACGCTGCGGCTGAGGGTGGACTTGCCGCAACCTGACTCGCCAACCAGTCCGAGGATTTCACCGCGCTCGACGTGCATGGTGACTCCATCCACCGCCCGCACGGTGTCGACGACCCGCTGCACCAGAAAGCCTTTTTTGACTTGGAAGTGAGTCTTCAGGTCGTGGAGTTCGAGGTAGGGCATTTTGTTCAGGAGCAAGGAGCAAGGAGCAAGGAGCAAGGATGGAGTCGTTATTGCCTTGGATGGATATCTTAAAACTTAATCCTTAAAATTTAACACTTTGCTGTCTCCGGC
>JBBKXR010000309.1:0-8293 GCA_037969585.1 Verrucomicrobiales bacterium
GACCTGATCCTTCATCAACGCGATAAGCGGCGAAATCACCAGCGTCAGACCCGTGCCGTCGCTGCCGCGGATCAGCGCCGGCAGTTGGTAGCAGATGGACTTGCCGGCACCGGTCGGCAGGATGGCGACGACGTCCTTACTTTCGAGCGAAGCTGTGACGATTTCCTCCTGCAAGGGGCGGAAGGAATCGTAGCCGAAAGTGTCCTTGAGGATGGAGTGGATGGTGGGAGCAGATGGCACAAGGGGAGGGTAGCAGGGGTCGACGGCAGGGCAAGTTCGTGGGGGTGTCGGATGAAAGTGATGGCCGAAGCATCCTTGGACTGCGTGCAACCTTGCTGCCGCTATTCTACGTCAGGCAGCCTGCTGCCGGTGGAGAAAACGCCTACTCGCCAACCCGCATTCGACTCGTCCACCGGGTCGCACAGCAGGCTGCAGCAGTCCAAGGTTCCAGCGTTGGCACTCCGCATTGAAGGTGACTTTTCGTTTGTCGGCAGCGGTCGTCAGGGGTTCAATGCACGCGCATGAAACATCTGCCGATTTTACTTATTTTCGCAGCCTTGGGCCTGTCAGCGAGGGCTCAGGAACAGGAGGCGGCGATGTCGGCGCAGGAGACGGCCTCGGGCGTAGCCGCGCCGGACGGCTTCTCGGTTGACGTGATCGCTTCCGAACCGACGATCGCGCAGCCGATCGCGATGGCTTGGGATCACCGGGGGCGGCTGTACATCGCCGAGTGCCGGACCTACGCCGATCGGACGCTTAACTTCGACCTGACGCAGTCGGACCGTATTGTGGTGTTGGAGGATAAAGACGGCGACGGCAGCTTCGAGACGCACACCGTTTTTGCCGAAGGCTTGCAGCGACTGACCGGGATCGAAGTGGGCTTCGGCGGGGTTTGGGCGCTGACTTCGCCGACCATCGAATTTATCCCCGACGCAGACGGTGATTTGGTGCCGGACGGACCGTCGGTGACCAAGCTCGACGGCTTTGATTTGAAATACACTCGCCACACCATCGCCAACGGTTTGAAGTGGGGGCCGGACGGTTGGCTTTATGGACGACAGGGAATCATCGCCGTGTCCGAACTCGGTGCGCCGGGCACGCCGAAGGATGAGCGACTGGCGATCGATACCGGGATCTGGCGTTACCATCCACAAACGCATCAGGTTGAGGCGTGGACGCGCGGCGGTACCAATCCCTGGGGACACGATTGGAACGCGGATGGCGAACTGTTTTACATCAACACGGTGATTGGGCATTTCTGGCACGGCATTCCCGGTGCCTACACCAAGCGGATGTTCGGTCAGCATCAGCGACCGTATTTGTATCGGACCCTCGACATGCACGCCGATCACTGGCATTTCGACATTCGTGGAAAATGGCAGACGACGCGCGATGACTCGGATGCTGAGGATGCCTTCGGTGGCGGACACGCGCACGCCGGACTGATGATTTATCAGGCCGACAAATGGCCGGAAGAATATCGCAACGATGTCTACACGCTCAATTTTCACGGCCGACGCATCAATCGCGAGAAGCTACATCGCGAGGGCAGCGGCTATGTGGCCAAGCACGGCAAGGATCTGGTCAAATTTCCCGACCGATGGTTTCGCGGCATCGATCTGGCTCAGGGCCCGGACGGCGATGTGTATGTGTTAGACTGGTCGGACACCGGCGAATGTCACGACCACGATGGCATCGATCGCCTGTCGGGGCGGGTGTATCGGGTGCGGTATGGTGATGTTGCGTCGGGGCCGGTGAAAGTGCCGGAAACGGTTGAGGAATTTGATGCATGGGTTCGTCATCCGAATGTCTGGTACGCTAGGCATGCGCGTTTGATGTTGCATGAGAGCGGGGCAGCGGGGGAGGGATGGGCACCGAAGCTGGTGGATGCCGAATTGCCGGGCAAGAAATCTTCCGTTCCTTATCAATGGTTGAGCAATGTCGGGGATCGTTTCAAAAATGTAGAGCCTCCCATGGATGCGGTGCGCTATTTGGATATGATGCAGGCGGGAGGAGTCGAGCCGGCAAAGAGTTTGTATACTGACAGGCGTGAAACCGTGCGGGTGCGGGTGCTATATGAGTTAAGAGATCTTTTAAAAGTAGCCCCTGCAGGAAGTCAATTAGTAGCGGATGGCTTAGATGAACTCCTGCCCATGGCGAAAAGTGATTCAGCCAGAGTGCGAATGGCAATTTCCTCCGTTTTGCCCAGACTTGCCTTGGATCGACAACTGCCGATCGCCGAAGCACTCATCGCCCACGACGAGGACGCAGACGATCACAACCTACCTCTCATGCTCTGGTACGGGATCGAGCCGATCGTGGCGGACGCTGACGAGAAAAGCGTATCGCGACTTCTCCAAGCCTGCCAGATCCCCGAGCTTCGCCAGTTCATCATCCGCCGTCTCGGTGAAAACTACGATGAAAACCGAGTGCTAATTTCGAAATTGATTCTCGCGCAGCCGCAACACGCCGCCGTCCATCTTGCCGGATTGGCGGACGCTTTGCAGGGCATTTCCAAAGCCGAGGCGCTGGACCAATGGGGAAAAATCAGCGCACTGGCAAAAGACGACCCGATCGCCGACCAGCTCGGCGCGGTGTTCGGTGACGGGCGCTCGCTCGACAGTCTGTTTGCTATCGCCGACGATGTAGAGGCAGATCCGAATGCGCGTCGTCAGGCCGTGAAAAGTCTGAGCACGACGGATTTTCCGGAACTGAAAGGTCATCTCCTGCGTTGGATTGCTGACGACCAACTGGCGGGAACTTGCGCTCAGGCGTTGGCTCAGTATCCGGATGAAGCGGTCGGCCAGGCGATCATTCAGCGATTCGTTTTTATGAAGCTCGAGGAGCGGTCGACGGCCATTGAGGTTATCGTCACGCGAGCACCCTGGGCCAAATATTTACTCGATCGAATTTCGTCGAAAGCGCTCGGCCCGGAAATTCTGAGCACGGTACATGCCCGGCAGATCGTGCAACTCGGCGACGAGGCAGTGACAGCAAAACTCGCCGAAGTGTGGGGCGAAGTTCGTGACGCCTCGGCTGATGATCCGGCGGCGAAGGCTCTGGCGGAAAAGCTTCGCAAACTGGTGACGCCGGATACTTTGCCAAGCGCTGACATGAGCGCAGGACGCCTGATCTACGCGCAGCGCTGTGCCAGTTGTCATCAGCTATATGGAGAGGGCGGCAAGATTGGTCCGGACCTGACCGGTTCGGGGCGCAGTGAATTGGCTTACCTAATCGAGAATGTGTTCTACCCGAGCGCGGTCGTGCCAGCCGGATACAAGATGGCGGTCATCAAGCTCAATGACGGTCGAACGCTCAGTGGAGTGATCACGGCGAGCAGCGAAAAACGGGTGGTGCTGCGCACAGTCGGTGCGGTCGAACCGATGTATCTGTTGCCAGCCGATATCGAGTCGACCGAATTCCTCGATCAGTCGCTGATGCCAGCGGGTCTAGCGAATGATCTTGATGACAAGCAGTTGCTCGATTTGTTTGGCTACTTGATGGGTGACCATCAGGCGCCGTTGAAAGACTGAGATGATGAAGATGCGTTACTTCAGTCTGTTAGCCGCTTCGCTGTTCGTAGCGGGCTCTGCCTGCGCGCAGGACGCCAGGCCAGAGGACGAGAACGCGGTCAACTCGAAGAAAAATGCGGCGCGGTCGATGCTCGACGATTCGCCTGTCACCTTTCCTGAAACGGGCGCGCTGCCGACAAAATTCCCCCCGGATGTCGAGGTAACTCGGCAATTGATGAAGGGCGAACACGGCTACTCGATCACCGTGTCGCCTGCGCGTTCGTTGAAACAGATCGATGCCATTCAGGCAGAAATGCCGGAAGGAAAATTTACGCCGCCACCGACCGATTGGAAAAACCTCAGTCGCACCAAGCGCATTCTCAGTGAAGGTGGTGAGCTGCATATCCTTGGTCTCGGCGACAGCATCGTGAACGACATTTTCCGCTCCGCATGGCTGGAAAAATTGGCCGAAGCGTATCCCAAAGCGACCATCCGCGGCAATGTCTACGTGCGCGGTGGCGGTGGCTGTCGGCACTACTGGGTCGAGGATCGGGTGCCGAAATTCCTCGTGCCGTTAAAACCGGATCTGGTGTTCATCGGTGGTATTAGCCAACACCAGGACTACGCGGCGATTCGTTCGGTGATAAGCCAGATCCGCGAAGGTCTGCCGGAGACAGAAATCCTACTCGCTTCCGGGGCCTTCGGTGGTGTCGATCCGCGTCGTCCGGATGCTTTGGCTAAAGCGCAGCATTCGGGGAGTTCCGACTACGGTGCGGAATTGAAAAAAATCGCCGCTGAAATGGACTGTGCTTATCTCGACATGACGACGCCTTGGGCGGAATACATTCGCAGCTCAGAGTTGCATCCGTACCTCTTCTATCGCGACCGCATCCACGCCAACGCCTACGGCGAGCAGATCCTATCGAAGATCCTGGTGTCGTTTTTTGATGCGAATCGCTGAGGCCAGGGAGGACTACGGAAGTCTGCAGTTAAATTTCACCCACAAGGTGAGAAAATGCCCGGATCGCTTCCGGCGCTGAAGGCATTTAGCAAAACAGGTCCGGATTCCAATTCGGGTTTTAGGCTGCCCCATTCGCGCAGAGCGCACGGCCGTAGGCAATTGTAGGGCAAGCGCTCCGCTTGCCACTCGAAGCGGGCGGCGCAAGCGTCCACCAATAAAGCCCCTCGAAGTCTGCCCCCGCCAACGCACCGAGGCAGGCTGAGCGCCAGCCCTACAATTGGGACCCAGTCGGCGAGGGGCTTAGGGGCTGCCGCGTGCTACTTTTTACCGTAGCAGATCAGCTTTTCGCTGCGTTTTTCGCCTTCGTAAAAAGCGACTCTTACGTAGATCTCGCTGTCGCAAACGATTGGGCTGGAGAGCACTTCATCACCGATCTGGTTTTTTGCGAGCACTTCGAGCTTCTCGGGAGTTGCGCGAAAAACGATCAACTCGCCTTTCTCACTGGCGGCGTAAATCTGGTCGTTGACCATGACCGGCGATGCGCTGAACGGCCCGCCGAGACGTTCCTTCCACATTTCTTCGCCAGTGTCCGACTTCCAGCACACGGCGACACCGCTATCCATTACGGCGTAGAGGTAGCCGTCGCGAATCAGCATCGATGGCACGTAGACTTTTTCGTTGTGCTCCCAAGCGATTTTTCCGGAACCGTCCGCTTCGACGGCGGCGACGTGATTTTTCGGATAGCCACCGCTGGTGAAAATGCGTTCGCCATCGGTCACGGTCGAGGTGACGCACTCGGTGGTGGCGCCTTCGCATTCCCAGTTCAGATCGCCGGTCAGGGGATCGTAACTGGAGACTTTGCCGATGCCGGTCAGAAACAACTGATCCTTGCCGTCGATCTCGAGAATGATCGGTGATGGATAGTTTTCTTTGGGGCCGCGTTTGACCTTCCAGACCACTTCACCGGTCTTGCGATCGAGCCCGCACAGTGCCCCGTCTTTCTTATTGTCGGCGACGACGATGACCAGATTTTTGTAAATGGCGGGAGAGGCGCCGTAGCCCTGATGGATGACATAGTCAGTGATCTTGGTTTGCCAGACCTGCTTGCCGTCGAGGTCGAGTGCGGTGGCGAATGCGGCGTCGCCGGTGACGAAATTGATGAATACCAGATCGCCGTCGCAAGCAGGTGAGGGCGATGCCCACGAGGCCTTCTTGTTCGATTTCTGCGTCATTCCGTCACGATGGATCACTGTCGACCAGATCTGCTTGCCAGATTCACGATCAATACAAAGCATCGATTGTGTCTTCTTGTCCTCATCGGCGGTGGCAATGAAAACCCGCTCGCCAATTACGCACGGCGAACCATGCGCGCGTCCGGCGATGTCGGTAGCCCATTTAACATTTTCTTCGACGCCGAGTTTTGTGGGCGGAGTCTGACCAGCTTCGGCGACACCGTTGCGGTCGGGGCCGCGCCACCACGGCCACTCGCCGGCGGATGCGGTGATGGGAGACGCGAGCGCGAAAAGGCTCAGCGCAAGAAGTGGAGCAGAAGAAAAGAATCGGGCAGTCATGGCGCAGGTATTCAAGCGGTGGAATGCGTCAGCTGCAAGCGCGCTCGTGCGCCATGGGTTGGGGTTGTTTGACCGGGGGCTGTGGCAACGCTATATTATTAGACATCCCCCCTGCAGATGAGTTTTACCGACGAAGAGTTCGAACGTCTTGAAAAAGAGGTTGCGACACTGTTCCTGCCACCCGTTCCCCTTGAATCCTGGGCGGCAGATAGCGAGCGGATTGATCGCATCATGGACCGTGTTGATCCGGAGCAACCAAAGGCTGCTGAGGAAGAACCAATGGACGAATCGAGCTCTGACAACCCATAAGGCGGTTCTGAGTCGGTTGCGGCGACAACAACGGGCGCTGCTTAGTAAGCGAGAAAGAGTGCCTTACTGCTGGTATTTTCGGCAGAAACCTGCAAACTCCTCTGCGATACCCAACCTATTTTCCAACCCAGTTACCTACTCAAGCCTACGTCAGTCATGAGCCAACGCAAAGCGACCACCACCGCCAGCGAAGATAATCGCAGCACTAACGCGAACGGCAGCGCGCCGACCGCCGACAGCGTGTCGCAGATCCGCGATATCATCTTCGGTGAGCAGATGACCAACTACGAGGGCCGGTTTAAGGCGCTCGAATCGAAGTTGGTCGCCGAGATCGAAGCCCAGCGCACGGCGCTCGATGACGCCATTAGCAGTTTGCAGGCGATGGTCGAGAGGCGTGTCGATGAGGTTGAGGACGCGGCCGTCAAACGCACTCGTCTGGCCGATGATCTTGAAAAGATCGCTCAGAAGCTGCGCGACGGTTAGTCCCTCGCTTCGTTCTTAAACGGCAGATTAAGCATCAGGCCCAACATGAGTGCGATCCCGCCGCAGGATAAAATGAAGCTCCTGCGCGAGCTTCTTCTTGCTGAAGAGCGTCAGGATATCACGGCGCTGCGCGAGGAGATCGAAAAACTCGAGCAGACGGTCGATGAACGCACCGGTAAGTCGCTAGTCGACTCGCTGCGTGAGCAGAGCGGCGCGGGCGAGGACAATTTCGAGTCGTATGTCGCGGCCCTGCAATCGGGTACCGAGAGCGCAATCGAGCGCAGCGTGCGCACCAATAAGACGCGACTCGCCGCAGCGCTGTTTCCGATTATGGGACCGGCGATCCGCAGCTACGTTACCGAGTTGTTTCGCAGCATGGCGGAGGACCTCAACCGGACGCTTCAGAATGCGACTTCGGTGGAGCGGATTCGTTGGCGTTTTCAGGCGCGCATGACGGGGGTGCCGTTTTCGGAATACGTCGCGCTGCGCACGGCGAATTTCCGCGTCGAGCAACTTTACCTGATGGAGACGCATACCGGGCTGCTGATCCAGCATTTGACGGCGGATCCTGATCACGAGGTGTTGAAAGACCCCGATTTGATGTCGGGAATGCTGACCGCGATCCGCAGTTTCACACGCGATGTTTTCGCCGAGGACAACGACGGTGATGGCGAGCCGGACGACGATGAAGAACTGAATCGGTTTACCTTTGGCGGGCGGCAGGTTTTGATCGAAGGCGCGCCGACGATGATTCTTGCCGCAGTGATTCGTGGCAATCCGCCGACCATGGTTCGTGACAAAATGAAGGCGGTGCTCGAGGCGCTGCATCAGCGAATTGGCGATCAGCCGGGTACAGATGCTGACGGCGAGCATGTGGCGGAGCGGGGAGCGCTGCTTAATGGCGCGATGCTTGAGGCGCACGCTCCGGTTGAGGATTCGTCCGGCGGTGGCATGTGGCGTGCGTGGCTGTTCCTCGGGATTGTCGCCGCTTGTCTGGCAGCGTGGATCGGCTATCGCATTTGGGACGGCGCACGTTGGCAGGCCTTCGCCGATGAACTGCACGCGCGGCCGGGGATCGAAGTGCTCGCCGCAGACCGGCACCGCATTGTCGGATTGCGCGATCCGATGGCCGCCGATCCGCTCGGTTTGGCGCCCGATCCGGAGAAAGCTGAGCTGACTTTTGCGCCGTATCATTCGCTGCAGCCCGAATTTGTCGAACGACGTCAGCAACTTCGTAGCGCCGAACTCGCCGATCTTCGAAAGCAATCCGAGCAGGCTTTGGACTCGGTGGTGTCGATGGGCGAAAATGTTGCCGCGGCTCTGGAAAAACTCACTGCTGCGCTCGACGAGACCGACCGGAAACTCGACGAAACCGGTCGGAAACTCGTCGATGCCGAAGCGATTGGCCGCCGTCAGGTTCAGGATCTGTTGACCAGCCGATTTGCCCTTATCGTGGG
>JBBKXR010000310.1:0-15863 GCA_037969585.1 Verrucomicrobiales bacterium
ACATACTGGCTCGCATTTTTATGGCGTTCAAAACCTCATCCCCCGAATCCGCCCTCTACGCCGCAGGCAAACTCGGCCCCGACGCCATCGCCAAACTCGAAGGCGGTCCCGCCCGCCTCGAAGCCCTGCTCGCACCCATTCGCGGCAGCGCCGAATTCGTGCAACTTGCCGAGCGACTCGACCTGCGCGGCTTCGACGATGAACTCGCCGATTACATCGCCCTGAACCCCAACACCGGCGCAGCCGTAACCGCCGCACAAATTTTACTTCGCGACCGGAAAAATCTTCTCAACTACTTGCGCGACAGTAACGAAATCCCACGCGCAGCAGCCATCATCACCGCTCTCGGCAAGACTGGCGACCGCGCTCTCGCCGATATTCTCGGCGGCCAACTCGTTGATGAGAAGACGCCCGCATCTCTGAAACCGGCGATCATCAACGCCATGGCCGGCAACGGGCGTGCAGGGCAGCAAATGCTCGATCTGGCGACCAAAAAAGACAGCCCACTCGACGCCTCACTCAGGGCCACCGCCGCCCTCGCTTTCGCACGTAGCCCGGACAAAACTCTACGTGAAGCCGCCGCCCGCCGACTGCCGGTTCCCAAGGCTGCCGGTGCCGAAAAATTCCCGCCGCTTGCCGAGCTAATACAGCTCAAGGGCGACCCGAAAAAAGGCGCTCCTTTGTTCGCCGCCGCCACCTGCAATACCTGTCACAAGATCAAAGGTGACGGCATCGACTTCGGCCCCGACCTCAGCGAGATCGGCAACAAACTCGGCCGTGACGCTCTTTTCGAAGCCATCCTCTACCCCAGCACTGCCGTAAGTCACGGCTTCCACGGCGTCAGCGTCACTACCAAGGAAGGCACTTCCCTGATCGGCTATCTCACCGGCGAGACTGACGAGGAATTGCAGTTCCGTCTACCCGGCGGCGTCGACCAATCAATCGCCAAAAAGGACATCAACAAACGCGAATCCCTCGAGCAAAGCCTGATGCCTCCCGGACTGGCAGCCGTCATCGGCGTCCAGGGTTTGGCCGATCTGGTCAGCTACCTGGAGACGCTGAAGTAAAGTAGCGTGGGGCAGATTTTTAATCTGCCAGCAGTGCCTTGGTCCTCCCGCTCCCCCGACTCGTCCAATGAAAATAGATTGCAAATCTATTTCACTCCGACCTATCAGCTGCGGCCAACGCAACGGCCACTCGCTGACGCTCGCAGCTACCCTCTACCGAGTCTCTGCTCCCAGCAAGGGCAGGTGCTTGATCGAGTGATAGCGGAGCGCCAACTCAATGCAGTGCCCCAGACGCTCTGGATTCACCCCTCCATCCACTGCGAAGCGGATCGCTCGGTTGCCCTCAAAAGTAAATCCATCCGGATACAGTTCGCGGAAGGTCGGAATCAATGAAGTCTGACAATGGAAGAACAGCCTGTAGCAATCCGGCACGGACTCTTTCCAATCCATCCTGATCGCGGATCCTGCGGGGCAGATGTAGCTCGGTTCGCCC
This sequence comes from Verrucomicrobiales bacterium, assembly GCA_037969585.1. Taxonomy (GTDB): domain Bacteria; phylum Verrucomicrobiota; class Verrucomicrobiia; order Verrucomicrobiales; family DEV007; genus JBBKXR01. The sequence goes on from JBBKXR010000310.1 coordinate 1,501, forward strand.
CACTTCAGAGTTTCCTTCAGGTCATCGCTGAGCCCGACGCGTGCCGCGGTCTCGAAGACCAGGTCGCGTAGGGCGAGCATCTTTGGCCGGACTTCCGCCGGGTAAAAGCGAAATACCATCGCCACCTTTTTGTTCGCGAACGCCGCCACTTTTCGCCCAATGAAGGCAGATTAAAGACCCGCCCCACAAATTCCCTCGCTCACACCGCCTCGACCACGACCAACGAGCCTTCGTGGCGGACGACTTTCAGCGTAGTGCCTTTTTCGATAAACTCTCCGTCGGCGCTGATGTCGAGCAGGCGGTCGCCGAATTTACCCTTCCCAGCCGGTCGCAAATCCGTCACCGCCTCACCCTGCTCACCGAGCAAACTGATTGCCCGCACAGGCTCGCTTCCTGCCCGCGCCGGCGCGTTGCGATCCGCATCGAGCGACGCACCGCCGACCACCGATTCCTTGAGCACCATCCAGCGCATACCTGGCGTGTCAGGCAGGTAACGCAGCAAAAAATACACCAGCACTGCGCTGCCGACCAGAGCGATGCAGACATTCAGCACCGGAGAAAAGATCAGATCGCCGATGGCCGGCGCTGTCGGTGCACTGTCCAGCACTGCACCAAAATCAACTCGGTCGACCATCGCCAGAACCAGCGCGGCGATGATCATGACCCCGCCGACAAAGCCGGCTATCAACGTTCCTGGAACGATAAATATTTCCACCGCCAGCAAGGCCAGTCCGACCACCAGCAGCACCGCAAGTTCGTAGCCGGCGAGATTACCGGCCATGTTGTTGCCGAAGAAAAACAGACCGAACGCCAGCAGAGAAATCACTCCCGGCACACCGAAGCCCGGCACCTTGAGTTCCGCCCACGCGCCGGCCAGTCCAACCAGCAGCAGCAAGCCGGAAAATTTCTGCACCAGATGCGCGAACAGCTCCATCCCCAGCGGCACGACCTCGACAATTTCTCCCTTCAGACCCTCCTTCTCGACCAGTTCCTCGACACTGTTAACGATGCCTTTGGCCAGCAGCGGTCGACCGCCGTATTCCTCGGTGGCGCGCAGCGTGTTCAGATTGAGCACCTCGCCCGCAGGATGAATCACCTCGCCGTTCACTTTGACCTCTTTGGTGCGTACCACGAAAGCCTCAGCGATGTCCGGATTGTGTCCCTTCAGCGCGGCGATATTGCGTGCCATCGCCACCGCCATTTGGTCGACCTTGCTTTTCATGTCACCCTCGATGTCGCCCGCCGCCGTCACCGTAAGCGCCGATCCGATGGTCGCCGCCGGGCGCATGTAAATCGTGTCCGTACCCATCGCAATGATCGCACCAGCGGACTCGGCCCGCGTGTTAACGAAGGTGTAAGTCGGCACCCGAATATCCTGCAGCACGTTCAACACGAGGCCCTGCGTGTACCAGGCGTAACCACCCGGCGTGTCCATTTCAAAGATGATCGCCGTTGCGCCATCATCGCTGGCTTTGCGCAGGGTCCGCTCCATAAAATCAAACCGCGCCTCACCGGTAGCGAGATCGTCGGCACCGACCTTGATCACCAGAATCTGCCCCTTAAAGCTGCCTTCGAGCCGTCGATCGAAAAGCCCCGGTTCGAGCGCGGTCGCATCGCCTTCTGCTTCGCTTTTCTTGCTCGAAGTCAGTGAACCGCTGCTAAGCCGCGACTGGTTTTTCTTTTCCAGAAAATCGAGCGGCGTCTGACGCACGACCTCAGCCTTAATGCCCTCCTGTTTGAGCAGATCCTCAACATCCTTGGCAATCGCTTTGGCGAGCAGAGGCTTGCCTTCGAAAACGCGCACCGCCTCATCCGCCGTAAGCGTCAGGATTTCTCCCTTTGGAGAAATCACTTCCTCTCCGATCTTCACCTCGATGTCGGCATCGATAAATGCCTCGACCAGTTTTGGTCGGTAACCATTGGATGCCGCCAAACTGCGGGCCCGAGCCTTGATCACCGAAAGCCCCTGCGCGTAACTGCGGCGGAAAGCTTCGTCGTTTTCCTCTTCGCCCGGCTCGAGACCGGCACCGCCGATGACCCCCGCCGGCGACATATAAATTGCATCGGTTCCAATCGCAAAAATGCATCCCGAAACCAGTGCTGAAGGATTCACGAACGCAAACGTAGGCACCTTGAGTTTCGGCAATTCTTCCAGAATTCGGCGATGAGTATTCAGCTCCGCACCCCCGGTCACATTGAGATCAAACACGATAGCTTGTGCCGCATTATCGCCGCCGCCAGCCTCATTGAGCATTGCCCGCAAACCTCGAAACGCGCCATCATCCTTGAGATCATCCGACCGAACCGGAATCACCAGCACCTTGCCTGCAAAAGGACCTGGCTGCTTGGAGTCCTCCTTATCAGGCTTTTTCCCACCGTCGATCGCGACTGCGATCGACTCGTCTCCCGACTTCTGGCCACGTCCGCTATCGACCAGCAGGCCCATGCCTCCAACGACGACTAGAAATATCCACGCCCCGAGGCGCATTGACCGCTGCTTTATATTGACCCGCCGCATAGCGCAACCTTAGTTGCCGTCCTCGCCAACTTCAAAGAAATTGCGCATACGGAAAGAAGCGAGAATTCACGATCGAGGCTATAGAATCCCGAAACTCGATAATCCACCCATCGCAGGCATCAGAAAACAAAGCACAACGAACTATTGCCCATGGGAAAAATTCCTCAGGAAACCGTCCAACGCATCATCGATGAAAATGACATCGTCGATGTCATCGGCGGCTACTTTGAGGTCAAGCGCGCCGGCGGCAACTACCGGGCGCTGTGCCCGTTTCACACGGAAAATACGCCGTCGTTTAATATCAATCCGCAGCGGCAGATCTATCACTGCTTTGGCTGTGGCGTCGGTGGCGACGTGATCCGCTTCGTGATGGAGTACGAGAACCTGCCCTTTCCCGACGCCGCCAAGAAACTCGCCGACCGCGCCGGCATTCGCGTCGAGGAAACCGCCTTCGATGCTGAGGAAGACAAACGCCACCAGGCACGACGTGATCTGCAACGGCTTCACAAGCAGGCCGCCGAGTGGTTTCACAAACTGTTATTTAAATCCGCGGATGCGCAGATCGCTCGCGACTATCTGAAAGGACGTGACCTGAGCATGGAAACGGCGCGGCGCTGGCAATTCGGCTATGCCCCGGGCGATTCCAACCTGTTTATCAACTGGGCACGCGAAGCCGGATTCAAGGCGCGCACTCTGGCTACCAGTGGCCTCGCCGCCTGGCGCGACGAGCACGACCCGAGCCGCGGTCTTTATTCACGTTTTCGCGACCGGCTGATGTTTCCGATTAACAACGACTTCGGCGACGTCATCGCTTTCAGCGGCCGAGTGCTGTTGCCTGATCAGAAAGGCGGCAAGTACATCAACTCTCCTGAAACACCACTCTTTAATAAGAGCCGAGTCCTGTTCGGGCTCGACAAAGCCAAGCAGGCGATCCGCCGCGAAAAGTCGGTAGTCATTTGTGAAGGCCAGATCGATTTGATCGTCTGCTCGGAGAACGGCATCGAAAATATCGTCGCTCCACTCGGCACCGCCTGCACCGAGCACCACGCGCGCCTGCTCAAACGCCACACCGATCTGGTCATCATGTGCAACGATGGCGACACCGCTGGCCGGGCAGCGACGGTGAAGGCGTTTCAGAACTTGGCGGGCGCCGACGTGCTGGTGAAAGTCGTCGATCTCCCACAGGGCGCCGATCCCGATTCATTCATCGCTGAGCACGGCGCCGATGCGCTGCGCGAACGCATCGCCAGCGCACGTGATATTTTCGACTACATGATCGAAACGCGAACCAAAGACCTCGGTCCCGACTCATTGCGCGAGCGCATGCAGTTCGCTCAGGAAATCTCCGACAACATCGCGCTGACCCACGACAAGGTTTTGCAGGACAGCTTGATCAATCAGGTCGCCGTCCGGCTCGGTGTCGGCGTTGAGGAAATCCGCCGCCTGGTCGGCGTCGCCGTCACCAAGGTCGCCCTCGACAAAAAGCGGGGCCAGAACCGCAAAGATAAGTTCGGCGATCCCGATGCCGCCGAGTCAGTAAACGGTCAACGCGCTGAGCCGCTGCAGATCCGCAGTCGCAAGCTGCGCTTTTTGTGCCGCACACTTCTGACCAACGCTATCGTGCGCAGCCAACTGACCGCCGAGGAACCGCCTGAGTATTTGCGTCAGATCGCCGACAGCCAGATCGTGGCGAAACTCTGGCGCGCCGACTTCGATCCCGCGACAGCCGCTTCGGTGTCAGCTTTTTCCAATACCTTGGAGCCCGCCGAGCAAGCCTTCGTCAATCTGTTACTCGCCGAGGAGGAGCCTGACGGAACCATAGAGCACGCTCAGTCCTGTCTTGCAGAGTTAGAGCGGGAAAGTCTGAGAAATCGGATCAGCGTTCTGCAAACCCAGTTGCGTACTCCCGCACTGCCTATTGACCGGCAGGGAGAGCTTCTGGCCGAAATTGCAGAACTGAGCAAGCGGCTGGCAAATGGCGGCACCTGATTTTTAACGTCGCAACCACGAAGAACCGCTTGACCGTACCGTGGTTCGCCGTGATATTCGGAAGCCGTTTTTTCGAAGCGGTTATTCGTTTGTTGCTAGGAGGCATTCTCCTCTTTCCCACCCCGATGGCTCGAAAAGCAGGAACCCGCAAGTCGCCCAAATCAGCGACCGCTTCCAGGCCCTCCAAAGCCTCGCCAACCAAGGGTCGGCGCACGGCTAAGAAGGCAGCTACGACCAAGCCAAAGGCCAAAGCAAAGGCTGCATCCAAGTCGGCCAAACCGAAGGCCGAGGCAAAGCTTGCCGCTGGGTCAACGCCCAAGGCGAAAGCGAAAACCAAAGCGGCCGGAAAAAAGGCACCCGCGGGCAAGACAACTGCCCCTGCAAAGAGCGCCGCCCGAAAAGTTTCCTCGAAGAAAGCCGCCGGAAAATCCCGTCCCGCAACGAAAAAGTCTCTCCTCAAGTCAGCCACGAAGGCTACCAAAAACACTGCCGCCTCGCCCGCCAGATCAACCCGTTCTAAATCTACTACCAAGGTGCCATCCCCTTCTTCCGATTCCTCGTCCGACTCCAATGCCGCAAATAAAAAGCGCACTGGAAAGAAATCCAAAACTCCGTCCGCTTCCGACATTACCCCGATCAGTGGTGATAAAAAGTTACTGACGATCAATACTCCCGAGATCAAACAGAAGATCCGAGAGCTGATCAAGCTGGCCAAGGAGCAGGAGTATCTCACCTACGAGGACATCAACGAGGTATTACCTCCCGGTGCCGTCGATACCGAGACACTCGACGAGATTCTCAGCCAGCTGAGTGGAATGGAGTTTGACGTCATTGACGCCTCCGAGGTTGATCGCTACAAGGAAGCCAGTCAGGAAAAAGAGACCTCCGCCGGCCCCTCAAAGGCCGATGCCCGTCTCGACATTCTCGACGATCCAGTTCGCATGTATCTGAAGCAGATGGGCCAGGTCCCTCTGCTGACCCGTGAGCAGGAAGTCGAAATTTCCAAGCGCATCGAAAAAGCCGAAGTTCAGGTTCAGCGCCAGATGGGACAGTTTGGCTTTACCGCCGACGCCTTCCTCGCGCTCGCCCAACGCCTCATCGACGGTAAGGAGCGCTTCGATCGCATCATTCTCGACAAGAAAATCGAGAGCCGCGAACGCTACATGCGAGCACTGCCCAAGCTGTGCACGCAGCTCACCAAGGCGCGTGACGATCTCTCCGCCCTCTACTCTCTGATTCGCAAAAAGAAAACTCCCGCCCTCGCCAAGAAGTGGGACAAAGGCATCAACGCGATCATCAAGCTCTACGGGCGCTTCTACTTTAAGCAGAAAGTTACCGAGGACATCGTCGAGATCGTCGAAAAGCACGACGTCGAAAATCGAAAAATGCAGCGCTCCGCCAAACGCGCTTCGACGCCCAAGGCCAAGGCCGAGAACACCCGCAAGGGCACTGCTTTTGAATTGAGCGTTTGGATGTCGCAGGACGAATTTGTTGGTAACAACGATCACCTCAAGCTTTGGCTCGACGCCGCCCGCAAGGCCAAGGACGAAATGGTCGAAGCCAATCTTCGACTGGTCATTTCGATCGCCAAAAAATACACCAACCGCGGACTTTCCTTCCTCGATCTGATTCAGGAAGGCAATATGGGCTTGATGAAAGCGGTTGAGAAATTCGAATACCGCCGCGGCTACAAATTCTCGACCTACGCCACTTGGTGGATCCGTCAGGCGATCACCCGCTCGATCGCTGATCAGGCGCGCACGATTCGCATCCCTGTCCACATGATTGAAACAATCAACAAGCTGATGCGCGTGCAGAAGCAGTTGGTTCAGGAATACGGACGTGAGCCGAGCCCAGACGAGATCGCCGATGAGATTCATTTGCCCGTCGAACGAGTTCGCGCCGTTCTCAAGATGGCTCAACAGCCGATCTCGCTGCAGGCACCGGTCGGCGATAGCGACGACACCAGTTTCGGTGATTTCATCGAAGACAAATCCGCCGATAATCCGATGGAGATGACCGGTATGGCCATGCTCAAGGACAAGATCAAGGACGTGCTGGAATCACTCACCGAACGCGAGCGCGCCGTTCTCGAGCAGCGCTTCGGTCTGGTCGACGGCTACAGCCGGACCCTGGAAGAAGTCGGCAAACAATTCGAAGTTACCCGCGAACGCATTCGCCAGATCGAAGCCAAGGCACTGCGCAAAATGCGCCATCCGACCCGCATTCGGCAGCTCGAGGGATTCCTCGAAATGTCGCAAATGTAAGCGACTTCTACGAAAACGAATGGCGGCGCAACTTTCCAGCGGCGCCGGGGTTTCAACCCTGTCATGAAACCGTCCGACAACAACGACGAACGCAACGATTCTGTCTGGGAGCTGCTAAACAGCGCCCGCAAGACCGAAGTGAGCCCAACATTCGTTCAAAATACCGTGCGTCAGGCACGCCTGATCGCCGCCGAAGAAGCGACGTCCGGCTCGATGTGGGCCAGTTTATTGAATCTATTGCGTCGACCAGCTTTTGCTCTACCCCTCGCGGCAGCGGCGGTCGTGGCAATTGCCGTGATCGTCAACACCTCGGCACCGCAAGGTAGCGTCGAAGGCGGTGTCGCGGTCAATGACGGCGTTCAAAGCAATATTACCCCGAATGTCGTCGAAGAGCCAATCGTGGCTAGCTTGACCGAAACTGCCGCGGAGTTCTCCTTCACCGATCAGGTCAAAGAAATCGACACGCTGGGTGATCTCGTCGTTATCACCGACCCGAGTTCGCTTAACGAGCAGATGCTCGCCGATTTGTTCTACTGAGCCGTAGTGCCGGAGGCACGTCAGAGAGTAGCGCGGTGCAAAAGTCCCACCGCGACCAAGCGCCGGGATTCAAATCGAGACTGCTCATCCAACCCCGGCCAGGAACGATAGCGAACTCGCCAACGATCGCAGGCTCCGAGTCGAGTTCTACCGCCCCATCCGGGACTTTTCCTGTGGTCATTCGGTTTTCCGGTAGCTCGGTTGCTAACGCGCCCTTCAACACCGGCTACCATCTTTCGAGCGTCCGGCTCTGGGGACAGATGCTCAGCCACGTGATCGCTCGGTCGCTCAGCTTTGAAATGACACCTGAAGAGCGGCTTCGCCCTCCTCGCGAAGATCGTCAGTGCTAACGGCCCCGTTCCTGATCGCCGCCGAAGCGAAACGAGATCTCGGCGCAGGCCCCTCCTGACGAGGCCCCACCCAAGCGCACCGGCAGTTCCCGGTCCGGAAAAAATACGGGCCCACCACGCAGGGAGTTTCGCCGTGAGAGACACCAAACCATGATTCCCAGCCCGAAGCTGAGCAATATTGTCAGCACCACCCAAGACCACCGCATCGCGAGGTTAGCGGTTGCCTCAGCTTCCCCGTCACGCGCCGAACTTTGGTGTTCATCGGCGGCGAGTTCGGCCTCGGCTTCAGTCATGCTCTGCGGTCGATCGAGAATTCGCGCCAACCAGTAGAGGCGAATCGAAAGCTCGATCGACAGACGCTCGACCTGATCCGAAGGATCGACGCCCACCGAAGCTTCGGCGAGCACGCTCTGCTCAATGCGACTGACCACCGAACGCGACACGATCTTCGAAACCGCCGGACCAAATTCGAATCTCATGTCCCGAGGATGGCCAAAGGGATATACCACCAAGGCGACCCGCTCTTCCCCGAACCACTGTTCGTGAAGTTTTGCCAGCGACAGGTCATCTGGCACCCTCTCATTTTCCCGCAATACCATCAGGCAAATATCGTAAGGAGCCCCTTCCGAGTGATACTCAAGAAATCGGCTGATATCGTGCGATTTCTGCTCGGTCAGCAACGCCAACGGGTCGACAAGGAAATCCAAGGGACGCTGGTTAAAATACATGCGCTTAGTTTCCTCCGGCGCAATCTGCTGACGATTTGGCCCGGTGCTGATCACCAAGGGAGAATTGACCAGACGCATCGGCGTAAATTCAATCACACCGACGGGTTCCGTCGGCAGCGGCTTGGAAGCCGCGTCGGCAGCGGCCTCGTCAACTCGGAAAACCAAGGCATCTTTCTTGACCTTGTCGCCCGCCCTGTCGTCTCCGACATCGCCCGCAATCGTCGACATTTTCCCGTCCAAATCCTGCGGGCTGCCTGCAGAATCACGTGAAACCACCGAATTGCCCGCGGGCCACAATCCTACACCAAGCGGGGCCGTGCCCGGCTCGTCGTATTTTTTTGAGTCGCCGTTACTCCACTCCGGCATAGGCACCCGCCCCAGAGAGATTGATGGCGACAACAGAACCACCAGTAGCAGCGAGGCCACCGTGCGTTGCAATTTTTGCCTACATCTCATCAACAGCATCACTTTGTCACTTCGCGGAAACATGTTCACTCAAACCGCTGCCCTTGACTTCTTCTTCGGCGCCTGCGACTTCACCGCCCGCAGAGCCGGCATTCGAGGCTGACCAAATGGATTCAGCAGAGATTCCTTCGCTTCAGGCGGCCGGTTGCGCAGAGACCTCGAATTCTTGCTGAGTTGCTTGCCCAATTGCTTGAGGACCGCGTTGATCCCTGTGCCGAACTCAGCGTTCATGAACCAAGGTCGTGCGACATTCAGCGCCCGCTCAACGGCGGCGTCGTCCAGCAGCAGTTCCGCATAGTAGCCGAGCGATATGCCAACGCGTTTGGCATGCAGGTCGACGACCAGCATCAGCGCATTTTCGTTCGGTCGATCAATGTCCACTGACCGCACGGCCGCATAATTGAGCAGCCAAAATCCTAATTCCGAAAGCTTTGTGCCCTCCGGCAAAGCGCTCAGGTAAGCGCAGAAAAACAGCTGCGGAAAACGCGCCTCGAACAAATCCATGGTCGCCGTAACTTTATCACGATCCGCCTTCAACAAGCAGTGAGCGTCATCATGCAGACGATCCATCTGCACACAGCGATTACCGAACACCGGCGTTAATTCCGTGAGTGAGAACCCACAGCCATGACAGGTCGGCGATCGTTGACCGACAATGACCGAACAACGCGGACACTTCATCTATTTAAGCCATTCCTCCCAATCATTTGAAAATCGTAATATATCACGATTTCCATAATATTAACAACACTTAAAAGAGTCAACTGATACGGTGACAATCTGGCGATATTTTGGACTTTTCCCCCGATTTTTATGCCAACCCCTTGGATCCCCTCATCCAGATGCCGACACGGCGCGAGCGGAGATTTTCCGAGACCGCGCACGACTAACCTCTGTCCAACTGAAAATGCCAAGACTGATCCCCAATCAGCACAGCACCCCTTCGCTGCGTTAGAGGTGCGGAACGTGGATTCTCGCCTATTCTGAGACCATCGGACTCCGCAGTGCTCTTGGCGCTTATGCCCCACCCCCTCCTATCACTTTCAGGGAAAGCTGAGGACGTTGGACTGCTTTACTTCAGATTGGTTGATCCGCACGTACTTGATTCGCTCAACGGGCCGTTTCACAACGGCGTAAGGGAGAACCGAATCGAAACGGACCGTGAACGCTGCCCCTGGCGGCAAAGCGAAATCCTTCCTGAGGCCGCGAACAGACGTCTTCGCCTCGTGCGACTGCCCCGGTGTTAACAACACGAACTCCGCAGATGAAAGATAATTAGAGTCTGGGTTAAACGCGAAACCCGGTTCTGCAATGATCCCGTAATACGGCAATTTTTCGCCGTCGCTCTCTACCGCAAACAGCGGGGTGCTGAGGGTTTCCGACGGGACCCAATGCCTTACCAGTGCTATCGTCGATTCAGACGTATTGGTGATCCGCGTAGAAATCGTTCCGTCAGCTTCCCGCGCAAGGACGAGCGATGTTTTGTGATCCTCCGGTTCAAGGAACCTTGTCGATTTGCAAGACACCAACAAAACGACAGGCAAAATTAAGATACGCCACATCGCGACAACCTGTAAGTTAATGCCAGGAAGAACAAGCGTAGCTTTGCTCCCAGAAAGAGGGACCACGCAATCTGCTGCCAATTTCCTGCCAGGATATCGTTTCTGAATCGCTGGAAAATGCCCCGCCGGCGTCGGCAACTCCCCGCGAAACCGTTCACCACAATCGATCGCTACCCGTCGGCCGACAAATCCGGTCGGTTTTGCTGAGTCCGCTCGATTCCCTGTTCACGACGCCATTCGGCGATCTTCTCGTGGTGTCCAGACAGCAGGATCTCCGGCACGCCCATTCCTTCGAACTCCGCAGGTCGGGTGTATTGAGGAGCTTCCAGCTGGCCGGCATCGCTGAACGATTCTTCGATCGACGACTGGTCGTCGCCCAACACGCCGGGTAGCAGTCGGGCGACGGCATCGATCATCACTGCCGCCGCCAGTGCGCCGTTGGTGAGCACGTAGTCGCCGATTGAAATCTCGTCATCGACAAGGGCCTCGACCACGCGATGATCGATGCCTTCGTAGTGCCCACAGAGCACGATCAAATGCGCTTGCTCGGAAAATTCGCGTGCGCCCGCCTGATCAAAGCGACGCCCTTGCGGCGTCATAAAGATCACCCGGCTCTTGCCTTCGCCCCGGTGCAGTTCGCGCACGGCAGCAAAAAAAGGGCCGGGCGCCATCACCATACCCGGCCCTCCACCGTACGGCGTGTCGTCGACGCGGCGATGCTTGTCGGTCGACCAGTCGCGCAAATCGTGGGCACGAAGGATGACGTGCCCGGCATCCTGAGCCCGACCGAGGATGCTCTCGCGCAGCGGCGCCAGAACGACTTCGGGGAAAATTGTCAGTACATCGATTTCCATGACTTAGCGTCAGCGATAAATTGCGTGGTTAAGTGTGATGATCACCCGATCCGGCCAATCGGCGTTCCGTGGTTGCAGCGATTCGATACCGGGTGCGACGACCAAAAGAAACGGCGTGCCGCGCAACCACTCACCGATACCATTGCTGCCCTTGAAGGCTCGATAGGCCAGGTGCTGTTCCGCGTAGGCATAGGCGGACCCGGTTTTTCCACCGTTCGGATCGATGTATTCGAAGCGAAAACCGAGATCGTTTTCAGGCAATTTTTCCGGCACCGAAGTCAATACCACAAAGTGATGCCGGGCGATTCCCCAGCGGCTGGTGTCGCTTTCGCCATAGTGCTTGCGGGCAACGAATGAACGCAGGCTGACGATCGGCGGCAGGCCACGGCGCAGCGAGTCCGCGAAGCGTCCATGGATTCGCTCGAGGAAATCGCGATCGTTCTCTTCCTCATTCCGGCGGTCGAGAAATCCAGACTTCGCGACCGGCTGCTTTTTCTCGCTGAGCAGTTCGTTGAAACCTTCGGCAAGATCTTCGACGTAGCAGCCGTGAGTATCGAAGCGCTTCACTCCGACGGCGACACTCGAAGCGCGACCGATAAACCAGCGATCAAGCAGGTAACGAAGCCGCGTGGCATCGTCGCTGCCGACCAAGGTCGGAAAAATATCGCGTTCATCTCCAGTCGCGAAGCGCAGCGAATTCAAGATTGCCGTGGGTCCACAGGCCCTCGCTTTGTATTCGCGGTCGGCATTCTGGTCGACGATCCGCAAGGGATCGATCGGCACGCCAAGCTGTTGCGCAAGAACACCCCCCCCGATCGGCATGAACAGCGTCAGCCCGATCAAGAAGGAGATCAACAATCGATGCCGCACGGTTTCGGTTATTTGTCGTTATCGCCCGCCTTCTGCCCCCGCAATTTTGCTTCGATGAACCCATCCAGATCGCCGTCCATGACTTCCTGAATGTTACCCTGCTCGTAGCCGGTGCGATGATCTTTGACCATCTGGTACGGCTGGAAAACGTAGGATCGAATCTGGCTGCCCCAGGCGATCTCGCCTTTTTCGCCGTACTGCCGCTCCATCTCGGAAGCTTTTTTGTCCTCCTCAATTTGAAACAATTTCGCTTTCAGCAATTTCATCGCAGTGACGCGGTTCTTGTGCTGCGAACGCTCGGCCGTGCATCGAATCTGGATACCCGACGGAAAGTGAGTCAGATGAACCGCCGTCTCAACCTTGTTGACGTTTTGACCGCCCTTGCCGCCACTGCGCGCAGTTTTGATCTCGATCTCAGTCTCGTCGATTTCGATTTCGATTTTATCATCGAGCTCGGGCACGACATCGATGCTGGCGAAAGAGGTGTGCCGTCGCGCCTGTGAATCGAATGGTGATATTCGAACCAAGCGATGCACCCCGCGCTCGGGAGAAAGATTTCCGTAAGCATTCTCACCGACTACCCGCAAGGTGACTCCGCGGACACCGGCCTCTTCCCCTTGCTGTAGATCGACCACGTCGACAGAAAATCCGGCCCGCTCCGCCCAGCGCTGATACATTCGCAGCAGCATGTCGGCCCAGTCACAAGCTTCCGTTCCGCCCGCTCCGGCATGGATCGTCAGGAAAGCATTTTCCTTGTCGTTCGGGCCGTTGAGCAGTGCCTGAAGCTCGAATCGATCCAACTGAGAACTGACCGCGTGATAGTCGCGCAGGATTTCGGCGGTGGTGTCGGGATCGTTTTCTTCGATCGCCATTTCCCGGAGTTCGCCGATGTCGTCGACGCGCGCTGCCATCTTCCGCATCGGTTCGACCTTGGCCTTCAGTGCCGACACCTCTGCGACTTTTGCCTGCGCTTTTTCGGAGTTGTCCCAGAAACCTGGGACCGCCATTTCAGCCTCTATCGCCTGCCAGTCTGCTTCGAGTCTATCGAAGTCAAAGATACCGCCGAAGCTCGCTTAAGCGAGTCTTCAGCGCCTCAGTGTCGATCGCCGAGAGTTCATCTCGCGCGTTTTTGTCATTGGAACCACTCATCTATTCTAACGGTTTCGAAAAATCGAAGAGGCGCATTGTAGCCGCGCTTTGCCGCGCTGTCTTGCACAGGATTTCAACCGAATCGAAAAAACAATACTGGCGCGTTCGCCGGGGGCGGCTTCATTGGCGTCGTGCTGGACAAAACCTGCGCCATTCTACTGCGCCGCATCCCTCTGACGGAGACATCGCTCATCGTCCATTGGTGCAGCGACGAATTCGGCTTGCTCAAAACCGTCGCCAAAGGTGCGCGCCGGCCAAAGAGCGCGTTCGCCGGAAAGCTCGACCTGTTCTTCGATTGTGAGTTGGAATTCGTCCGCTCGCAGAAAAGTGATCTTCATATCCTCAAGGATCTCGCGGTCAGCAATGCCCGCCTCGGTCTGCGCGACAGTTATCTGCAGACTCAGACCGCAACCTACTTCGGTCAATTGGTCGAGCAAGTCGCCGAAAACGAATCACCGATCCCAGAACTCGTCGATCTGTTGCGTCGCGCACTCGATTATCTGGCCGCTCAAAAGCCCGACCTGCGGGCCGTTCAATATTTCGAAACGGAGTTGGCCAAGCATCTGGGCGTGCTCGATCCGCAGGAAAAAATGCTGCCTGGAAATGGCCCGATTGACCGAATCGCCGACCTGGGAGCCCGTATTCCCAAACAACGAGCCGAATTATTGGCTCGTCTCAGCTGATTTCGGTGATTCTGAGCTTTCTCCGAAAGCACTCGCATTTTTTTAGAAACCGTGGATGATGTTCTCGTAGGTTGAGAGGAATCGGCATCACGCTGAATAGTTTTTCGAGACCGTTATCGAAGACCCAAAATATAAAAGAATGAAACTGTTTGTCGGCAATCTGCCGTTTTCCGCCACTGAAATTGAAATCCGCGATTTGTTTACCCGCTTTGGGAACGTCACCGATTTTTACCTACCGCTCGATCGTGACAGCGGACGACCACGAGGCTTCGCCTTCGTGACATTTGACAACCGCGAGTCTGGAGAGGCTGCGGTTAAAGAACTTGATGGCTCCGATTTTAGCGGTCGCCAACTGCGCATTTCCGAAGCTGAAGAACGCCGTCCTCGGACC
>JBBKXR010000311.1:0-5704 GCA_037969585.1 Verrucomicrobiales bacterium
CGCACCCCCTCAGCGAGCACGACCTCACCTGGAACGACGATTACTTCTGGCTGCGCTCCAAGGAAGACCCGGCAGTGCGCAAATACCTCGAAGCGGAGAACGCTTATCTGGCGGCGCAGTTGGGCACGCCGCAGCTCAAGGCATTGCGCACGACGCTGGTCGGCGAAATGAAATCGCGCATCATCGAGGAGGATGTCAGCGTGCCCTACCGGCGCGGCGAGTGGCTTTATTACTCGCGGACCGTGGCCAAAGCGGAGCATTCGGTGATCTGCCGACGACCATTTATCAAAGGTGAGGGCGCTGCGACGAAGAGCAACTTTGATCCCGAGAATCGCGACGGCGAACAGGTGATCCTCGATCTCAACCAGCGGGCCGGCGACAGTGAAGCGTTCAGTTTCGGCGGCGGAGCGGTAAGCATCGACGACCAGCTTTACGCCTGGAAGGAAAATCACGACGGCATCGACCGCTATGTGATCCGCTTCAAGAAGCTGGATGGCAGCGATGAACTGTTGGCGGATGAGGTGCCGGGCGCGATATTTTCGGACCCGCCGGTGTGGGCGCGCGATGGCCGGTCGGTGTTCTACACCGAAGCGGATGACACCGATCGCTCGTGGCGGGTGCGTCGCCATGTTCTGGGCACCCCGCCGCAGGACGATGCAGTAGTATTTCAAGAAGACGATGCGCGCTTTCAGGTATCGATCGACGCGACCACAAGCCGACGCTTTTTACAGATCGGTTGTTACTCAAAAGATACCGGTGAGGTTTTGCTGCTGGCTCTCGATCGTCCCGACGAAACACCCGAAGTGGTGATGCCGCGACGCGACGGCATCCGCTACAGTCTGGCCGACTGCGGCGATCAGTGGTTCATCGTTTCCAATGACGGTGGCGGCACAGCGGAGGGTGAAACAGCTAAAGCGGTCAACGGCCGGGTGCTGCGTGCGCCCTTGGCGAGCCCGGGTCGGGATCACTGGGTGGAAGTGCTGCCGGCGGACGACAAGATTTCCTACGAAGGCGTCGACGCGTTTGCCGCGCATGTGGTGATCACCGGCCGCCGCAACGGCGTGCCGGGCATGTTTGTTCTCGATCCGCAGGCGGATCAAACGGATCAGACGGATCACGCGGATGGCGAAACGGCGGCGCGCTGGGTGAGCACTCCGGGCGGCGACGGTTGGTTCGAAACGGAGGCG
The DNA here is from genome assembly GCA_037969585.1 of Verrucomicrobiales bacterium. Classification (GTDB taxonomy): domain Bacteria; phylum Verrucomicrobiota; class Verrucomicrobiia; order Verrucomicrobiales; family DEV007; genus JBBKXR01. Next base: position 1,188 of record JBBKXR010000311.1, read on the forward strand.
ACGCCCGAGTATGAATCGACGACCCAGCGGGTCAGCTACGGCACCTTTCTCGATCCGACCACGGTCGCCGATGTCGATCTGGCGAGCGGTGCGATGACGATTCTGAAACGAAAGACGGTGCCCAACTACGATCGTTCGAAATACCGCAGCGAACGCATCCTCGCGAAGGCGGCGGACGGCGCGGAAATCCCGGTGCAGTTGCTGCTGCCGGTGAATTTTCCCGAGGACGGCAGCGGCGCGATCCTGCTCAGCGGCTACGGTGCCTACGGCCTCAGCGACGATCCGTATTGCAAAACCGATGTCTTCAGCCTGCTCGATCGCGGCTTCGGCTACGCCATTGCCCAGGTGCGCGGCGGCGGCGAATACGGCCGCATTTGGTACGAGGCCGGCAAGCTCGAACACAAGCAGAACACCTTCGGCGATTTCGCCGCCTGCGCGGAGCACCTTATCAAAAACCACTACACCCGCGCGGATCGGTTGTGTGGCTACGGCGGCAGCGCCGGCGGGCTGCTGGTCGGCGCGGTCATGAATCAACGACCGGATTTGTTCTGCGCCTTCATTGCCGACGTGCCTTTCGTCGACGTGCTCAACACCATGCTCGACCCGACCATCCCGCTGACCACGAGCGAGTATGACGAATGGGGCAACCCGTCGGCGACGCGATCCGAGTTCGATCGCATCCGCGCCTATTCACCCTACGACAATGTCGCGGCTCAGGACTACCCGGCCCTGCTGGCGCTGGCCGGCTGGAACGACAACCGCGTGCCCTACTGGGAAGCGGCGAAGTGGGTAGCAAAGTTGCGCGCCACCAAAACCGACCATCGCCTGCTGGTGTTGAGCACAGAGTTCGAAGTAGGTCACGGCGGAGCGTCGGGCCGCTACAGCCGGCTCGAAGAGGTCGCCCTTCAATACGCGTTTTTGCTTAAGGCGACGGGGCGGGTGGGCAAGTGACGAGCGCTTGTTCTTTGTCTCAGCATCATGTCGACAAAAGGCTCGTGGCCCATGGACTGCTGCAGCCTGCTGCCGCTTTGGTCGCCGCAGCCTGCTGCGCGATCCAGTGGCCGGTCCGAACGCGGCTTGGCGAGTAGACCGTTGCTCTGTCGGCAGCAGGCTGCCTGACGCGGAAAGGCGGTAGCAGGGCTGCACGCAGTCCAAGGGCACTCCGGCCTCCGAACTCTGACCGTCAGAGCTTGCCTGACTGGCGGCAGCGCTATGCGCTGACCACCGTTTTCATTCACATTCCCCTGCCAAATGCCCGCCTTGACGGTCAGGGTTGGCGGGACGAAACTCTGCCCTTCCCGGACCGCGCGAGGCCGTCGCCATCGCACGCTACCGGTCCTTTCAAGTCCCCGTAGTTCAACGGATAGAACAAGGGTTTCCTAAACCTTAGATGTGAGTTCGATTCTCGCCGGGGATGCCACATTTTTTGGTGGAAGAACGAACAAGAATGAGCCTATACCAAGATTTGCGGAAGAGCCCGGTTTGTTGTTTTCGTTTCGGGTGATCAACCGCAGTGAAAGACGGCGACCAGCGGGCACAATCCGCTGTCGACGGGTTGATGTGGGTATTTTCCATCCCAGAAAGGTGCAGCTTCACTAACTCGATGGCTCGCGCCTTGCCCGCTTCGCTGTAGCGTTTTTCTATCTTTTTCTTCAGAGCCGCCTACCTATGCTCTTAATCGACGGCCGTGCAATTTCACGCACCGATCTGCTCTAGCGGTTCGACCTTAACCGCCACAGCGAGTTTGCTCTGACATCCGTCGACATAGCTTCATTTCTCTCTCACAACGGTGCGAGGATACTTGGGCCATTGTTCACTCTTAGCCTCATATCCCTAATCTCTGATAAGGAGCCCAAGTTTTGCTCTTGTGACCGGACCGCAAATCGCAGTCCAAACTCCACCCATAACGGAAATCGATTGGAGAGCCGTGCCCCCATCGATCTCCTACTAAGCCCGAGCCCCGTGTAGACGAATGGCTGAAAAGCAAAATTTCCGCCAGCCCGCACCTCAAGGTCGATCAACGCTTCGCCGCCCGATTGGAACCAGGCGATCTGGTCGTAAAAGCTGTCGTCATCACGTTCACCCGGATCGTCGTAGATCGTTTTTGGTAGGTTCATTAACTCATCAGGAACCGTCAGCCCAGTCGAGGTAAACTCCCCGCTGCCGTCACTGCCAGCGCGATCGATGTCAAAATCGCCTAGCGTCGGTAGATTGTGGTAATAGCGATTAGAGCGCCGCGCCCAGCGACGCATCAATTTTGCGATGCCCTTTAACTAGGGCACGGGCAGCCTACTCATTTCTCATTTCGGGCACAATCCGCATTTTTAAATAACCAACTTATTTATATCTTGCTTTTCGCAGATAGACATTCATCGTTTTGACTATGAATCGCCCCCGACTTCTTGGCTGGAAAGATGTGAACTGCTATCATGTCATTAGTCGAACAGCGGGACGGTCGTTTCTTTTTAAACCTGCCGAACGGGAAATGTTTGGGCTGATGCTCGACAAGACGGCACACTTTTGCGGCGTGGAGGTGTTGACCTGGTGCTGCCTTTCTAACCACTTTCACTTGCTGATTCGCATCGCCGACGGGGAAGCTGAAGCGTTGCGTTCGAGACTGCGCGCTGATCCTTCAGCCTTTTTCAAGCATTTGCGCGTCCTATACAGTAATTCGAGCGTCAAAGAAATCGCCGCCGAGCTCGCCGAACTTCGCAAAGGTGGACACGAGGCGGCAGCAGATGCGTCAGTCGAACGCTACTTGAGCCGGATCGGAGACCTGTCGGTGTTTGTGAAGGAGTTGAAACAGCGCTACTCGATCTGGTTCAATGCTCATCACGACCGGGATGGCACGCTGTGGAGCTCGCGATTTCGCAGTGTGCTGGTCGAAAATACTCCGACTGCCCTGCGTACAGTCGCTTGCTATATCGATTTGAATCCGGTTCGCGCGGGCATCGTCGGTGATCCGAAGGACTATCGATGGTGTGGCTACGCTCAGGCGATCGGAGGCAACCGTGCGGCGCAGCGCGGCCTCCGCCAGGTGCTGCACAGCGATACCCGAGGCGAAGACGCACGCTCACCGATGCCTATCTGGCAACATGCTGCGGCAGACTATCGGGTACTGTTGTTCGGCAATGTCGCGGCTCTTAAAGATGGAGCGGGCGGCGTTCTGCGCAAAGGTGCTGATATTGCGGCGATCAGAACAGTGCTTCTGGCTGGCGGGCGTCTGTGTGCTGGCGAATTGTTCCGCCTGAGAATCCGCCACATCACAGAGGGCACGGCACTAGGTTCATCGGCCTTTCTTCAGGATCTCGTTAAAAGGCGCCCCCAGCAGGTGAGCCAAAAGCGTAAACCTACGACGCGTCCGATCCGTTATCTCGATGAGGATGAATTCTGTAGCTTACGCGATCTGAAAACTTCAGTTTAGTCGGATCGCAGCGGCCAAACTCCGCTTCAGGGGCGTTACTAAACGCTCGTTGCGCACTAAAATAGCTGCCGTCTGGCGAGGCAGCTTCTATGCGCTTGCCTTGCGCGGGGATTTTGTCATACTGTTCAAAATTTCAACCCTCGCCCCCTTCCTCCTCGTAACCCATGCCTCACACTCGCGTCTATTCCGGTGCCCTGCACGGTGTCGATGCGGTGGCAGTGGAGGTCGAGGTCAATTCATCGCGCGGCGATCCCAAATTTGTCACCGTTGGGCTACCGGACACTGCAGTAAAGGAATCGACTGATCGGGTGCTGACGGCGATCGGTAACAGTGGTTTTCGTTGGGCGCATGGGCACACGACGATCAATCTCGCGCCCGCCGACATACGCAAGGAAGGACCCAGCTTCGATTTGCCGATTGCCGTGGCGGTGATTGCACTCGATGAGGAGATGAAGGAGGACGCATTGGAAAAATGCTCCATCGTCGGCGAACTGGCGCTCGACGGTCGGGTGCGCCCGGTGAAGGGTATTCTATCGCTGACCCTTCAAGCCCGCGCTGCCGGTCACAAGGCCATTCTGGTGCCGGAGGCAAACGCTGCCGAAGCCGCCATCGTCGAGGGCATCTACGTCTACCCGATCCCGAATCTGCGCGATGCCATTTCGCTATTGAAGGGCGAGGGCAACATCCGCCCGGAAAAACTTGATCGGGAGAAGTTCTTTCAAAAGAAGCGTCAGTATTCGATCGATTTCACCGACGTCAAAGGTCAGAGCCACGTCAAGCGCGCGCTCGAAGTCGCTGCAGCGGGAAATCATAATGTGTTGATGCTGTGATCGGAAAGACCAATGCTTGAAAATGGGTGAGAATACCCTCCGACGACTGATATTTTCGAGCCGCCTGAACCCGTGAGCGCCGCCCTCTATTTCTTCCGCCGCGAACCCTGCCCTTTCTGCGAGGGAGGCCCTTTGATCTTCATCACCTGCGCCTCCTGCAAGTCGATCCTCGCTTGGTGCGGCGATCAGGATCACGCGGTCGGTCGCTACGATGGAAAAGATCTCCGTGAACTCGGATTAGGTGAAACCAAGGAGTCCACATC
>JBBKXR010000312.1:0-9544 GCA_037969585.1 Verrucomicrobiales bacterium
TCGGCGACGTATTCGAGGCTGAGATCAAATGTTCCATGCTCCTCTTCTGGAGTGAGCATGCAGTAAGGATCGACAGCTTTCTTTTCCTGGGCGCGGGCGCCTGCCTCTGCGGTAGGGCCAATAAAATTTCCCAGTATTCCATCGACGCTGAAAACCGATGCCATATGGGGTGGTCGGATGGTTTCCTCGTCAGTTGGAGGAAAATCCGACGGCAGTTTTAAGCTGACCTCACCGGTCGCGACATATTCGCAACTTCTCGCAAACACGGTCTGAAAGCCGACGCAGTAGAGCGCGTCGAGGTGATCATCACCCGGCCAAAGGTGGCCCATACTGGTGACGATGACGCGGCCTTTGCCGTAGCCGACTTCCCAGGTCATTGGCTCGTGCTTGCCGCTGCCTCTCTGCTTCGGATCGGAGTAAGCGCTCGACAGCACGGTGAGATTTTTCGCCGGCCCACGCATGTCGTGATACAACTCGTCACGAGCATGCATCCAAGTTGTCGGCAATCCACGCATGATCGGATGGTCGGCGTCGCGCACCGTGATCTGAAAGGCGTGTTTGCTGCCGTGGCTGGAGTTTCCGGCTGTTTTGTCGACGATGGTTTTGCCGGTGTCGGGATCGATCTTGAGCGCTTTGCCGATCGGAGCCGGACGCCAGCCGAGGCCGATCATGTCGTTGAACTCTGGCCAATTGCGGAAGGCGTTGTTGGCAGCATGCACCAACACGACACCGCCACCGTTTTTCACGTAGTTCACGAAGTCCTCGCGCATCGGCTGCGGCCAGTCGGGGCCGTTGTAGTTGAGCACGACTAGATCGTAGACGGAAAAATTCGGATGCCATTTGTCCCACTCGGCCTTGAGGGCATCGCGTGCCGGTTGCGTGGCGGTGTCGAAACCCTTTTTGAGATCATCAAAAGACAGGCCTGAGGCGGCAGCCACCAACTTAGGAATTTTGTCATTCAAGTCACGCGGAGCATTGGGAACCTTTTCTTCCGGCGCACTACTGACATCGACTTTGAAGCGACCACGGTGTTCGAGCGTCGATCGCAAGGCGTCTGTCGTACTCGACCAGTCGTGATTGTTGCGACCGTCGATTATCAGGACCGAGAGTTTTTCATCAGCGGCATAGGCGGTGCTGCTGAGCGTGAGAATTGAGAGGAGCAGATAGCGGAGGAGGGGCATCGCCGCTGAGCATGCAAGAGCTGAGTCGCAGCGTCAACTGCACAGGCAAACACGAAGATTTGCGCCTTTGCTTGCGGTTAGGGGTTTGATTCTGCAAGGATCGTCCAGCTGTCCAACCACTCATGAAATTTTTAGTTTTTATACGTTGTAGTTTTCTCGTGTCAGCGCTGGCCTTTGCGCCGTTTGCCGACGCTCAGGATCCCCGGCTGGCAACTTTGCTGGAACGTTTTCCAGCCGCCGATACTGACAAGGACGGTACTTTGACTACGGCAGAGGCGATGGATTTCTTGCGCAAGCGTCGCGGTGGCAATCGTGAGCAGAATCCGACGCTGTTCGTTCCGAGCGAGGCGGAGATGAACGCGGCAATCGCAAGCGGCAAAGCGCTGACATTTCCGAAGAGCGACGCCGGAAGCCTGCGCGTGGCGATGACGGGTCATAGCTGGGTAGCACCCGGAATTGCAACCCTACCCCCGCTTGCCGAGGCAGCCGGGTATGCTGGTCATAGACAGGTGACCCACACGGGCGGCGGTGGCACCGGAGCGGCGAACGCGATCTGGTTGAAGGAGTTCGGTAAATGGCAGGATGGCGTGGTCGCCAAACCAACGCTGATTCCCGCCATCGCCACGGGCGAGTGGGACGTGATGACCTGGGGGCCGTATATGGCGGACAAGCCTGCATACTACACGCAGTGGATCGATTTCTGCCAACAGCACAATGCCGAGACGATTTTCTTTTTGCAGGACGCCTGGCCGCGCTTCGATACCGATTACAAAACAATGGAACCTGCAGCGATCGTGGAGGCGATCGCTGGTGAGCAGGAGATGATGCAGGCAGACATGTTCGCGCCTCTGTATCAGGCCTTTGAAAAAGATTATCCGGGGAAAGTTCACATCATTCCGGTGTCGGCAGCTCTGGTCGATTTGATGCAACAATTTGCCGCTGGGAAAATTGAGCACCTGACCTGCATCGATGAAGCCAAGCGCGACGACGAGGTCGGTTTCTATCGCGACGGGGGACACCTGTCGCGGACCAGTGGCATCGAACATTTGGTAGGCTACGGGTATTTTTCGATGCTGTATCGACGGTCACCGGCAACCGTCGAAGGCTACGCTCCCGAGAAAGTGCCTTCAGCTTTCGATCAGCAAATGCGCGCGGCGATTTGGAAGGCGGTGGTCGACAGTCCGTTCGCGGGCATCGATGACGCGAACGCCGATGGGCTGGCTGATTGAGCTAACCTTCGGGAGTGGTCCAGTAGTCGGGAAGGCCGTCTTTGGTTTCGACGAGAATTTCGAAAATGCGTTCGCGCTCGGATTCGGACAAGTATTCGTAGCCAGTCGGTGGGATCGGGCCTTTGAGAACTTGGTAGAGACGACGGTAGACGGCGTCGCGCAGCTCGGGCGGTTGGTTGTCGAAGATGCTGCTGTAGATGACGTAGCTGCAGCGGTATTTGAAAATCCGTTCGTAGAGACGAAAATCTTTTAGCGAGCGGCCTTCGCTGTTTTCACGCTGGTTGCTGGCGAAGGCGACTTGAAAGGCGTCGTCGCCTTCGACGCCATCGTCGTCCATGGTAAATTCGTCGGCGAAGAGCAATTGGCGGACGATGCGGTCGGCCTGGTTTTCAAGCAGGCTGCGGGTTGATTCGGGCAGGGCGTTCGGATTGGGTTCACCGAGTTCGCGTCGCAAAGAGCGGCTGCGATACACGGCCCGCCGGGCTTCATAACTGCCCTGGAGTATCGCATTTTGTGTCGCGGCTTGGTGCTCGAGTATCATCAAAGCGACGATGTCGCTGTGGCCGCCGTGAGGGTAGGGCTTAACGTCGATGACGTCATCGAGCGAAGCGAGATAGGTGGGGTTGCTGATCACGGGTTCGAGTACTATGTCGTCGGTTTTCGGATCGCGCTCGGCGATGGTGTTGCCGCGATGGCCTTGATCACCGGATTCGCCGGTCACGTACCAGCCGCCCCAGCGATCTGCGAGTGGGGTGTCGTCGCCGACAAAAAATGTGCCGGCACTGAACTCGGGCATGCCGGTTGGTCCGGCCGACACGGAACGGACTAGCAGGCCGGGGACTTCGCGGGTTGGACCGCCGGCGTGACAGGTCAGGCAGTTAGCGTTGCGGGCGATGATCGGTTGGCCTTTGGGCGTGCGATTGAGCAGGTCGACCAGATAGAAAATGGCACCGAGCTTGGGATCGAAGCTGATGATTTCGATATTTCCGTCCTGCACCCAGCCGACATAGACCTCGTCGGAGAAATAGATCGCTCGCGGTCGTTCGGGGCTGATCTTGGAATTTTGAGCGCTGGTTTTTGAATAAACGAGAACCTGCGATTCAACCGGTACGTCGAGCAGTTGGAGAGTTTCGTCGAGTATTTCGCGACGGGTTTTGCCGTTAAATACGATTTCGCCTTTGTCGATGCGCCGCTTGAGCTTGGCGACGGGATCGTTGGCTTCGGTGGACGAGTAGGCAATCGGCGGCTGATCGTAGTCGGAGCCTTGCGCGTGCAGCGTAAGCGTTGCGATCGAAAGGGACGCCAGAAGCACCATGCTGCCAAACAGCATGTGTGTTTTCTGATATGAGTGACGGCGTCTCATGATGGGAAAAATTCGAACGAGAGTGGTGGCATCGCAAGTTAAAGCTGTACCGTAAATACGCCTTTTGGAGGGGCCCGGATCGTTGGAATCGAAGAAATGTGTACTGGTTGTTGCGGTCGATCTAGCGCAAATTGCCGACTTGGAGCGAGGTTTCGATATCAGGTTGATGGCAGTGTTGGGCCTGCTGGCCTTGACGCTGAGTGCTTCTGTCGCTGCGGAGCGGGCGCCGAATGTGTTGCTGGTGGTCACCAGCGAACTGGGCTGGCAGGATTTGCCAGGCCACGGTGGCGATCGTTCCAGTGAAACGCCGGCGTTGGATCGGCTCGCGGGTGAGGGGATGGAATTGTCGCGTTTTTACGCTTGTCCACAGGGGGCGCCGACGCGGGCGAGTTTGTTGACCGGGCGGTATCACTATCGAACGGGAGTCGCTGGTGATGAGTATGGCGAAAATGTCATGCACGGCTATGAGATCACCTTAGCGGAGGTGCTGCGTGACAATGGCTACGCGACGGCAAGTTTCGGTATTTGGAAAAATGGTGGCAACTGGCCTTCGAACGCGGCGGGTCAGGGCTTTGAAACGGTGGTCGAAGGCGAAGCGATCGATGCGGCGGTGAGATTTGTTTCGGCTGAGCGCGACCAGGCGTTCTTTTGTTTGATGAGCGTCGGCGGGGGCGACTTGGGGAGAATTGATGAGGTTCTTGGGCGATTGCTGGATGGCCTCGATGACGCGGACGCAACTGATAACACGATCGTCGTTTTTACTTCAGATTGTGGTTCGGCCGGGGTGGTCGTTTCCGGGGCTGATGATCTGAAACCGACGCTGCCGCGATTTTTTGGAGCGGCGGGTAGTGTGCATGAAGCTGGAGTAAGAGTGCCGTTTATGGTGCGCTGGCCGGGGAAGATTCCTGCGGGTGAGGACAGTCGCGAAGTCAGTGCATCGATCGATCTGTTGCCGACTTTGGTGGAGTTTTGTCAGGCGACCTTTGTCGAGACTTTGCCGCTTGATGGTATCAGTCTGGCCGAGTTGCTGCACACCGGAGGTCAGCCGCGACGCTGGCCGAACCGGATTTTATTCACGTCGTCGACGCCACCGGGTTACGATGTCAAGCATGCTGGCGTGGCGGTTCGCACGGGGCGTTGGCTGGCCGTCCGCGAGCCAGAATCGAGTCGGGTGGAGAGCGCTGAAGAACGGGATGGCTGGGAACTGTATGATTTGCTGGCAGATCCGTATCAGCGCTACAACGTTGCCGAAGAGTATTGGTCACTCGCGGGGCACATGAGCGCGGATTTTGTATTTTGGATGAAGCATACCAGTGAAAATGGTCTTGCTCCGATCCCGACCGAAATCGGGCATACCGAATGGCCGCGAGTCGTGCTGCACGTCGCAGATCTGCCGTTCGAGGTGGCGAAAAGAAACGAGCTGCGCTGGCCAGTCGAAGTTTTGGAGGAAGGTGATTACCGAGTGACGATCGACTGGAAAGAGGCAGCTCCCGAGGCTCCAGTCGAGGTGACATTGATTTGTCTCGGTGTAGAGATTCGGCAGACTTTGAGGCGTGGCGAAGCCGAGTTCGGCTTGCTGAAGCTGCCGAAGGGAGTGGGGGTATTGGAGTTAAAGATCGACGCGACTGATTCGTTGCGGTCAGTCGTGATCGAAGGGGAGTAGCGTTCGAGCAAATACCAACTGGTGGAATGCGGTCGAACGACCAACCCTTCGGGGGCGTTTGTAGGCGTCGTTCGCGATATGGCTTAGATCGGGCACGCGGGAGCGAGCCCCTCCAGACAGCCGCAGGCCTTTCCGATTCCAGCGGAGATTTTGCAAGGGGCCAGAGCGTCACTTCTGTGGGGCCGCTCGAAGCTAACGCACCGGGGCTGGCGGAGCGTCGGTCCTACAATCGCGGCTATCTTGGCACTACACCTTAACAATCCCCCGCCGGATCGCCTCGGCGGTGGCCTGGGCGCGATCGTTAACCTCGAATTTCTTGAGGATGTTGCTGATGTGGCGTTTGACGGTGTCTTCGGCGTTGCCGAGTTCGACGGCGATCTCTTTGTTGGCCTGGCCTTTGGCGATCAGGGACAGGATCTGGCGTTCCCGGGGTGTGATGGTCGGTCCGGAGCGGGCCGTGGCGAGTCGTTCGGCGATGGCGTCGGGTAGGAAATTTTCGCCAGCGGCGACGGTGCGGATGGCGGTCAGCAATTCATCGCGGCTCGCGGATTTTTGCAGGTAGCCGAGGGCACCGGCGTCGAGTGCTGACTGGATTTCGTCGTCCCGGGCGAAGGTCGAAAATATCAGGATGCAGGAATCAGGGGCGAGCTCGAGGATATGCCGCGTTGTTTCGATGCCGTTGGCTCCCGACATTTGCAGGTCCATCAGGGTGAGGTCCGGGTCGATATCGGAAAAACGTTCGAGCGCTTCCTCTCCGGATTCCGTTTCGGCGATCACCTCGATGTCGTCCTCCAGTTCGAGCGACACGGCGAGACCGCTGCGCACGACAAAATGGTCGTCGACCAGCAAGAGTCGTATGGGCTTTGAAGTGTTCACGGTTTCGGCAGGTGCACGGTCAAAGTCGTGCCATCATCGCATTGCCACGCGACCTCGACACCCAGTTTCTTGGCGCGTTCTCGGATGCCCATGCAGCCAAAGTGGCCACTTCGGCCGTGCGTCTCGCTGTCGTCGGCCAGGCCCCGGCCGTCGTCGGCGATCCTCATTTTTACCCCTTGCTCATCGGTGACGACGGACATCGTGATGTGCTTGGCGTCGGCATGTTTGATGGCATTGGTGACCGCCTCGCGAGCGATCATTTTTAGATGGTGAACGGTCCTCGTCGGTAGCAGCGGAACGTTGTCCGCGCTCAGGGAGATTTCCGGGCCGATGCCGGAGGGAAAGTCGGCGACGATCTCGCGTAGCGCCGCTTTCAGGTCGGTAGGTCCATCACCTGAATCGCGCAAATCGGAGACGAGGTTGCGGGTTTCAGTTTGGATGCGTCCGATGAGATTGCGTGAACCGGCGAGGAAGCTTTTGATTTTTTCGTGTCCCGCAGCGAGCGCCGTCGCCGCGTCCAGCCGCAGCGACAGGCCGGCCAGTTCCTGCTCGAGTGTGTCGTGAAATTCGCGGGCGATTCTCTGCCGTTCTTCGAGTACGGCCTCGTGTTCGATGCGTCGGCGGATGGCAAAGGTTTGGCGGATAATCCAGGCAATCGCGAGGGCAATCGCGATCAGGGTCAAACTGAGCACGGTCGCCAGTCGTTGGGAAGTCCACCAACTTGCGGTGCGCAGCACTTCAATGTCGTCAGGTGAAGTGACTCGAAGCACGACCGATTCCGGTTGCGATCGGTATTCTGAGCGGCGGTCGGTTTGCACTTGGCAAATGCCGCGGACCCGGAGTGTTGATCCGGTGGCGATATTTTCGGGCGGTTCGGGTGAGCGCACCTGAAAGCTTTCGGCGCCGCTCTGCAGCAGTAGCACCCAAAGACCGCCCGAGCGGTATCGATCGATCAGGACACCTTCGACGGTTACCAAATCGCCATCCAGCTCGCCGCTCAGCAGATCTGAGATCGCAGCGATTTGGGGTCGGGGAGGGGTTGAGCCTTTTTCGTGGACCGCAATCACTGCATCGGCGACCGCTGCGCTGAATTGTTCCATCTGCGGAAAGCCAATGACTTCGACCAGATCGCCGGGTGCCGGTGCCAGTTCGTCTGGCAGCTGGGAAAGGTGAACCTGGATCGCCGAATCGCCATCACGAACGAAGAGTTCGCGGTTATTAAATGACGCCAGAACCACGCCGCCCACCCGTACCCGATGGCCTTCTTGTCCTTCGACGGCAAAGTTCAACAGTTGTTCGGTGGAGGCGCTGGGAATCGAATCGGGATCGGTGGCAGCAGAAAGCGGTTCGATTTCCGACCAGTCCCGGCAACGTAAATAGGGGGCGACCAATTGGCGGCGTGCATTGATGCGACCCGCTGCCAGACCGGAAATTCTGACTCTGCGATCGATCCAGTCCGGGCTCGCGGTTTCGATCGGCTGATTCATCTGCACCTCGATGATTCGCGAGCCGAGCGCGACCCGCAGCAGGCTGGTGGCTTCGCCTTCGGCAGCGACGGTCCTGACGATGCCTTCGACGGCCACCCTTTGGTAATGCAAACGACCCGATATCAGATCGTCGTAAGTCGCCGGCAAGGCCTGCGGCATTCCGGGGTGGGCGAGGAGTGTGAAGGTGGCGTCTTCGATGCCCGAGACGTAGAGGCCGGGAAAGGCATGGCCGCGAACTTGAACTTCGTCGCCGACATCCGGCGGGAGGCCCTCGCTCCATCGGAAGAACGTGCCGGCGGTACCGTCCTGGATAAAGATCGTGTGCGGCGGATCGGAAAAAATGACCACGCCTTTCAGATCGACGACGGGGCGTTGTTCGGCTTGTTCGGGGCTGAGCGAGCGAACTTCGAGCGCGGTGCGCAGCTGTCCGTGAGCCAGCGATGCCAACTGGAAAACCGCAAGCCAAACACTGACCATGTGAACTCGGCAGGATAGTCGCATCGTTACTTTTTGCGCTTGGCGCGGGCGAAACGCGCCCGGCGGGCGGCGGCAGAAGATTCGGTGTCGGCTGCTGGCGGCTGAGGCGTGGGTGTTTCCTCGACCGACTTTTCCGGTAACGGTTTCTTTTTGGCCGGCTTTGGCTGCGCCTTGACGAGGTCGGATTTTTTGCCGCGTGCGTCGCGCCATTTTTGGAACAGATAGGCAAAATTAGCATCGGGCATTTTCCAGCCAGTGCGGGTGATCAAGGCCTCAGCGACAATGAGGATGAGCAGTAGGCTGAACAGCCAGGGGCGTAGCGGCGCGGATTCTTTTGACGGCGGACGCAGCCAGGCTTCGCTGAGGTCGACCAGTTCGCGACCTCCACTGGCGGCGACGACTTGGCGGAGTTCGGCGATGCGTTCCCGGTCGAAGGCCCACTCGGCATCGGCGCCAACGACGAGTGGGCCGAACGGCAGGGCGACTCCACCGACTTGAACCGCACCGCGAACCATTCCGCCATCGGCGAGATCGGCGCGAACAGAGTAGCGATCCGGTGCCACGCGTTCCCATTGCAGCTCGTCGATCTTGTCGGCATTTTCACCGTGGGCGAGCATGATGCGCGGTCCGTTGACAGCGAATTTTTCGGCCCAGGTGTCGGTATCGTAGAGCAGGTCGATGGTCAGTTCAGTGCCGGTCAACTGGCTGCGAATGCCGATGCCGGGAGGGACGGTTTCGCCCATCAACCAACGGTTCATGGTTTGCAGAAAATCGCCGACCTTCGGCCACTGGCGGACTTCACCCGAGAATTCTCCACCGAGTGGGAACGACACTGCGGCGGTGCGGCCGATGCCTCGCCGTCCATAAGCGACCAATGGTGCGGCGTATTCGTCCTGAGTAATCAAGGCGGCGGTGTCGTCGGGTCGGGTGTAGCTGAGATTGTAACCTCCGACACTGGGCAGCCAGTCGAAATCTTTGTTGCCGATCTCGTACCAGCTACCGGTCGCCTGCGTTTGCACGGGTTCATCGAGGAAGGCGGAGCGGGCGATAGTGACCGTTTCCTGGGCGAAAATGTTAGGGATAGTACTGGGGTTTTCCGTGAAGAAAATACGACCGTTGCCGCGCTTGGAGATATCTTCGATAAATGCGGCGTCCGGATCGGCGCGGGTGCCGAGACCGATGACGCTGACGCTGCCCGCGTTAGCGACGATTTCTTTGATCAGTGTTTTGTATTGACCGGGTTCCTCGGAGTCGGCGGCGTCGGTGAA
>JBBKXR010000313.1:0-27488 GCA_037969585.1 Verrucomicrobiales bacterium
GCAGAATAGGGACAATGACAGGAGTTTCATAAATTGTTTGAAGGCGAACGTCAAGGGTGACCCGCCGCCTACTGGCAGCGCCACTCCCCAACAGGGTTAAGGGTTGAAGTAAAGAGGGTCATGCCGACTCGGCGCGTGTAGGCGGTTGGTGTCCACCCACTTGTTCTGCTTCGGTTAGGTCCCGTTCGCAGGCTTCGTTGTAAGCATCGACAACGTCCTCGCCAATCCCCGCATCCTGCAAATATCGTTCGAATGCGGCACGATCATTGAGACGTCGGATCATCCAACCAATCTCCCCTGGCCCCATGCCCCATGATCCTAAGAAGACTGTCTTTCCGTTGGCGTTGAACGCGGGCGCCACCGTCTTGAGCTTCGAAAGCATCGGGCCGAGCAGTGTATATCCACTCTCCGCCTGCATAAGATAATCTTCGATCTCGTCGACAGCATCCGATCCAAGCTCGACGGCTTCGTCGAAATTGAAGCTGCCGGATAGGCTCTCGAAGGTGTAGAAGCGGACTCCTTCAAGGCTCGGATCGCCGATGGCTCCGAAATGCTGATTCGAGTCTTGTGCGAGCTCATCGGTCAGCAACTCGTATCTCTGAATGGCTTCGACAAGGGGCTCCATTTTTTGAGCAGAACAGTAATATTATACCGCCGTTCCCTGTAACATGCTATCGGGGAACGGTGGAGAGAATTAGGTCTACATTTGAAATTTGGGTACGGGCAGACCTTTGAAATCTTGACCAATGGTATTGGTTGAGAAATCTTCGGACAAGGATTTTCTGGTGGCACCGGCATCGACGGGACGGGAGTCACTTCCGGGCGCAGCGAATATCCTGCGCTGGGAAATGAGTGGGTCACTGCGAGCGTGTCGCGTATGGGAACGGGAAACGGGGAATGATAAAAAGTGGGTGGAGGTTGAAGAGTGAAGCCAGAATAAGGAATAAAGGCAACCGTTTCGTGCTCACGTTCAATCGAGATCGAGCGGGCTGAGGGCGCCGGCGCCGGGGCGCTTCATGACATGCAAATAGCGCATAGTGGTGGAAACTTCTGCGTGTCCGAGCAGCTGTTGCACGGTGCGGATGTCGACGCCTTTTTCCAACAGATGGGTGGCAAATGAGTGGCGCAGGGTGTGAAAGGTGGCGCGTTGACGAACCTTCGCCCGATCAACAGCGCGTTTGAACTGGCGCTGGAGTGATTTTTCATGGAGGTGATGACGGGCGATTTTTCCGGTCCTCGGATGGGCGCAGACTTTGGCGGCGGGAAACAGATACTGCCAACGAAATTCGCCGCTGGAGCCGTTCAGTTTTTTGTCCAGCGAGGCAGGTATGTGAACGTGGCCGAGACCGATCAGGGCATCTTTTTCGTGTTTACGCTCCAGTTGATCTATGCGTTCGCTCAATTGAGATTCAAGTATTTTGGGCAACGGCACGATACGGTGTTTGCCGCCTTTACCGTAATAAATCGTGATGGTGCCCTGGGAAAAATTCAGATCCTTTATACGCAGCTGCAGAGTTTCCATCTGGCGTATGCCGCTGCCGTAGGCGACTTGGGCGATGAGTCGCCATGGATCGCTGAGCGTGGCGACGATCGCATCAATCTGGCTCCTGCCGAGCACCGTGGGTGGGCGCTTGCTGTGGATGCGCGACTTGTGAAATTCGATTTGAAGATCGTCGATTCCGACAATATGGCGGCCGACGAAGATGATCGCGTTCAAGGCCTGCCGCTGGGTTGATTCCGCGATCTGTCGCTCCAGGGCGAGGTAGTCTAGATATAGTGGTAGGGTCAGTTCGATATTTTCCAGCGGCAGCTTCTTCACGCGTCGCAGGCAAAACAGTGCAAAGCGTCTTGACCACTTCACGTAGATCTTCTCGGTGTTGATGCTGAGCTTGCGTTGACGGACCTTGCGTCGCACATCGCTTTCGATTTTGGCAAGTATTTCGGGCTCGTCCGCGGCGGGGCGGCGATCGTCCGGCCCCGGAGGATACTCTGCCAGTGCGGAGTCTTCGATTTCGCGAACAAGGTTGTGGTGATCGTTTTCCAAATCCCGCACCTGATCGCAGTAGGAATCCCAGTCGAAGTTGTGTGCCCATTCACCGGGCTCAACTTCGCTTGTCCAAAGTTCGACGGCACGTATCGCCTGATGAAAGTGCCAGTCTTTCAGCCAGGAACGTTTGGCAATATCCTCAAAGAAAGCCAGTGTGCCGGATTCGCTATGTGGCTTGTGTTCGTGTTCGGAAGTATCCCCCGGGTGCTGGTAGGTCTGCCATTCTTCAATCCATCGCAAACAGTGAGGAATGCCATTGGCGCGAACTCGGTGTCGAGGGTGGCTGTGCAGAAGTTCGAAAAAACGCTGTTGCGGCGACTCGGTAGTGATCGGGCTGATATCCGGAATGAACGCATTCATGGTGTAATAGTGTTCAAAAGAACACTATTACGCAAGTCTTTTTTTCGGATGCCCGGATTGCCGCGATCAACCCATGGTTATGGTTGAGTCATCGTGCGTCGACAGGGTTTATCGTGAGCAAGAGGAAAAATGTGGGTCAGGCGCTCGGGTCCGCCTACGAGCTACAAGCTGAGACAAAAGAAGTCAGTCAACAGGCCGCCCCCCCCTTTGCTAAGACTACAAATCTAAAGTCCTCACGTGCGCTTGCCCAGTGGCCCCGGTTAGGGAATTTGGGCTTACTCGCGGTCATGGCGTTTCATTCACCGCTTTTCGACAGCGATTGTGCGTGACAAGTGGACCGCCCCTGGCCTCCTATCTGTAGATGCACAACGTTTTCATCTCCTACCGAAGGAATGACAACGACTTCGCTGTTCAGGCGTTGCGCGATGCTCTGCTACGCCAGATGGGAAAGCCTGCGATCTTCCTCGATGTCTACGATATCGGTCTCGGGGAGGACTACCGGGAAAAAATTGTCACCGCGATTCACGAGTGCAGTGTGATCCTGGTGATCATCGGTCCAACCTGGCTCGACGTTCGCGACGAAGAGGGCCGTAGACGACTTGAGTCTGCTGATGATTTTGTTCGATTTGAAATTCAAACCGCGCTGTCGACTGACACTACGGTTATTCCTGTGCTGATCGGCAACGCTGTGATGCCAACGGAACAACAGCTGCCTGCAGACATCGCTGACCTGGCAAAAAGAAACGCCGCCTTCCTGCGCGCCAACACAGATTTTAAGCGCGATCTCGAGCAACTGTTGGATAGACTCAGCGAATTTGTTCCGACGGGTTCGGTTGCTTCGAAGAATCCGGAGACGCAACCACTCGAAAAAAACGAAAGGCGTCATTTGGCTAAGCTTTGCCAAAACGTCAAACGCTTCTGGATCGATGGTTACCTCGATCATTCGCTGCGCGATGGTGCGTCGATGAAAGTTGGCAGAGTCGTGGAGCGGACCGAGATCGATCACCCGTGGCAGTCGATCGTCGAAGTGCCGGAATCAAACACAGACAACCATCTGGACGATCAACCGATCATCGAGATTTTTGACGAGTTGTCCCGCCATTTGCTGATTCTCGGTGAACCCGGATCGGGAAAAACCATCTCACTGCTGGAACTGACCCGCTCCCTGATCGAACGAACCGAGGACGACACCAGCTTCGCGACTCCCGTGCCGGTGATTTTTAATCTCGCCTCCTGGAGTGAACGACAGCTGCCGCTGACCGAGTGGATGGTCGAGGAATTGTCGCAAAAATATCACGTGCCGCGCCGGGTCGGCAAAGACTGGGTGGAGCGCAGCCGTATCACTCCCCTGCTGGACGGCCTCGACGAAGTGCGTTCTGATTTGCGGGCGGAGTGCGTGCAGGAGATCAACGATTTTTCTGATTCGTCGGCTTTCTCGGGGCTTGTCGTTTGCTGCCGACACGAGGAATACAACGATCTCACCATTCAGTTGCGACTTGATGGCGCAGTCTCCCTCCGCCCCCTTTCCAGTCAGCAGATCAGCGACTACCTCGAGTCATTCGGCGATGCCACCAAGGACCTTCGCCAGGCGATTCAAGCCGACAGCGCATTGCAGGATCTGGCATCGTCGCCCCTGCTGTTGCACATCATGGAGCTAATCAACGCCAACGGCGTGGTGTTGCGGGCAAACGAAGCCCCCAATCGGGAGGCGGCTCTGCAAAAGCTGTTCGACGCCTACACCGAACACGCCTTCCGAAGAAAAGGAAAAACCGAATGCAGCTTCGATCGCAATGAGATGACCGATCAGCTGACCTGGCTGGCTCGCAACATGAAGGAGCAATCGCGCTCGGATTTTCTCATCGAACAGCTACAGCCAAACTGGCTCACCTCGAAAATTTCCCGTTGGAAATACCTGATCGCCAGCCGCGTCGCGATCACCACGATCTGGTCAATCATCGGTGGCTGTAGCCTGCTGGTCGCCTACTGGCTCAGCGCAGGCCTGTATCATGCTATTGCAAAAACCGAGCGCTGGACTTGGTATAACATCGGCGAACAACACGAGTCATGGACGTTTGCGGTGGGCGGCATTCTCGCTGGCCTGGTTGCCGGAATCATCGAATGCCTGCGCCTTTCGGCCAAGCCCCGGCGAGCCGCTGGGTTCAAAGCGTATGCGCTCGCTTTTGCCGTCCATTTCATCACAATTCTTGCGGTAACCAGCATGCTGATTGTGTTTCTGCTTCAACTCGCCGTCGAGAAAGAGGTCGATAAGAACACGGAAACCCGGATCGCCGAATTCACGCAACTCGCCGAGGAGGCAAATCTCAGCACCGTGGAAGTTCTGCGAAGATCGCAGATAAATTGGGGAGTCTCGCCAGCCGAAGCGGCAACCGCAACCATCGAGAGTTGGTCTGCCATGCGTCGGCAGCACGTCCGCCAGTTTGCCGCTGAGCGAGCGTTTTACGGCGCTGCTATGATCGCCTCGTTTTGCGCTGTGCTATTCGGCATTCGCTCGACCAACCGGCCCTTGTCGCGCGATATCCAGACCACCGAGTTGCTCAAGTGGTCGAGTCGAGGGACCCGAAGAGGTGTTATCCACGGGCTGATATGGGGAACCGTGTTGAGCTTCATCGTTCACGCGTCGAATTGGCTGCTTTTCGCCTCTCCAGAAAATTCCGTCTTCAGTCTTCATGCACTCAAATATCTGGGCATCGGTTCGGTCTTCGGCACCCTGCTTGGTGCAGCGGTCGGCCTGATCATCGGGGGGCTCGAGGGGACTTTTATCAAGGGCAAAATGCTGCCCAATCAAGGCATAAAATTATCGATTCGATCTGCTGTCAAATTTACCTGGATGTCGTGGTTGCTGCTGCCTCTTGTCGTGCTGCCGGTTTCGATCATGCAGGCAATGCAGAACAAAGATGTCGCGGTCTTTGTCTGGAGCACGGCACAAACCGCGCTGGGTTTCGCCGGTTTAATCGGCATCGGTTTCGGAATGTGGTTTGGCGGAGCTGATGTGGTAAAACATTTTATCCTTCGGATCCTACTGTGGCGTCAGGGAAGCATGCCCCTGCGGATCGATCGCCTGCTCGACGAGGCCGCCCGCGTGGTTCTGCTTCGCCGGGTCGGAGGCGGCTACATTTTTGTGCACAGGCTGTTGCTTGAGCATTTCGCCGCCATGGGCGTTCGTCGCGGCGACACAAAAGAATGATCGCAGCGTACAACCAATGACCCCGCGATTACCTGCAATTACCCGCAAAAAAAATCTGATCAGAAACCCGAGCAGGTGCCGGCGAGCTACGCCTCCGCATCGAGAATTTCACCGATATCGATAAGGTGCATCTGGCGACCTTCGCCGGTGTGTGGCGAATCGATGATCACCTTGCGGCCGTCGCGGCTGCACCGCGGATGAGTGTCACAGCGCCACTCGCCTTCGTAAAGGTCCGGCGACTCGAACAGGCCGAGCGGTACCACCTTGCCACTCGCGACGTGAAACAGATGCGGCAGCTGTCTGCGTTGATGATCGGGGTAGGTGTCATTGAGGATCCACTCGCCACCCGGCAGGTAGGAGCAATGACCATCGCGTTCCAGCACCTCGCCACCGACCACTTCGATATTTTTTTCACCCCCGTCTTCGAACAGGTAGAAGCGTGCCCCGTGGGAAAGCTGCTCGGAGTAAGCGAGAATGTGGGTCGGATCACGCCAGATGAAATGTGACGTCAGCCCATTGTCGTCGACAATCCGCAGATCGCTGCCATCTGGATTGGCAGTGAACATTCGCGTCAGGCGAGTGCCGTCCGGATAGCGCCAGCGATGCAGAAAGATAAACCGCGAGCCGTCCGGGTTGAACAGCAGGTGATTAAAATAATGCTTCACCCGTGGATCTGGCTTGGGAATTTCACCCAGCACCGCGATCTCGGCGAGCGACACGATCAGATGCTGCTCGCCGGTCAGAAGATCAACGCGGAAAATGCCCGACGCGTCCGGTGCCAGATCATCAGCATGCGGATCGGGCGGCCCCGAGTAACCGTAGCCAGGTCGCACATCGTTGATACGCCGAAAGTCCGCCGCCACCGCACTCCGTCCGTCGGGACTGACCGAATACACTGGATGGGGAATCGTGCGCAGGTCGCCGGTTTTTACATTCAGAATACGACACACATAGCGATCGTGATCTCGATCGCGGTCGTTCCACAGGATCTCTGAATCGCCGATCCACTGCAGCATGCAGCCCTGTTGCCAGCACCAGGCCCGGCTCTCGCCGAGTTCGATCCACTCGTCACCGTTATCGAGATCGACCATGCCGATGCGGATGACATCCTCGGGAGTCGGCGCGCGATGCTCGAAATCGACCTGCATTCCGAGCGCAAAGCGGTCGCCGGGATCGAATTGCCACTTGTCGTAGTAGCTGAACCAGTGATGCCCCGGGCCACGGGTAATCGTGCGGACCGGAGGAAAGTCGGACGCATCCGCCTGAGCGTAAAGCTGGTCAAGGAAGTCGGATGCCATGGGAAAGGAACGCTAATCTGGGCAGGCAGTGAGAAAGCTTCCGGTTGCAGAGCGGCGGCGGCGTGCAGGGCAGGGCAGGTCGCCGATGCGGCTTCGCATTTGAAATGTGACAGAGCTGGCCTGACCTCACCCTAAAGCTCTCCCCACACTCGAATCTCAGCAGGCACGATGGCGGGAAGTTGAGGCACTCGCCTACTTTTGATTCAGCTCTTCCAACACCTCAGGATCGCGGACGTCGGCCCAGTCGCCTTGCAGTTCGACAGCCTTCACCTTGCGGCCTTCGTGAACCATCGCGGCGATGGCATCGGTGAGCTCGTATTCGCCGCGCGGAGACTTCTCCAACTTAGCGGTATACTCAAAGATGACCGGTGCAAACGCATAAATGCCGGCGTTGTAGTAGGGACTGGTCGGTCCGCCAGGATCGCCTTTTTCGATCACGTCCGTGACCCAAAACTCGTCGTCGATAAAAACCGCGCCACCTTTCGACACGTCCTCGTTCACTTTCACACTCAGCCGCGCGTCGACGTCACCGAAGGCAACCAGATCGGCATAGCTTTCAGCCGGCACCAGAATGTCGCCGTAGCTGAGGACAAAGGCATCGTCACCGGCAAAATCGCGAGCCAGTTCAACCACCCGACCGGTGCCGTCCTGGACGACCTGCTCAACATACGACATGGCGCAACCGAAGGCACTGCCATCGCCGAAGTGCTGTTCGATGACTTCTCGTCGCCAACCAACTACGATGAGGATTTCCTGCACGCCATTGCTGACCAGACCGCGCACGATCGATTCGAGAATCGGTGTGCCCTGCACCGGTATCATCGGTTTGGGAACTTCGGCGGTGAGACCTTTCATGCGCGTGCCGCGTCCGGCGGCAAGTACACAGGCTTTAGTGATAGTGTTAGACATAATGGAAGGCAACCTCCGGTCGCGATCTTGGGTTTTTGATTTTAGATCTTGGGATCAACGCAACGCAGAACTGTGCAGCAATCGCCACTGGGATTCTGAAAACTGAACACTGAACACTGAACACTAGCCAACTTTCGCCCGCAGCCGACCAACGAACGCGGCGATGCGATCGAGGGCGATCTCTAACTTGTCGGGTGCGGTCGCGTAACAGGCGCGCACAAAACCCTCGCCGGCCTTTCCGAAGGCGTCACCGGGAACGACTGCGACGTTCTCCTCTTCGAGTAGTTTTAGAGCGAATGCTTTACTGGTCAGCCCGAACTCGCGCACATCAGGGAAACTGTAGAAGGCTCCGCCCGGGGAAAAACACGGCACGCCCATCGCCGAAAAACGGCTCAACAACAGGTTGCGACGCGCGGCGTAGGAGCGGCGCATTTCCTCAACCCGCGGTGCGCCATTCTGCAACGCTTCGACGGCGGCGACCTGACTGGTCATCGACGCACAGAGAATGGCGTACTGGTGAATTTTCATCATCGCCTCGGTCAACACCACAGGTGCGCAAGCGTAGCCAAGGCGGAAGCCGGTCATCGCGTAGGCTTTGGAAAAGCCGTGCAGCAGGATGGTGCGCTCGCGCATCCCGGGAAAGGTCACGATGGAGGTGTGCTGCCCCTGCCCCATGCCATCTTCACCGCCATAAAGCAGTTCGCAGTAGATCTCATCAGTGATCACGATCAGGTCGTGTTCGACTGCGAGTTTGGCGATTTTTTCCAACTCATCAGGGGGCTGAACCGCGCCTGTCGGGTTGGTCGGGAAATTCAGCATCAGCACACGCGACTTCGGCGTGATCGCTTTGGCGACATCTTCGGCAAGCAGCGAAAAGGCATTTTCGACGCGCGTCTCAACGACCACCGGCACACCGTAGGCCATGGCGATGCTCGGGCTGTAGGACACGTAGCACGGCTCGTGATAGATGACTTCGTCGCCAGGATTGAGCAGGGCGCGAAACGCGATATCGAGCGCTTCGGAAACGCCAACGGTGACCAGCACTTCGGTCGCCGGGTCGTAGCCAACTCCGAAATGGTCGTCGACGTACTCGGCGATGCATTTGCGCAGCGACATCAACCCGAGGTTTGACGTGTAGCTGGTCTCGCCTTTTTCGAGTGAGAAAATCGCTGCCTCGCGAATGTGCCAGGGCGTGGAAAAATCGGGTTCACCGACGCCGAGCGAGATGATATCATCGCGGCCCTGCACCAGTTCGAAAAAGTCGCGGATGCCGGAGCGCGGAATTTTGCGCACCTGATCGGCTATTTTAGACTCAAGATTCATTGGAGAAAATGGAAAGCGTTCCGTTTAGTTCATCGGTACGCGACCGAAGGCCCGGTCGAACGTGGCGTGGAACCCTGGTGAAAAAACTAGGGAGCGACCGGCAGGCGGCCGGTCTCCGATTCAGTGTGGGCGAGAAAACCGCTCTGCTTGTAGACCTTCAGCTGAAAGTGAGTCGCGGTCGACGTGACGCCCTCGATTGAGCTCAATTTTTCAGAAACAAACAGTGCCACTTCGCGCAGATCCTGCCCCTCAACGATGACCGCCAAGTCGTAACCACCGCTCATCAGATAGCAGCTGGTCACCTGATCGAATTTAGCAATGCGTTGCGCGACACGATCGAAGCCGCCCTTGCGTTCCGGCATCAGCTTAACTTCAATCAGTGCCGAAACATCGTGATTGCCCGCTTTTTCCTGATCGATCACTGCGTGGTGACCGAGAATCACGCCTTCCTTCTCGTAGCTGATGATCTGCTCGACGACGTCCGCTTCCGCACGACCGAGACGTTCGGCGAGTTCACCGGTGCTGAGCTTGGAATTGGTTTGCAGGAGTTCGAGGAGCGGGTCCATTTTTCTAATAGATGTAGGGGAGCGGTCAGGCCGGGGCTTCACCGAACGAGATGCCGACATTGCGGGCGGTCTCGACGATTTCCCCCTCGGGGTCGACCAGATTTAACTGCGATACCGCGTCGGCGATCGGGACTGATCCGACGTGATACTGCTGGTAGCTGACCATACGCCCGAACTGCGCTTTTTCTATCATCTTGACGGCTTTTACTCCGAAGCGAGTCGCCAGCACCCGGTCCCAACTGGTAGGGCTACCGCCGCGTTGCAAATGACCGAGCGTGCACGAGCGGGTATCCTTGCCAGTCAGATGTGCGATTTTATTAGCCACCGTTTCGCCGATCCCTCCGAGGATGTCCTCGCCGTCACTGCGCCGCTTGGAAAATTCCAGCTCACCGCCCTTGGCGCACGCACCTTCGGCGACGACGATCATGGTACTGTGATGCCCAGCTGCCTCGCGGCTTTTGACGACATCTGCGACGGCCTGATAGGAAAAGGCAATCTCGGGAATCAAAATCACGTCGGCACTGCCACCAATCCCGCCATAGAGTGCGATCCACCCAGCGTGACGTCCCATCACCTCGAGCACCATGACTCGCTTGTGACTGCTCGCCGTGGTGTGCAGACGATCGAGCCCATCGACCACCGTCGACACCGCCGAGTCAAAGCCAAAGGTCATTGCCGTCGCCTTCAGGTCGTTGTCGATCGTTTTCGGAACACCGATCACCGGCACTCCGTCTTCGTGTAGTTGTAGTGCCGTCGTCAAGGAACCGTCGCCGCCGACCACGATCAATGCTTCGATCTTGAGACGAGCCAAAGTTTTCTTAGCCTTGTTGATGATCTCGGTGGGAACCTTCGCCACATCGCCTTCACCTTTCTTGGCGGCGAAGCTACCCTTGTTGGTGGTACCCAGAATGGTCCCACCAAGCTTGAGAATACCTGCCGTTTTCTGGCGCTTGAGGTGCTTGTAATCACCGGGAGGCAACAACCCTTCGAAGCCATCGCGAATACCGATCACTTCCCAGCCAAGCGTTGCCGCCGCCCCGACGACGCCGTGAGTAACTGCGTTCAGCCCCGGACAATCACCGCCGCCATTAAGAATTGCGATTCGCATTTTGTGCCCCGCTCACTACACCAAAATCTCCAGCGTCCGACCGCTGCTCAGCGCGTTGTCGCCGTCTGCCCAGTGTTCAGCAGTTCCTCCGGTCCAGTGATCACCATGCCACTCGCCAACCAAGCGTCATACTGCGCCCAACCGCTCTGCAGCAGACGGGGCGTCTCACCGAAGCGATCCGGCGACGCCAGCACCACCGAGATCAGGCGATAAGGGATTCGTTGCGTCTGGTTACCCTGAAGAGGCACGATCCTGTCGGTTTTGCGCGCACTGGCGATAAGGCAATCGCCCGCCCGATTCGTGCTGCCGGTCTTGACGCCATCGACCCCATACTGGCCGAGCAGCTTGTTGGTCGTCTGAACGTTAAAAGCCATGATCTGGCCGCCACGCTGAAACGAAATTTTACGCTCCGGCTGCGAACAGATGAAATTGAACGCCGATTTATGAATCGCATACCAGGCCAACTTCGCCATGTCGCTGGCCGTCGATAGACCGACCGCTCCGGCGTGGTCGAGTCCGTGCGGATTCACAAAGTTGGTTTTGGTCATGCTCAAAGAATTCGCCAAAGCATTCATCTGACCGACAAACACCATCACTGGATCCTGGCCACCTGCCTGACGCATCATCTCGCGACCGAAATGGTCGGCAAGCGTTTCGGCCGCAAAATTGTCCGAGCCCAGCATCGCTGAGAACAGCGCATCGCGAACCGTGATGACGTCGCCCGGAGCCAGCCCGATCGGATTGGCTCCTCCCAGCGTCGCCACCGAGTTTGGCACAACCATCGAAGCGGTTTGATTTTGATCATGCTTGTCGATCCAATCAAGAACCACGGATGCGGTCGCCACTTTGGTCAGACTTGCCACCGGGCGCTTTTTGTCGGCGTTGGCACTGACGAGAATTTTTCGATGGGTGAAATCGACTACGATATGTGATGGGCCATCACTGGATCCGCCGCCCATCGGGACCGTCGAACAGGATGACAGCAGCCCCGTAGAGAGGACTGCGGCGAATCCAATCCCGACCAAGCGCCTGCTGAAGCTGCGCAAAATCTGCCGAACTGCTAAGTTCAAGTTGTACATGATCGGTCAATGTAGCGATGACCTCCATCGGCGCAACTTTCAATTGTCCGCTCCACCTCCGAATTCAGCACAAAAAAACGGCCCCGTTTCCGGAGCCGTTTCTACTAAAAAATGCAGGCCACTTTCACCTGCGCCTATCGCGTTGAAGGCGATTCCGCTATAGCGTTTTCTTCAGGGAATCGAATTCCTGCTGGAGGCTTTCAATCTCGGCCAGAATATTGCTGAGACGAGCGAGCTTTTTCTCCGTCGAGCCAACAGCTGCCGAGCTCGCGCTCTTAACAGCTTTCACCTTTTCTTTGGTTGCTTTGGTTGCTTTGGCCTTCGATCCCTTGGGACGTCCAGGCTTGCCTTTTTTCGCCTTTTTGCGGCCACCTTTTCCGGGGAGATCCTCACCCGCCTTGGTCATCCAGTTGGCGATCGAAATCGGACTGATTTTATATTTCTTCTTAGCAGCGGTTTGTCCGCCGCGACCTTTGTCCTCGTTGTACTTTTTCACAAAAGCTACAACTTCGGCTTTCTTATTATCGTCGTATCGCATGGTAATTGGTAGGTTTAGTTCGCCAGATAGTAGCAACGCCCTACTCCAAATGCCACTCTTTATTCCATGATTCTCGATTCCAAATACTACTAAGCGTGCGACGGTGACGATCCACGCCCACCCTGTATCCGGTAATATCTAAGGTTCGTGAAGCAGATTAATCAACCATCGTGTGGCCATAGATTAACCTACTTTACTAAGTTAAATAACTAGCCTCGTTCAAAGGCTTCGATCGCTTCATACTCGGCCATTCCCAAAGCATCGTAAGCTACAGCGGTTTCCACATTCGGCTCAGTCGTCAGCGTTTCATCGATTGAGATTGATTGGAATTTCCGAGTCGCCTCGGCCTTCAGCTCTACCTGATCTGGACTCATCGGAACCGCCATGTCGATTTCGTGAACTCCCAATGCGGTTTCTTTGCCACGATACCACCAGGCGCGACATTGTTTGCGCCAGCCTTCCTCTGCTGCACCAATATTATCCAATGCCTGCGTCAGTGACGCAAAGCAAATAGCCTGGACCGAACTCGGGTCGGCGATGTGGCCCGTTGCATAGATTTGGTGGGGCTCGAAATCATTCAATTCGTGCTGACACAGTTCGACATCGGCATCACTGATAGAGAACTGTCGGTAGCGACCATTTTCATAAAAAGGTAGATCAAGAAATCGAATCGCATCGGATCCCAAGCCACAAACCTCTGCCGCGTCGCGTGCTTCACCGCGAAGGATCAATCCTTTGAGTTGCCGCAAATCTTCCGGGTCCTCACCGAACGCCCCCTTGTTGTCGATTTGCTCGAGTATCATCGCACCGTAGGCGACCTGATCGCCCCAGCCTTCGCGACCGAGCGCCTTCATTTCCTGAATGACACTGGCGAACTTCTGCGCAGCCACGTCGGAAACCCGCAGGTTGCCCGATGTCTGGCAGACCAGCCGCACCTCGTGCCCCTGCTTGATCAAGCGCTCAATCGTGCCCCCCATCGACGCCACCGCGTCACATGGTTCAGGGCTGAATACAAGCACTCGCTTCGGATGCGGCGAGCTGCGCTCAGGACGATTGGCGTCGTCCGCATCAGGCTTGCCTCCGGGCCAACCGGTGATCGTGTGCTGCAACTGATTGAATACACGAATGTTCAAATTGTAGGCCGGCCCACCCGCAGTAATCAGTTCGCCGACACCCGTTTCGTTGTATTCTTCGTCGACCAATTTCAGCACAGGCTTGTCCAATTTTTGCGACAACCAGACGACCGCGCGACGCGTCATCGATGAACTCCACTTCACCGAGCCGACCAGCCATGGCCGACGTCGTCGGGTCAAATGCGAGGCCGCTTGCGTGTCGACCAGAAAAGTTGCTCCATCGTGATCCTGCAAAAAGCTCGCTGAGATCTGATCGGTGACCTCACCCTCAACTGCTTCGCGCAAAATTTCCGCCTTGTTAGCACCCCAGGCCATCAATACGATTTTGCGGGCCGCCATGATCGTGCCGACCCCCATGGTGATCGCATAACGCGGAACGTTCGCCTCACCGAGGAAATCCGCCGCCGCGTCGCGTCGTGTCACCCGGTCGAGCGTGATCATGCGGGTGCGCGAATCGACACTCGAACCCGGCTCGTTAAAACCGATGTGACCCGTCCGACCGATACCGAGTATCTGCAGGTCGATGCCGCCCACCGATTGGATTTTCGCCTCGTAGGCCATGCACGAATCGTAGACCTCATCTACCGCCACCGTGCCGTCCGGGATGTTGACATTTTCCTCCGGAATATCGATGTGCGAGAACAACTGCTCGTTCATGAATCGCGCGTAGCTCTCCCGATGATCAGCGTCGAGCCCGTAGTATTCGTCGAGGTTGAACGTGACCACGTTTTTAAAGCTCAGCCCCTCTTCACGATGCAGGCGAATCAGTTCGCGATAAAAAGGTACCGGTGTCGAACCCGTCGCCAATCCCAGCACCGCCGTCTCACCCGCCTCCGCCTTTCGTCTGATCAGCACTGCGACGTCCGCCGCCAGATCGACGCAGGCATTGCTCGAATCCGGAAACACCAGGGTGCGCACCTTTTCGAAACGCTCTTGTTGGGTTTGCTGTTTGTCGCTCGATTCAATAATGTTCATTTTAAATACATCCGGGGTCCGCAAGCCCGTCGCGTGACGGCACCAGCTTCGCATGCTAGAACCTATCTTCGCCACTGACAACGGTTTACCCTTCAGATTAGCGCCACCTGTTTATGAAAAAGCTGCTCACCGCATTACTCTCTGTTCTTACTCTACCGTTCCTCTCAACGAACGTGGTCGCTGAAGATTCACAGCCCAATTTCATTGTAATCTTCGCTGACGATCTCGGCTACGGCGATCTCGGCTGCTTCGGTCACCCGACGATCCGCACGCCACACCTCGACGCCATGGCCCACGAAGGACAGCGCTGGACCAATTTCTACGTTGCCGCCTGCGTCTGTACCCCGAGCCGAGCCGGCCTGCTCACCGGACGCCTGCCGATCCGCAATGGCATGTGCTCCGATAAACGTCGCGTACTGTTTCCCAATTCTGGCGGCGGACTGCCCGCCTCGGAAATCACTATCGCGTCAGCACTGAAAAAGCAGAATTATTCCACGGCCGCTGTCGGCAAATGGCACCTCGGGCACCTGCCACAATTTCTACCCACCGCCCACGGCTTCGATTCCTACTTCGGCATTCCCTACTCCAATGACATGGACAAGGTGAATGGCACGACCGATCACTTCACGCTCGCCGACAACGAAGACTTCAACGCCTACAATGTACCCCTGCTGCGCGATACCAAGATCGTCGAACGGCCAGCCGACCAGCGCACCATCACCAAGCGCTACACCGAAGAGGCCGTCGGCTTCATTGAAAAACAACAGCAGGCCGGCCAACCTTACTTTCTTTACCTGGCCCACAGCCTTCCGCACATCCCGTTGTTCCGATCGGGAGATTTTAGAGACAAAAGTCTGGCTGGCGTCTACGGCGACGTCATCGAAGAGATCGACTGGTCGGTCGGTCAAGTTCTCGAAGCCGTGAAAAAAGATGACACCTCGCAGACCTACGTTGTGTTCACCTCAGACAATGGCCCGTGGCTGACATTCAAAACCCATGGCGGCACCGCCGGTCTGCTGCGCGACGGTAAGGGTTCAACCTGGGAAGGCGGCATGCGCGAACCCACCGTCATGTGGGCACACCCGAAGCAACTCGCCACGGGCGTCATCACCGACGTGGGCAGCACTCTCGACCTGCTACCCACCTTCGCCAGCCTCACCGGTGTCCAACTGCCTGACGATCGCATCTACGATGGCTACGACCTCAGTCCCGTTCTCGAAGGCAAAGGTGCCAGTCCGCGCGAAAGCATGTTCTACTATCACGGTCAGCAACTCTACGCCGTCCGCCACGGCGACTACAAAGCCCATTGGAAAACAAAAACCTCCTACGCCGGCCAAAATCAGGCCGAAGTTCACGATCCGCCACTGCTCTACAACCTTAGCCACGATCCATCGGAAAAACACAACATCGCCGCCGATCACCCAGAGATCATCGCCGAACTCGATGCCATCGCCAAAGCCCACACCGAGAGCATCGAGCCCGTCACCAACCAACTCGAAATCCCCCTTTCGCAGAACTGACCCAGTTGGACTTAACACTTAAAACATAACACTATTCCCCATGCGTCCACTCCTCACCTGCCTCCTCCTCATCGCCCTCAGCCCCTTCCTGCGAGCGGAAACTCAACAAGCCGACGTCATCATCTACGGCGGCACCTCCGCCGCCGTGATCGCCGCTGTGCAGGCAAAAAAAATGGGTAAAAGCGTCATCATCGTCAGTCCCGATAAGCACCTTGGCGGACTTACTAGCGGCGGTCTCGGCTGGACCGACAGTGGCAAAAAGGAAGCCGTTGGCGGACTGTCGCTCGAGTTTTATCAGCGCATTAAGAGCCACTACGACAATCCCGAGGCCTGGCGCCAGCAAAAGCCCGACGAATATTCCCGCTACGAAAAAGATGAAGCCGCCATGTGGGTTTTCGAACCGCACGTCGCTGAAAAAGTCTTCGAAGATTTCGTCAAAGAATACGATATCCCCGTCGTCCGCGACGCCTGGCTCGATCGTGAAAAAGGCGTCGAGAAAGACGGCACCAAAATTGTCGCCATCACCACCCTCGGCGGCGATCGCTTTGCCGGAAAAATCTTCATCGACACCACCTACGAAGGCGATTTGCTCGCCACTGCAGGCATCAGCTACCACGTCGGCCGCGAAGCCAACAGCGTCTACAACGAAAAGTGGAACGGCATTCAGACCGGCATCCTCCACCACGGCCACTGGTTCAAAACCGACGTCAGCCCTTACAAAATTCCCGACGATCCCAAAAGTGGCCTCCTCCCCCGGGTCAGCGCTGAAGACCCCGGCGAATACGGTGCCGGCGACCATCGCATCCAGGCCTATTGCTTTCGCATGTGTCTAACCAACGCCGAAGAAAACCGCATCGCCTTCCCCAGGCCCGAAGGTTACGACCCCGACCAGTACGAACTGCTGGTGCGCGTCTTCGCAGCCGGCTGGCGCGATCATTTTAACAAGTTTGACCCCGCCCCCAACAACAAAACCGATACCAACAACCACGGCCCCTTCAGCACCGACAACATCGGTTACAACTACGAGTACCCCGAAGCCAGCTACGAAGAACGCCGCGCCATCATCAGGGAGCACGAAGTCTATCAGAAAGGCCTGATGTATTTCATGGCCAATGACCCACGCGTTCCCGAAGACGTTCGCAATGCCATGTCAAAATGGGGTCTACCGAAAGACGAATTCACCGACAACGACAACTGGTCGCACCAACTCTACATCCGCGAAGCCCGGCGCATGATCGGTGACTACGTCATGACCGAGCACGACTGCATGGACACCGTCGAAACTCCCGACTCGGTCGGCATGGGCTCCTACACTCTCGATTCCCACAACGTGCAGCGCTACATCAAGCCCGACGGCTTCGTGCAGAACGAGGGCGACATCGGCGTGCACGCCCCGCAGCCGTACGAGATCGCCTACGGGTCGATCATTCCCAAAGCTGAAGAGGCAAGCAACCTGTTCGCCCCGGTCGCCATGTCCGCCTCGCACATCGCCTACGGATCGATCCGCATGGAACCCGTGTTCATGATCCTCGGCCAGAGCGCCGCCACCGCCGCCTCAATCGCCATCGATAAAAACCTATCCGTCCAAGACGTCGACTACACCAAAGACCTGCGCCCCGTCCTTATCAAAGACGGTCAGGTGCTCGAATTCGTCGTGCCCGGAATCATCGATGCAAAATCGCTCGGAGGCATCGTCATCGACGACAAAAACGCCGAGCTTACCGGCAACTGGAAACCCAGCGCGACTAATCGTCCCTACGTCGGCAAAGGCTACCAGCACGATGACGCCGCCAAGGACGGCAAAGCCAGCGCCACCTTCACCGTCGAACTCCCCGAGCCCGGCAACTACCAGGTCCAGCTCAGCTACCCGCCGAACAACAATCGCGCCAGCAACATCCCGGTGACCATCCACCACCAAGGCGGCACCACCGAAAAAACCGTCAACCAACGCAAGATGCCCGAGTTCGACGAAGCCTTCACTGGCCTCGGCATTCACCCCTTCGACAAAACCGCCACCATCGTCATCACCAACCAGGGCACCGATGGCCACGTCATCGTCGATGCGGTGAGGTTGGTCAAAAAACCGTAGCCCGCCGGTCGAAGGGTTAATGAAACCCATACAGGGTTGAGGATCAGGGAACGACAAAGAGACCCTTCCGCTTAAACATCTCTTCCTAAAGATCAGCGAAAATCAGCGCCGATCAGCGGTTTACCCCATTCCTTCTGTGACAGTGATCACTGTCACACTAATCACTGTCACACTATTTACTGTCACACCGTTTTGTGTTACAGTAATTCATGGTAGCCCACGAAAACCCCTTCCCCTATGGCTCGATCGTTCGCGCCGGCAATTTCTGCCCGCGACCACGCCTTGAACGCCGCCTTTCCTCGCTGATTCGCTCCGGTCAGAATGCCGCCGTTCTTGGCCCCCGGCGCGTCGGCAAGAGTTCACTGATCCATCGAACGTCAGCAAAAGTTCGCGGTTACAGCCTCGTTTACGCCGATCTATGGGGCGTACGCACCTTGCCCGATTTCATTCGCCGCTGCGTGCAGGCTCTCGACGCGCTCGGCGACACCGCCAATCTGCTGCAAAAAATTTCACGGGCACTGCCCGGACTGACCATCACGCTCGGCGTCGATCCTGTATCCGGAACGCCAACGCTGACACCTGCCGCTACAGGCTCAAAGAAGACTTCGGCACCGGAAACGGTCGCGCAGATAGCTCGTCTGTGGGCATCACTGCACGATGGCAAAAAGCAGAAGATCATCATCGCCCTCGACGAATTTCAGGACCTCCTCGAGATCGAGGACGCCGACCAAATACTTGGCATCCTGCGCCGCGAGATTCAAATCCTCGGCGACATTCCTTTCATTTTCAGTGGCAGTATCCGCAACGAAATGTGGAAGATCTTCGCCGATGACCGTGGCCCCTTTTACAAATCTGCCGCTCTGATCGATGTCGCCGCCGACGATTTCGACGACTGGCGCGGCTTTCTGCGGGAAAAATTCGCCATCGATAAACTCAAGATCGACGATGACACGCTCGATCACATCATCGAACTCGCCGATGGAACTCCCGGCGATACCCAGCAACTTTGCGCCGCC
The DNA here is from genome assembly GCA_037969585.1 of Verrucomicrobiales bacterium. Classification (GTDB taxonomy): domain Bacteria; phylum Verrucomicrobiota; class Verrucomicrobiia; order Verrucomicrobiales; family DEV007; genus JBBKXR01. Next base: position 19,167 of record JBBKXR010000313.1, read on the forward strand.
GTCTGGGACACCGCCCGTGCCGGTCGCTCAAGGAAAATCGACACTGACGTCGTCCAGAAAGCACTCGTGCATGTCTTCGCGGATGAACGCAAAGGTTACGAGCAAGTCGTCGCCGACATCACTGGCCAACAACTCGCCGTGCTGCGCGCCATCGCCCAACTCGGTGGCGGATCGGTGCAATCAGGAGAGTTCCTGGAAGCCACCGGAATCACCCACGCCAGCTCTTCAAAAGCTAGCGCTACTCGCCTCGTCCAGCGCCGCATCCTTCAGGATAGCCCCGAAGGCTTGCGTTTCTCCAATCCCTTTTTCCGCGCCTGGCTCTTGCACATGCGCTATTGATCGACGCCCGGTGAACAGGCATTCTCTGGAAAGCCCACTCACTCACCAACGGTCGTGAAAATATCCAACACTCTCACTCTCATCACGATCGCACTCGCGATCGCCCTGTCTCCGCTTCAGCTTCTCGCTGATAGCACCGCGCCTGACGGTTGGACGACCGGCGCACCGCGCGAGGAGATTTCGCCGGCCTTCAGCTATCAGGACGGTGTCTTTCTTTTAGAAGACAAAGACAGCAATCCGGGCGTCCAGGGACACTGGCAAACCACTCTGCCGGTCGAAGGCGGCAAGCACTTCCGCTTTTCCATCCAACGCCGAGCCGGTGAAAAGGTCGAGCATCCGCGCCGCTCCTGCGCGGTGCGCGTCGAGTGGCAAAACGCCAAGGGCGGCAACGTCACCAGTCCCGAACCGACCAACCCGGCCTACCGAGGCGTCACCTCGACCATCGCCCGCCCCGAATTCCCCCGTGACCAAAGTAAAAATGACAAAGATGGCTGGGGCGAGATCAGCGACACCTGGCAAGTTCCTGACGATGCCACGCAAGCCATCATCAAACTTCAGTTCCGCTGGGCTCCTGGCGGCCGCGTCGAGTGGAAGAATTTGAAATTCGAAGCTGTGCCCGCACCCGAACCTCGCAAGGTCAAACTCGCCACTGTTCATCTCAACGTTTCCGGCAACGAGACGCCGATGCAAAACTGCCAGGCCTTTGCCCCCCTGATCGCTGACGCCGCCAGCCAAGGCGCCGACCTGGTCGTTCTCCCCGAATTGCTATCCTGCAAAGACGTCACTCACGACTACGCCAGCGTCGCCGAGTCAATTCCCGGACCGAGCAGCAACTACTTCGGTGAACTCGCCAAGCAGCACGATCTCTACATCGTCGCTGGACTGATCGAGCGCGAAGGCCCATTGGTCTATAATGTCGCCGTTTTGTTAGGGCCGGATGGCAAAGTGGCTGGTAAGTATCGCAAGGTCACCTTGCCGCGTGAAGAAATCGAACGCGGCATTTCTCCCGGCGACGATTATCCGGTCTTCGAGACTCGCTTCGGCAAGCTCGGCATGATGGTTTGCTACGACGTCTTTTTCCCCGAAGTCGCCCGCGAACTCGCCTTCAACGGCGCCGAAATCATCGCGTTGCCGATCTGGGGCGGTAACCCGTCTCTGGCCCGAGCCCGCTGCGCCGAGAACGGCGTCTATCTCGTCTCCAGCACCTACACCGATCACGAAGCTGACTGGATGAAAACCGCGATCTGGAACCGCGAAGGCGACCGTATCGCCGAAGCCACCGAATGGGGCCAGGTGGTCATCGCCGAAATCGATCTCAACCAACGAACTTATTGGGACGGGCTCGGAGATTTCCAGGCAAGGATCGCGAGGGAAGCTCCGGTGCGGAAGGCGGAGCAGTAATGGACACGCTCCAAGACGCCCGCGATTTCTTAGAACGATTCAGCCTCCCTATTTGGCTGATTGTTGCGACTCTTTGCGCCATCCACGTCTACCGCAACTGCCGCCGTATTGGAGAACCGCCTTTCTTTAACGTCACCGGCACCTTCATCCTGTTCCCCCTTTTCTACATCGGCTGGCTGCTTTGGTGGCCCGGGACCTTGCGTCGATGGATAATCGGAGGCTCGATCGACGATCTGGCAACTGCATGGACGTATCGAAGGTTGAAGGAGATTAAGGAACGAGATGTTGCCGAGGGCTCCAGCAGCGAGTGAAACACTGCATGCCCGATGACCGCAAAGCTTCTAATGAATACTTCTTCCGCGCCGCCGAGACCCAGTTCGACCTCGCGAGATAGCTCGCCGATCTGAATCGATTACCAATCAGCCCATATCGCAGAACACAGTTCCGCCCCCCGCTAATCCTTCGCCGTCGCGACGTATTCGAGCAGGTCAGCCATTTCTTCGACGGTGATCTGCGCTTCGAGACCGACCGGCATCAGTGACGCGCCGAGTCCGGCCATGCCCTGGACTTCGGTGCGTTTCAGTGTGCGCTCGATGCCGCCGGGCATGCGCAAGGTGAGATCCTCGCTACCTTCGGAAGCGATCATGCCGATCAGCACTTCGCCATTTTTCAGGGTCACCGTATAGGCAACGAACTGCGGCGCGACTTCGGCGTTGGGATCGAGGACATTTTTCAACACCGAATCTTTGCCGGCCGCTTTGAAAGTCACCATGTCGGGGCCCACCTGGGCGCCCTGACCTCCCGAGCGATGACAGGCGACACAGATTTGCGCGTACTTCAGTTGGCCTTTGGCAGCATCGCCCTTCAGCGTCAGCGCTTTTTCATAGGTTGCCATGATCTTGGCACGATCGGCGCCCGGCGCGGGGAAGATCTCGCCGGCCAACTTACCGACGGCGGCGTCACGATGACCGCGATAGGCTTTTTGCTGAGCCGTCGCCACACTGCTGCGCTCGACTTTCCCGGCCTCGACGGCTTTCAAAAATTGAATCGCCCAATCGGGGACCGCCGCCAGGCGACCGACCGCGGCATCGCGCACTGAAGCACTCAGTTTCGGCCAATTTGAAATAACCGTCGCAGGCAGTTCGGGGTCGCGTCGCGCCGCCAACGTTTCCAGAGCCGTGCTCACCAAAGCTGGCTCGCCGATCATCCTGCGCAGCATCGCCAGTGACGCGTCGTCCTTCGCATACTTAAGCAACCCGACGGCGGCTCGCCGATCGGCAGCAGCAGCGTCCGCCGACGACGCCGTTGTCGCCGCTTCACTGAGGCGAGATTCAAGCTGGCTGAGAGCGAGTGCTTTGGGTGCACCACCCGCTTTCTCAGCGCCGCTCGCCAACGCTGCCAACAAGGCCAGACGCTCACTCGCTGAACTGGCTTCGGCCCGAGCCAGCACCGCTTCATTGGCTTTCTGATCACCCATCTGGCCGATCATGCCCGCGACCTGAAGCGCCAACGACTTCGCATCCGCCCGATCGCCGAGAATTGCGAAAGCTGCCGACGCTTCGTTCGGCGTGCGCAGTCCATTGAGCAGAGCCGCTGTCATCCACGGATCCTGGCCAGCCGCAGTTGCCGCTGCCGTCAGCTTTTCGACTTTGTCCGGCGCGTTGCCGTTGCCAACTGCCAGTGCATTTTCAAACTTCGAGCGCGGGCTGTCATCCGAGCCGCGCGGCCCCTTGTTTTGGTATTCGTCTTTCCATGCGCCACGCTGCCACAACAAACGCTGCGCCGTAGTGCGATGCCAGCCGTTGGCATGATCTAACAAAGCCACCAGTTCGTCGTCACTGGCTTCGCTCAATTTCGGCGACGGCCGACGCTCAAACTTGCTGTCCGTTGGCACGACACGAAAAATGCGCCCCCGCTTCCAGCCGCTGTTCAGGTCGATGTGTTTTTTGATACCCTCAGGAATCGACCACGGGTGTTCGATCACCTCCCGATGCATGTCGAGAACATAGATGCAGCCATCGGGGGCATTGGCGTAGTTGACCGGACGAAACCAGTTCGAGGTCGAGGCGAGGAACTCGAGCTTTTCCTCGCCCGGCCCACGCTGTGCGATCGGCTGCACCGCACCCTCGGGATGCGAGATAACCTTGCGATGCATCAAATTGCTACCGGCGTCTCCGGTGAAAGCGTTACCGGTGTATTCCGGACCGTAGGCGTCACCGGTAAAAATGGTCGCTCCGGTCGCTCCGGTAAAGTAACCCGACACACGACCACCGCCCTCAACGGCGCCCTTGACCACACCACCGATGCGCCAGCGGGTGCGAATGATGCGCCACGGCTCATCCGGGCTGAGTCGAAAAACCTCCGCCGCCGGCCCATCGACCGGAATGTCGACACGCGGTGCCGGCATGGAGAAATAGGGATTCGGTGTCACCTGCCCGGTCTCCCACATGATCGCCTGCAGGTGATGACTGTTGCTACTCGAATAGCGCCGACCATTGGCATCGAAACTCATGCCGAACTGCGCGCTGATATTTTCCAGACGAAACTCATGCGTCTTCGGATCGAAGGAGAAATCCCGGCCGCTGACTCGCACCGCCTTTTCCTCAGGCTCGTCACCGCGTCGCAGCGTGCCTCCGTTATTCGACGTCGCGCCCCAGATGCGATTGTCAGGGCCCCAACGCAGGCTGTTACACAGAGCCTGCATATTCAGTTTCGAAGCACCGAATCCAGTAAACGCCACCGACTGGTCGTCAGCGATCCCATCGCCGTCAGTGTCTTTAAAATAAATGATATCCGGAGAAGCGGTCACGTAAATACCCCCATCGTAGCACTGCACTCCGGTCGGCCACTTCAGATCCTTGGCGTAAATCGTCGCCGTTTCGAAAACGCCGTCACCGTCCTTGTCAGTAAGCTTTTTCACCCGCCCGAGCGACTCGTCGCGACGCTCAGAATAACCGCGCATTTCGACGACGAACAGAGCCCCGTCCTCATCGAAGCAAGCCGACACTGGATCCATGACCTGCGGTTCGTGCGCTGCCAACTCAACTGCGAAACCGGGTCGCATTTTGATCGTGCTGATCGCATCTTCAATTTCGACCGGGGGGATGCGCGGCAGTTCTTTTGGATCGACCTCCGGACTTTCGGGATCAGCGGCAAACAGCGATGCCGTCACGGCAGCGAAAGAAAACGTGGCAAGCAACGAGTAGGAAATGGCAGAACGAACGGACATAATGCTACTAGAGAAAGCCTCTAACCCCCGATGTCGCAATAACTGAATCCCGTTATTGGCCCGCGCGATGCCGCCTGCTAAAAGAGCACCCAATGAAACGTCGTCACTTCCTCAAACGAGCCTCGGCTGGTGCCATCGCCTCGTCCGCTCTACCTTTTCTGCCAAATTCCGCCTCAGCTGCGATCGAGCCCGCCGAGGTGCAGGTCATCGAAGGCACCGGTGGACCGACCATCGATATTCATCAGCACGTCAACTTCCACGCCCGCACCAATGACGCCCTCGTCGCCCACCAGCGGCTCATGGGTGTCGGCAAAACCATCCTGCTGCCGGCCGGCATGGAAACCTCGCGCGCTTCGACGCACATGGGCAAATCGAACGGCCTCGCGGCACGCGTGTTCGGCACCGCCGCCGCTGCCAAACTGGCGATGCAATATCCCGACGAGTTCATCTGGTTCTGCAACGAAGTCTCCGACATCGACAACGCTAAAACCGAACTCGAAAAATGGCTCGGCCGAGGCGCCAGCGGCATCGGCGAGCAAAAGTTCGCCCTTGAGTGCGACAGCCCGCAGATGCAGGTCATCTACGAGATCGCCCGCGATTACAAAGTTCCCGTCCTGCAGCACTTTCAGCACAACAAATACAACCTCGGCTTCGAGCGCTTTCATAAGATGCTGGAAAAGTATCCGACCGTGAATTTTTTCGGCCACGCGCAGACCTGGTGGGGCAACATCGACGCCAATCACAAGCAGGAGGATATGTATCCAAAGACCAAAGTCACCGCCGGCGGCCTGACCGATAAGTATCTCGCCGACTACCCGAACATGTTCGCTGACATGTCCGCCGGTTCAGGGCAAAATGCCTTCACCCGCGATCTCGATCACGCCGCTGGATTCATCGTCCGCCATCAGGACAAGCTCTGCTATGGCACCGACTGCGCTGATCCTGAAGGACACGGCGACAAATGCAGCGGTGCCGGCACTCGGGACGTCATCTTAAAACTCACCGACGACCCGAAGATTCGAGAAAAGATTTTCCGCGGCAATGCCAAAAAATCCATTCCCGCCCTGGCTGACGCATAGTATAGGCTACTTAAATTGTAGGGCGGGCGCTCCGCCCGTCACCTCAGCCTTGATCAAACGCCAGCTCGTCTCGTCCACTGCGGTAAGCGAAGCGCTTGCCCTGCAAACATCACCCGTGAATCTCCGCACTCCCCTCCTGGCCCTCGCCCTTGCCATGGCTCTCAACTCCACCGCCTGCGCCGGGGTTCCGGAACTGCAACTCAAGGACCGCCTCAACGGCTCCCGCGAACCGGCCCGCGTCGCCGCCCACCGCGGCGCCAGTGCCATCGCCCCGGAAAACACCCGGGCTGCGATTGCGGGCGCAATCGACGCCAAGGCGGACTTGATCGAGTTCGACGTTCGCGTCACCACCGACGGCAAGCTGTTGCTCTTCCACGACAAGAGCCTGGAACGCTACGGCGGCGGCAAAAAGCTGTTCGCCGAACTGGATTCCGAGGAAGCGCTGAAGCTCGACGTCGGCAGTTTTTTTAATGCATCGTTCGCCGCCGAGCGCCCACCGACTTTCGCCGCTGCAGTGGCCCAGTGTCTCGACGGGGGCAGCATCCCGCTCATCGAACACAAATCCGGTTCCGCGGCCGCTTACTCAGCCGAACTGCGCGAACTCAAAGCGGTCGACAAGGTCGTCGTGCAGAGCTTCGACTGGAAATTCCTGACCGATCTCCGCAAGCTGGAGCCCGACATCAAACTTGGCGCGCTCGGCAAAGACGAAGTCAGCGCGGTCACTCTGGCAAAGATCGCTGCCTTTTCCCCGGCGATGGTCGGCTGGAAAGATGCCGACATCACCACGCCCGCCATCGAAAAATTCCACGCCGCCGGTTACGCAGTCGCCATCTGGACCGTCAACGACGCGCGCCGCATGAAAGCTCTCGCCCAGTCGGGAGTGGACATCATCATTACTGACAAACCTGCCGAAGCCAAAGCGGCACTGAAAAAACCATGATCACGAGTTCGAGCCGACGGGCTCTCTGTTTTGTCTTTCTCGCGACCGCTTCACTGTCGATCACGGGTCGCCTTTGCGCGCAATCGAGCGCGACCCCTGAAGTCATCGGCAAGGCCTTGCCGACGGCCGCGCCGGGTGACGTGCTGGTCATTGCCAACGGCACCTATTCCGATCAGGTTTTGAAGTGGCGCGGCAAGGGCAGCGCCGAAAAACCGATCACGGTCCGCGCCGAAACGCCGGGTGGCGTCATCATCAGCGGCCGCTCATCGCTGCTCATCGACGGCGAGTATCTCGTCGTCGAAGGCCTGCTGTTCACTGATGGCCACGCGGTAAAAACCAACGTCATCGAAATGCGTGGCTCGCACTGCACTCTGCGCAACACGGTCATCGACAGCTTCAACCCGCCCGCTGACGACTCTGAACGCGACGAGAAATGGGTCAACCTCTACGGCTCTCATCATCGGGTCGAGTATTGCACTTTTCACAACAAGACCTCCGCGTCGGTCACCCTGATCGTCTGGCGAGAAACCGAAGTGGCCGACCATCACGTCATCGCCGCCAATCATTTTCACACCCGCCCGAAAGGTGCCGGATCGAACGGTTACGAAACCATCCGCATCGGCACCAGCGGTGACTCGGCCGGCGACTCACACACCATCGTCGAGGGAAATCTTTTCACCGCCTGCGACGGCGAAATGGAGGCCGTTTCAGTAAAGTCCGGAGCCAACATCGTGCGCGGCAATTCTTTTGATCAGTGCGCGGGCACCCTCACACTACGCCACGGCAACGGCAACGAAGTCAGCGGCAACGTCTTCGCCGGGAAGCTGAAAAAAGAAACCGGCGGCATCCGCATTTATGGCAGCAACCACCGCGTCACCCAAAACGTCCTGATCGGCACCACGGGTCGCGGCATCGGTGCCATTGCGCTGATGTGCGGAACTCCCGATCCAGCTGATAACGGTTATCATGCCGCCAACGATGTTCTCATTCAGGAAAATCTGCTCGTCGCCAACAAGGGGCCCGCATTCGAGTTTGCTGCCGAGTTCGAAGCGAATAAACGCGCCGTGCTGCCGCAGAACATTCTCGTCGATGCCAACTCGCTCTCCAGCGACGATCAGACGACTTTGGTCAGCGGCCTCGACCGCCCGGGTGTTGGCGTCGCATGGGGTCGCAATCAGGTCTTTCTCAACAATCAGGTGCCGCGCGAATTCACCGAAAACCGGCCCGGCATCATTGCCACCGACCGCGTCGGAGCTACCTGGTTTCGCGGTCGGCTGCGCTGAACACGGCGGCGGATGATATCGATCGCGTCGGACGATGTCACTTCTCTATCG
>JBBKXR010000314.1:0-36766 GCA_037969585.1 Verrucomicrobiales bacterium
ACACCGAAGTGGCCCCCACCCGCCCCAACATCGTTCGTCGAGTCAAGCGGCGTTTGCTTTCACCTTTATCCATCGGCGAATGCTTCGAAACTTTGCCACCTCCGTCAATGCACAACGATCTTCTTTTGCGTTTTGCATTGGCACCGCGCTGGCAAAAGAGGAACCTTGCAGCGTGTTCGTCATCACCCACGGTCTTTCTCCTCTGGTCGGCATCGGATTTGCCGACCTCGCCGCAGGCCGACAACTCGAGCGCGCAAACCTGATCCTGATCGCGCTCGCCGGCGCCGCCCCGGACATTTTGTCACCGCACTTATCGCTCGACGCGAGATTGCACAGTTGGACCCACAATCTTTGGTTCCTGCTTGGATCGATCCCGGTCTGGCTGCTTCTGGCTCACCGCTTTGCCGACACACGCTGGTTGACCACCGGCCTACTGATGGTTTTCGCCACTGGCTTCCATTTATTCTGCGACGCGATCTCCGGCGGCATCGCCTGGCTGTATCCCTACAGCGATGAGGTCATCGCCAGACGCTGGGTTCCCTACTCCTGGTGGTTAGCCCTCGACGCGCTCTTCATGGTCTTGACCGGGCTCCTCTGGTGGCTACGGCAACGCGCATGGAAAAAGCGCATTCAGACTCGCGACACTGACTGATCACAAGCATCGCCTCTGGAGGAGGGTTCGGGCCCGGCCGCGGAAGCTTCTCAACGAGAATAATCTGCGTCTGGGTCACTCTTCAACCGAACTTGATGAACGTTCAGCATGAAGAGCAACGAGATTCGACCGAGCCGAGCCCTCATACCCCCCCAGGTATGGAGCACAGACCGTAAAAACCTGTGCTCGGACAAACATCCGATGGCACTCGATCCGAGCAACCCCCCAGAATTAGGGGGTCTAGCCCATGCGTTAGCTCACGCAGCATCCATTTCCCGACGCTGCCGAGGTATCACCTACCCCAGCGCACTTTCCAATCGCACGATTCGCCGGGACTCGCTATAAGTCAATGACCACCTGAACTGAGCCGATCAAGGATTTACCAATTCGCACCCCATCAACAAATTTAGATCACCATGACCGCGCAATCCATCCTTAAAGAACTCAAAGCTCTCGGTAGCGCGAACACGGTAAAGATCTTGAAACGCCACGGTGCCAAGGACCCTTGTTATGGCGTCAAAATCGGCGACATGCAAAAAATCCGACGCCGGATAAAGACCGATCATCAACTAGCCCTCGACCTCTATGACTCCGGTGTCTACGACGCCATGTATCTCGCGGGAATGATCGCCGATGATGCCGCCATGACCAAAGCTGATCTGCGGCGCTGGGGCAAACAGGCCTACGGTGCTTCACTCGCCGGCTCGACGGTTCCCTCGGTCGCCACCGGCAGCAAACACGGCCCCTCGCTGGCAGATGAATGGATCGCCTCGAAGGACGAGCAAATAGCGGCGATGGGTTGGTGCACCCTGACCTCCCTGGTTTCCGTCCTACCCGATGAAGAACTCGATCTCGGCGATCTGAAAAGACGCCTCAACGACGTCGCCAAAACGATCCACTCGGAGCGCAACGAAGTTCGCTATGCAATGAACAACTTCGTCATTGGCGTTGGCTGTTTCGTCGCGACGCTATCCGAACTCGCGCTGAAAACTGCCGAAAAAATTGGCGAAGTCGGCGTCGAGCACGGTGACACCGGCTGCAAAACTCCCTTTGCTCCCGACTACATTCGCAAAGTCGCCGACATGGGCCGCATCGGTCGCAAAAAGAAAAGCGCCAAGTGCTGAGGCGAACTACTTCGCCGCAGCAGGCACCGGGGTAATCGTTTTTGCAGGCACCGCCTTTCGCTCCCGCAATATTGGCGCAAGGTACTTCGCCGTTTCGTCGGCGATCACGTTGTAGCCCGCCAGGTTCGGATGACGGTCGCTTGCCCAACCCGGCAAGTGACCAAACAACCCGTCGAACTCATTGTCCATGATCACGACTTTGCCGCCGACGACCCGCTCCTCGACCATCGAGCGATATTTTTCAGGGATACTTTCCAACGAGTAACGCCGGTAGTTGAGCATGTTGTAGCCTTTCTCCAACTCTGCGGCATAGCGCGGATAAATATCGAAAACCTCGAGCTTTTCATCGCGCGCCACCTGCCGAACCAAGTCGTTGATTTCAGTGCTGGCCTCCTCGTTGGAAAAGGGAATCACCGTCATCGGAATCAACCGCGCCTGCGGATGGTCCTTGCGCAGCCGGGCCAGCAACTCGTGAAAGTCTTTCACGAAGTTTACCGGAAAGTCCTCACGCCGTGCACGGTCATTGATACCGTAACGGATAAAAACATAGTCGATTCCCGGCAGGTTGGCCGCCGCCTTGTCGTAGCGTCCGGAATCGATGAGCCGACGGATGTATTCACCGCTGACACCACATTGAATGGTCTTGCACGCCGGTAGATCCTCCTCCGCTGCCAGCAGTTGCGTGATGACTTCTTCCAAGTGCGGCCCCTCCGGCGCCAGCAGACGCGGAATACTGCCTTCCGTCGTACTGTCACCCAACAGCAAGACCTGCACCTTGCCATCGTGTTCGGCGGACACCGGCAGCGCTCCTGGAAACAAGAGTGAAAAACCGGCAAGCACCGGCAGCACGACAAGATGGAATCGAAAAATCTTCATGGTATAAAATAGGCGAGGCAAAGCTTCACGCATTCCGGTGTGTCTGGCTATGGCTTGCCCGCGCCATTGGTTGGGATCGCTTGAGCCTATCAGGCGACCGTGCGACGCCCAAAAAATCACCTTTAGTTGGCGATGCAGATCAGTGTATTCTCGCCAGCCCGCCAAGATCCCGCCGAAATCCAAGCCATGACCTTCTGCCGCCCCCTCTTCCATCTCTCGATCCTCAGCATCAGCCTGCTGATTCCTCACAGTTCGAACGCCGCCGACGGCGACCGCCCGAATATCCTGTTCATCATCGTCGACGATCAATCGCCCTTCGATCTCAAAGCCTACGATCCAACTTCCCAACTGGAGACCCCGAACATCGACCGCCTCGCCGCCGAAGGCATGGTCATCGAAGACGCCTACGAAATGGGTGCCTGGGTCGGCGCCGTGTGCACCTCGTCGCGGCACATGATCATGTCCGGCCGCACTCTCTGGCACATCCCCGACAAGGCCGGCCGCGGCAACAACCCCCATCAGGGAAATGCCGAACTCGTGCCGCCGAATCTCGAACAGCAAACCCTCGCCGCCGTCTTTAATCGCGCCGGCTACGACACCATGCGCACCTGCAAACAGGGCAACAGCTACGAGGATGCCAACAAACAGTTCACCGTCCGCCACGACGCCTCCAAGCGCGGCGGCACCGACGAAACCGGCAGCAAATGGCACGGCGACCAGGTGATGAATTATCTCACCGCCCGCGACGCCGACAAGGACACGGATCCTTTCATGATCTACTACGGATTTTCCCATCCGCACGATACCCGCGACGGCACCCCCGAACTGCTCGCCAAATACGGCGCCACCAACCACACCGATCGCAACAGCCTGCCCGCCGCCAACCCGAAGCAGCCGCGACTACCCATCAACTGGTTGCCCGCCCACCCCTTTCACCACGGCCAACCGGGCTTGCGTGTCGAAGTCGCCGTCAGCGGCGTCTGGGAAAATCGCGACCCGCAAACCATCCGCAACGAGATCGGCCGCCACGGACTGCAGGGAAAACAGAACCTCTACGAGCCCACCTTCCGCGTGCCATTCATCGTTCGCGGTCCCGGCATCGAAGCCGGTAGCCGCGCTACCGGCAACGCCTACCTGCTCGACAGCCTCGCCACCCTTTGTGACATGGCCGGCATAGACGCTCCGACAACCAATGAAGGCAGCAGTCTACTGCCTGTCCTTCAAGGCAAAAAAGACAGCGTTCGCGACACCCTCTACGGCGCCTACTGCGGTGGCACCAAACCCGGCATGCGCTGCGTCAAAAAGGGCGACTGGAAGCTGATCAAATATGACGTCATGGATGGCACCGTGCGCGAAACCCAGCTGTTCAACCTCGCCGAAAACCCCAATGAATTCATCGCCGAACACCACGATCCCGCCGTCATCGCCCAAACCGGCAGCGAGCCCTCCGCCATACAAACCGATCTCGCCGAAGACCCCGCATACGCCGAAAAACTCGCCGAGATGGAGGCCCTGCTACTCGAAGAAATGCGCCGCCTCGACGATCCCTATCGTCTGTGGAACCAACCCGACGACGGCCTGCCTACGCCGCCCGCCATGATCGATCGCGCCACTCGCCCCGATAAAGACAAAGCGAAAACCAAAGGCAAGCAGAAGAAGCCCAAGGCCGACCCGAAGCAATGACTGGCAAGCGGATCCGACTCGCGGTGCACCTCGCGTTGCTGGCAGTGGCAGTGGCACTGCCGTCGATCGCAGCCGCGATCGACGCAACCCCGGGCGCACGCCCTAACATTGTCCTCATCCTTGCCGACGACCCCGGCGAGCAGAACGATCTCGGTGCGGATGACGACGCCACCGATCGCGCGTTGGCCCGACAACTTCAGCAGGCTTTGCAGGCAGCTCACGCCCGGCTGCCGGTCGCACGACCGAAAAACGAGTGACCCGGCGCGAATCTTCGAACGGTTTGCGGGGTATCATCCGCTAACCATGAAAGCCGCCTTTACTCTCGCCGCCCTGATCCTCTCGTTGTCGTGCACCGCGTTTGCTCAGACCGCTACCGAAACCGGGGCTGCGGCCATCGATTTCGACAAGGCCAAGGCACTGATCCAGAAACAACGCGGCGGCGAAACCCTGAGCGCTGAGGAAAGCGCCTATCTGGACCGGGCCAAACAACTGCGTGCCAAAGGTGCCGCCATGCGTCCCGGCAGCGACGCCCGCCAGCGTCCCGCAGCCGGCGGCGACGGCGCTCAACGCCCTGCCCCCGAACGTTTGATTCCGCTGACCGATCTCTCTGCCGACGAACGCTACCAAGATCAAGACGGCGGACTTTACGGCGCGGGCCTCAACTCACCGCCCGCCGAATTGCAAAAATCTGCGGACGCCCAATTGGCAAAGATCCAACCTCTCGACGCCGATGGTAAGCCTGCCGCCGATGGCAAGGTGGTGTTCATCTCAATCAGCATGTCGAACGCCACTCAGGAGTTCTCACGATTCAAACAGCTAGCCGATGAATCTGACCAAAAACTCTCGACCACCGTGGTCGTCGATTGCGCCCAGGGCGGTCAGGCGATGGCCGAGTGGGTGGCCCCTGATGCCAAGACCTGGCAAGTGACTGCACAGCGACTGAACGCGGCAGGCGTTTCGCCCAATCAGGTTCAGGTCGCCTGGGTAAAACTGGCCAACAAGGGGCCGCGCGGCTCACTCGAAGAACATTGCCAAAAGCTGGAAAGCGACACCTTAAAAGTACTGCAAAATGCCAAAGAAAAATTCCCCAACCTGCAGATCGCCTACCTCGGCAGCCGCATCTGGGCGGGCAATGCCAAGGGCAATCTGAATCCCGAGCCATACGCCTACGAAAGCGCCTTTCCGGTACGCACGCTGATTCAACGCCAAATGAAAGGCGACGCCGAACTTTCCCTCGAGGTCGCCCCGCTGCTGCTCTGGGGCCCCTACCTGTGGGCCGAAGGCACCAAGGGACGCGCGATCGATGATCTGGTCTGGCTGCCCGGTGATTTCGCCGGCGACGGGGTTCACCCCAGCACTTCGGGTCGACAAAAAGTCGCCGAGCTGCTGCTCGACTTCGTCACCACCGATCCACTGGCGAAACCGTGGTTCGCGGGCAAGTGAGCCAGGCCACGACCTGACCGACGCACCGATCGGCGGCGACAGCGTTGCTCCGAAGCCCAAATGTTAGGGCGGGCGCCCCGCCTGCCGCCTCAAGCTCGGCCGGTCCATCGTAGGCAAGCGAAGCGCTTGCCCTACCATTGGCTTTGCTTGGTTTGGCGTGATTTCGCCCCAGTCACCGCCCCAGTCGTCGACCGGAGAGTCCCTCAACCAGACTCCAGTGCAGCTCAGCGGCCTCGTGCGCTTACTTCGTTCTTCGGGTTGAGTCACTCGACGCCACTGCTCCGTCGGGTTTCACCCAATCGGCGACCATCCGATTTCACCATCATCTTTCCCGGTCCCAAGCGCCCGATGACCACCCTGCCGCGGTTGCCACCAGCCGCGTTGGTGGTGTAGAAGTTTGGAGAGCACCGTTACTTTCCCTCAACTTTTTCCGTCATGCCCATGAATCAGCCACTCCGCATGTTTCGCCTTCACGTTTTAGCCGCCGCTACTATCACACTCGCCGCGGCCCTCCCCTCCAACGCTGACGACACCTATCCGTTGCGCGACGCCGTTGAGTGTCATCCACGCGGCGGACTTCCTAACACTTTCGCCAAAATTCAAGCGGGCGAGACCCTCAAGGTCGGCTATCTCGGTGGCAGTATCACCGCCGCTGCCGGTTGGCGCATTCAATCCCGCGAATGGCTGGCACAGACTTACCCCGATGCCAGCTTCGAGGAAATTCACGCCGCCATCGGTGGCACCGGATCCGATCTCGGCGTCTTTCGTCTCGGCAACGACGTGCTGCGCCACCAGCCCGATCTGCTATTCGTCGAATTCGCAGTCAACGACGGCGGTGCTTCGCCCGAACAGATTCATAAAGCCATGGAAGGCATCGTCCGCCAGACCTGGCAGGCCGATCCCGCCACCGACATCTGCTTCGTTTACACCCTCAGCGAACCGATGCTACCGGACCTCAAAGCCGGCAAGATGCCCCGCGCGGCAAGTGCGATGGAGGAACTGGCCGATCACTACGCCATTCCATCGATCCATTTTGGTGTCGAAGTCGTGCGCCTGCTGGAAAGCGGCGAATTGATTTTTAAAGCACCGAAACCCGCCGACCTCGCCTCAGCGAAACCCATTATTTTTTCCAGCGACGGCGTGCATCCCTACGAAGTCACTGGCCACAAACTTTACACCGATGCCATCGCCCGCTCCTGGCCCGCGATCAAAGCCGCCAGTGGCAAGGCAGCACCGCACGCCCTCGTTGAGCCACTGCGCACCGACAATTGGGAAAAGGCCAAACAGATCCCGCTCACCGCCGCCATGCTCACGGGTGATTGGAAAAAGCTGCCCATCGACCACGACGTCGCCAAGTGGTTCACCCGCAACATGCCCGAAGTTCACCAAGCGAGTGTGGCCGGCGCTAAGTTGAGCTTCTCCTTCGATGGCACGACGGCCGCAGTGTTCGACATCGTCGGCCCCGACTCCGGCCTACTCGATATTCAGATCGACGACGAACCCGTCCGCACTGCCACCCGATTCGATCCCTACTGTAAATCCCACCGCATGAGCCGCATTCCGCTGATCACCGAAGGTGAGTCGGGCAAGCACACCCTCACCATTTCCCTATCCGCTGAGAAGATCGACAAGCGCGGCGTTCTGTTTGAGCAGAATCACCCCGACTTCGACACCCAACCGGAAAAATACACTCCCCACACCTGGATGGTCGGCTCGCTCTTGATCATCGGTGACCTTATCCAATAACCGACCACCCCGGACTATGCCCTCCCCCACTGCCGACAGCCAGATCTGCTCAGCAGATCGCAATATCCGGTAAGCCAAGCCACTTTTCTCAGCCATCTTATATATGTGAAAACTTCTTTTTGGTGGCAGTTACTCTGCTGCACTGCGCTGTTGGCGCTGCCATTGGCATGCCGCAATTCGACTTCATCCCTCGATGATGACGAGGAGTATCCCTCCTGGCCAACCAAAGTTCCCGCCGGCAAAATCAATTTCGAAAAGGACGTTCGTCCGATTTTGATTATCAACTGCCTGGAATGCCACAACAACAAGACGGCCGCCCAGTGCGGAAACCTGAGTCTGGAAACTCGCAAGCTGGCACTCACCACCGGCAATCACGCGCCCGTTCTGATCCCCGGCAATCCGGACAGCAGCCTGCTGATTCTTGCGCTCGGTGAAAATGGCATTCACGAAGAGCCGATGCCACCCACTCCCGACAAAATCTGGGGCGCGAGAATGGAGATCCTCCGCAAATGGATCGCCGAAGGAGCCGAGTGGCCGGAAGACGTGACTCTGGTCCATCCGGGCAAGATCACCGAATGGTGAACCGGCGCCGACATGGTTAAATAGCGCTCAGGCCGGGACGCCGTTTCCCTTGCCGGCCACCGCAGCTTGTAGCATGATAAGTTCAGCGATGTCCGAACCAGAAATCCTTGTTGAACTGCGTGGGGTTTCCCGTGAATACCATCTCGGAAAAACCATCGTTCCGGCCCTGGTCGATGTCAGTCTGGAAATCGAACGCGGCGGCTTCGTGGTGATATCCGGTCCATCGGGAAGTGGCAAATCCACCCTGCTGAACTTGATCGGATGCATCGATCAGCCATCCCGTGGCAGCGTCATTTTCGATGGCAAGGATGTCGCCACCCTTTCGGATCGGGATCTCTCCGCGTTCCGCGCCCGCCGACTGGGGTTTATCTTTCAATCGTTCAATCTGGTGCCGGTGCTGACTACCTTCGAAAATGTCGACTACCCGCTGCGACTGAGAAATGTCCCGACTGCGGAGCGGCGGGAGCGCACCGGGACCATGCTCGAAGCAGTCGGCTTGAAAGACCAGGTCGCCCATCGTCCCGGAGAACTGTCGGGGGGCGAGCGTCAGCGGGTGGCGATCGCCCGGGCGCTGGTGACCCACCCGGACCTCGTGCTCGCCGATGAGCCGACGGCGAACCTCGACTCGGCCACTGGCGAAAAAATCGTCGACCTGATGCGCGAGATGCGCGAACGCCTCGGCACCACCTTCGTCATCGCCACCCACGACCCGATGGTCGCCAAGCGCGCGCAACGGCGGATCACCATTCGCGACGGCCGCATCGAAAGCGATTCGTCGATGGCACACGATCAACCGGAGGCCAACCATCATGCATGACCTGATGCTGGCACTGCGCAACGCGAGCCGCAACCGCCGCCGCTCGCTGGTTACGGTGTTTGCGCTGGCACTCTGTTCGACCGGCCTGATCCTGTTTGCCGGCTATGTCCTGGCGACATTTTGCGGCGACGAAACGCGCACCACCAGCGGCATGGGGCACCTGCAGATTTTCCGCCGGGATTTTCCCGAAAAAGGCATCGGCAGTCCCGCCGCGTTTGCCATCGAAGACCATCTTGAGCTGCAGAAAACGCTGCGCGAAGATCCGCTGCTGGGACCGATGATCAACATCCTGACCGGACAACTGACGTTCTCGGGATTGGCCAACAACTACGAAAAGAACACCTCGGCCGCGTTTGTCGGTTTCGGCGTAGACCCTGATGACTACGCCGTGTTCTCCAGTTGGAATCCGTTCGGCCTGGCCAAACCTGAACTTCTGCCGATCAACGAACTGCTCTACAAAGGCGGTCCCTGGGTTGCCGATGATGACCTCCAGGGCGGCAGCCTCGGCATCGGTCTCGCTGAAGTCCTAGAGATCGATCCCCCCAACGGCCCCCGGCAGGCAACCGTTATCAACGATACGGCGAACCCCGCGCCCGTAGCAGCCCCCACTCCGGCGGCAATTCCGAGCCCGTCCGGGGGCGAGCCAGCTGACAGCGACCTGCCCAACTTCGATGTCCTCGAGTCCGCTGCCGCCCCGCAGACAGACACCAGCGACGGTCGGCCGCGTATCGAACTGCTGTGCGTGCCGGTCGCGGGCGCAGCTCCGAATGTGCAGTCGCTCGCGGTGCGCGCAGCGCGTCCTTTTGAAAATGTACAACTCGACGACCGCCTGGTGTTGATGCACATCGACCACGCCTCGAACCTATTGTTTCCCGGTCAGCCGACTCAGGTGAATTCGCTGCGCATCCTGCTCAACGACGGCGAGAACACCGATGCCGCCGCTGCGCGCATCCGCGAGATCCTCGCTGAAAAACGTCCCGAACTTGAGTGCCGGACATGGATCGAACTGGCACCGTTTTACCTGCAGATCACCGCCTACCTGAAAGTCATTTTCCTGTTCATGCTCAGCATCATCGCCAGCATTGTCGTGTTCACCATCTACAACACCCTGTCCGCCGCCATCATCGAGCGCACTGTGGAAATCGGAACCCTGCGCGCCATGGGCGTCAATCGCGCGCGCATCGCCGGGCTGTTCATCTCCGAAGCCGTGTTCATGGGGATCGCCGGCGGCCTGCTCGGCGTCGTCCTCGCCATCGTCCTCGGGATTTCATTCAACCAGATGGACATTCTGTTCAATCCCCCGAGCACCGACTACTACACCAAGGTCGAGGTGCTGATTTTTCGCTACCCGATGATCCTCGTGTTCGGCTTCGTCATTTCCGTCGTCGCCGCCGTGATCTCCGCCATCGTGCCGTCGGTGAACGCCTCGCGCATGGCCATCGTCGATGCCCTCCGCCACTCCTGATAACTCCAAGCGCCCTGAGCGTTACCACCCCCGAAGAGAAATGAAACCGATCCGCCACCTGTCTGCGAGCGCCAGCATCATCATCATCTGCACGGCCGCCGCGCTTGGATTTTTCCCCCAATCGCAGGCTCACGCCGACGACGCTGCGGATGCTATCGTAACGACGGTGGAAGACAGCCTCAAGCCGCTCAAGTCATTCAGCGTGCTGTCGACCATCGACACCTATCGCGACCGCGTCGCGTCAGGAACCATGCTGCTGCGTACCTACGTAAACATCGCGGAATCCAACAAAGGCCCGAGCTCGGTGTCGATCGTTCTGAGCCCGCAAGGCGAACGCGGCAAGGTGTTCCTGCGCATCGACGACGCCTTCTGGCTCTATGATCCCGGCGCCAGACGACCCGTGCGCCTGTCTACCCAGCAACGCCTGATGGGCGACGCCTCACTCGCCGACGTGACCCACTTCGACCTGGTCGACAACTACTCGGCAAATTTTGAGAATGAGGAAGTCATCGCCGATGCCTCCGGCAAAAGCATCGCCAGCCTGCGCCTCCGGCTGAGCGCACTGGCCAAAACCAGCCTTTACCCAACCCTGCGACTGTGGGTCGATAAGTCTGACAGGCAACCGGTGAAAATCGAGTGCCTGTCGTCCACCGGCAGCGTTTTGAAAACGGTTTTTTACGGCAGATTTCGCGGCTTCCTCGGCAAACCGCGCCCAACCGAACTGATGGTCATCGACGGCACCGCCGCCGGCAGGGTCACGCGGATTCGCTTTTCCGAGTTCCTCTATCAGGATCTGCAGGCCGAAGCCTACACCCCGGAAGCCATGCCCTCGGTGTCAAAATTCGCCGACTCGGATTCCGCCGCCAAGGCCGAATAACAGGAAAGCTCACGACACACCAGCATCGGCTTGCCAGCTGCCCGATTCGGTGCATAATTACCGCCCTCGCCGGACGATCCACTCGCTCCGGCGCTGAATGGAATGCCTCGCTAGCTCAATGGTAGAGCAACGGACTCTTAATCCGCAGGTTCCCGGTTCGAGTCCGGGGCGTGGTACCAGTCAGAAAGGATAAAGGTCACGGAATTCAGTCGAAAGTCGTGGCGCACTCGAGCGAGCGGAACAGCCATACCAAGGACCGCATGCATCGCCTCATTATTTCAGTCGTCCTTGCGACTTTGATTCAGTTCTCGAATCTCGGCGTCGTCCGCGCAGAGATTGACACTCTGATCACTGCCGACTGCGAGCAACACGGCTTGCAGATTCCGGCACTCGCTGACGACCCCATATTTCTGCGCCGAGTCTACCTCGATGCCATCGGGCGCATCCCTACCGTGGCTGAGAGTCGCGAATTTCTCGCATCCACTGACCCGGAAAAGCGCAGCCAGCTGATCGATTCGCTGCTCAATTCAGAAGGCTACGCCAAGCACTGGTTTCACTTCTGGGCTGACTTGCTGCGTGTATCCACCGCGGCTGAGGTGACCCGCAGCGGTATCGTTGGATCGGCCTACTGCGAATGGATTTTGCAGGCCCTGCGCGACAATCGTCCCTACGACCAGATGGTGCGCGACCTGGTCGGGCGACAGGGAAATATCTGGGAAGCCGAAAATGCCGGTGCGGCGGGGTTTTACCTGCGCGACTTCGGCATGCCCCTGGAGAATTTCGGCATCCTCATGCAGATCTTTTCAGGCACGCGGATTGAGTGTGCGCAGTGTCACGATCACCCTTTCGACCGTTGGACTCAGATGGATTTCCACAAAATGGCGGCGTTCACTTATGGCGTCCGTGCCAGCAAATACCCGGCGATTTACGAACAGATCAAGGGTCCCGATCGAGCGGCGATTAACAAGATCACCATCCCAATGCGTTTTGCTTCTGTGCTGCCGCGCGCCTACCCGATCAAGCTCCCCCACGACTACGCTTACGACGATGCTAAACCGCTGGACACGGTGACCGCAGAGACTGTTTTTTCCGCGAAAGTTCAAGCGCAGGGCCCTCTCGGTAGCGGAGCGGAATCAGCGGCATTTGCCCATTGGCTCACCGCTCCCGACCATCCTCGCTTCACCCGGGTGATCGTCAATCGTCTCTGGAAACAACTGTTCGGCGCCGAGTTGGTTCCGCCTCCTCTCGACGATTTGCGTGACGACACCGCCGCGTGGAATCCAACGCTCGAAGCCGAACTCATGCAGAGCATGATCGATTCGGATTACAATCTGCGTTCCTTTCTCGCCATGGTGATGAAAACCACCGCCTATCAGCGCGCCGCCTCATCCCTCGACTATACCCCGGGCGAACGCCAGACGTTCGAGTCCCCCTACATTCGCCGCATGAGCGCCGAACAAGTCTGGGATTCCTACGCAACACTCATTACGGCATCACCTGAGCGCCCCTATTACCAACGCCACTCGTATCGCGAACGCTACCTCAACGATCTGCGTGTCCGAGCTGACAAGGTCTGCAACAAGAATCCCGAATCGGTCCGTGCGTGGTTGCACACAGCGCAAGGAAAAGCCTTCGCCGCGCAGCGGGGCAAAGCGCCCTCCAAGGTGGCGGACTCGCTGGCGGAACAGCACCGCGAGCAGTTCCAATCGCTCGACAGTTTCAAAGATTCCAGTGTTGGGTCGGTGCAGCAATTCAGCCAATGGAAAGCCCTGCACTCTCAACTCTATCGCGCCAGCGAACTCGAGACTCCGGCTCCCCCCGGGCATTTCCTGCGCACCTTCGGCCAGTCAGATCGCACCCAAGCCAACAATTCCAGCCGCGACAGTTCGGTCCCCCAGGCGCTGGCCCTTTTTAACAGCGAAATGACGGGTGCCGTTCTCAATCCTTTCTCAACTGTTTTGCGCCTCAGCTCGTCAGCCGGGGATCGGCGCAGTCAGACCGAAACCCTGTTCCTCGGTATTCTCAGCCGTCCTCCAAGTGCAGCGGAGCTGGCGATCGCCGAACAGGAGACGCCCGAGGATATCGCCGCCGCACTACTCACCACGGCCGAGTTTTTGTTCATCCCGTAGCGGTTGAACGATGTTCGCCAGCGCCGCGGTGAGCTTCGTCACGTTCTGCCTGGACAGGCGCCGGTCATCTGAAAAAGAGATCGATGCCTGCTTGGATCGGAGAATTGTCAGCTTCCGGGCCGAATCAATTTGCACCCGGCTCGACCCACCCGTTCGTCACCTCGCAAATCAACCGTCCGACTTCCAACTCTGAAGTACTGTAGTCTCCGTTCATCTTCAAATGAGAAATCTCCATGGACAGTTCGATCAATCGGGCGGCACGCCTCTGATTGAAATCGAAATAGTCCATTATCTGCTGCTCGAGGCGGTGAAGCACTTTCGTTTCGTTCGGCTCGCAAATGCAAGCTCGCCGGTAAAGGTCGGCCACCAACTCACAAATCTCAAAAAGTGAGCAGGTTTCGCGGGTTCCTCCCGACGAGGGTGTTGAGGGTAGCGAAGGCATTTTCAGGCAAGGTTTTTCGTTGCTCTTGGTGGTCGTCCGCTCTTGTAAAAGCGGATTCGGAGAAGCTCCCGCTGGAAACTTGTAAATTTGAAACCGGCCCTCCTTTTCTTCTATACGCGGAATGTTCGGAAAAGTTACCGCAACGACATAAAAAAGTTTTCTCCCGGCAAAAACCCGCTCGTGCCCATCCCACATTTCTGGAAATGTGCCTCCGCGCCCGACAGAAGACAGCGTAACTCGATCACGTCACCCTCCCCGTTCGCGGTCGACTTCACGCCGATCTAACATGACGACATGCCGACCCGATTCGCTCTCGTCACTTGCGCCTTAGTACTATTGATCGTAGACGCAGTCTCAGCAGCACCTGCCGAGATGGACGCCTACATCGTGTTCGGCCAGTCGAACGCCAACGGTCGCTCGTACCGATCCGAGCTGAGCAACGAAGCGCTACGTGAAGATTACAGAGCCAATCTCTTCTACGCCTATCGGGAACGTTCGTGGCAAGATGGCAGCACCCCAGTGGACATCCCTCTTGGAGCGATTCAACCCGATCAACGAGACCGCATCGGAGTCGAAGTGACACTGGGTCGACAGCTCTCCGCACATTCTCCACGGCCGGTGCTGTTGATTAAATTCTGCTCCGGCGGCACCTCGATCATCAATTTTCTCCCGGCGACCAAGAATCTCTACTCACCGATGGTCGAGTATCTGCAAGCAACTAAGGCTGAAGCTGAGGCACTTGGATTCCGAATCCATTGGAAGGGCGCATTTGTGATTACCGGCGAGAGCGATTCGAACGCCAGGAACGCAGCACTTTTCAAAGATCGCTTCGTCTCTGTCAAAGCTGCCTTGGAAAAAGATCTCAGCATCGAAAGCCTACCCATGGTCTACAGCCTTCTACGCAGCAATTGGATCGACACGCCAGCGGCTCCCTATTCCAATAACAATGCGTCCGCAGATCTTATTAACCGCCAGATGACCGCGCTCGCAACTGCCGATCCATCAGTGAAGGTTACCCCGTCGAACGATGACCTCAAAACCCGGCTCGACAACGGCGACTCGGAAACCGATGGCATCCACTACGATTCTAACAGCTACGCCCGCCTCGGATTCAGGCTTTACTCCGCAGCCTTTCCCGATCGAGGTCCGATGATCGACCGCAATGGCAACGGCGCCTGCGACATCTGGGAACACCGCTATCCAGACGATGCCGAACGCAACGACCCCGGCGCCCAGCTCCAAAAAAATATCGCGGCCAGTGCTGGTGACACCGATCAGGATGGCATCTCTGATTGGGCCGAAGGCCAACTCGCCGGCTTCGATGCCAACAACAGCGATTCGTTTCAAGTGGGTGAACCGCTCAGCGATCTCCCCATCTTGCTGTCGATGCTCGAAGGGTTATCGCCGCGCAAGAGCACGGTATCGACCATCTGGAAGGCTGATTCGCCAAACCGCACCACGGGAACTCTCGGCTCCGTCAAAGTCGACTGGAACGGTCCGCAACATAACACCACCACGAGCGGCGGAGCCGTCGTCACCACCAATGCCGCAGGCCCAAAGCCGATCGAGCATACCGTCTCCTTTGACCCAGGCGGCACCACACTTCGCGCAACCGTTTCCGGCATCAGCAAAAACGCCAGCGTCTCGTTCGACTCAGCATTCACCTTA
This sequence comes from Verrucomicrobiales bacterium, assembly GCA_037969585.1. GTDB lineage: Bacteria > Verrucomicrobiota > Verrucomicrobiia > Verrucomicrobiales > DEV007 > JBBKXR01. The sequence goes on from JBBKXR010000314.1 coordinate 15,505, forward strand.
ATCGACAATCCCAATAGCGCCCGCCAGGAAGGCCTTACGATAAAAGGCAATCCGAACACCGACTCGCGCGTCACCATTCAGTTCGATTCGCCTGTCAGCGATCTAATTGTTACCGTATCCGGCAAGGACGCCATGATGTTCAAGTTTTCCACCGCCATCGAGTTACCGGTCGAGCCACTCGAGTGGCGGGAGTAGACACTCAAAATGGGATCGAGTAATTCAAGATGACGCGAAACTCCTCTCGAGTTCGCTCACCTTCCAACTCGTTGCTGCCCGCACGGACCCGCAGCCAGAGATTCGCAAGATAATCGGTGCTGGGTCGATAATCGACAGTGATGTTCCATTCATTCTGGTCCGGCGATGCAGCGGCTCCTGAGTCCGGAGTGTTGCCTTGCACGTAATTGGTAAACGCACTGAAACCGTCGAGTCCGATCTGCGCAAAATCGTAGGCCAATCCCACTCGCCAAGATTCTTCGCCCGCGCGATCAAAATCGGAAACCATCACCGAGTTAAATGCCGGATCGCCGCCCCAAGGGCTTCGCACCGCACCGCCCTTTTCAGTCGAAGTGACGCCAACAGTTGCCAGAAAACCCTTTAAGTCCAGGCTCATCGTCGCCCCATACATCTGTGTGTCGAAGTCGCCGAGTAGCTCATCGCCGACACTGCGTTGATCAGTAATCTGCAGAGCGCTCTTGGCAGTGATATCCGTGGCCGGAAACTTGTGCTGCACGTTGCCCTCGCCATAGAAGGTGTTGAACATGTCCCAGCCATACTGATCCGAGCCACCGACCGTCACGCCCTCGGCGAGTTCATATCGAGCGCCGACCACGCTTAGACCGCGGTCGAGCCCATCGACACCTGCCAGTTCTGACATCGATACAAAGTCGCTGGAGGTATTGTCTTTCACCTTGGTGACGTGACCACCACCAAACTTCAATCCTTCGATCCCAAACGGATTCTCGGCAGTGATCAAATAGGCCTCGAACGCGTTTGGGGTCATGCGCGCATCGTTGCGATTGAGAAATGGTATGTCGACCTCCTGCCGGTAGAGGCTGGCAATCGTTGTCCGATAACGAGCCGTCAAGAATGCGTGGCCGAGAACCGTGTAGCTCTCCTGCTCTGGTCGGAGCAGACCGGTGCCATCGCGATCGGCATCGCCGAGCATTTTCTGCGAGGTAAACGCCGATAGGCCGACGTTAAACGTATCGAACAACCACCCGGACTCAGCCTCGACACTACCTCCACCAGTGAACGCCTCAAGCACTTGACCATTACCCTCATCCCGATGGCGATAGTAAAAACGCGGTTTGATGTACAAGCTGGCATTTTGCAGCCAGTCATCGGTCGACTCAAACAGGCCAAACGTTTCAGGAATCAGCGACCCCGCTTCGGGCGGGTCAACGGGATCACCGTAGTTCTCAAACGTAGACTGCAGATCATCAACATTGGTCGCGATCGGTCGTTCATCCGAAAGGTAACGCTGCGCGTTGGCAGTGGCACCCAGTGCGAAGAAAATCAACGCCGTCAAAACGGCTCCCAGAATGGGGGTTGGAATCTGATATAGAACTTTTATCACGCAGGGAGTAAAAGCCTGAACCGCAGCCCATTCCGAGCTTAAACGACTCAAATTTCCCGAGCGAGTATTAAAATGGAATCAGCACCAAACGATCGACGTCATTTCCCTTGGTCACGCAAAACAGAACGACGTAACCTCCAGCGCCGTCGCTGTTAAAACAACTCAGATAAAGATCACCACTGCGCTCGTCGCGGAAGACATCGATGCTGTTGTTAGTCAGATTCGGCTGATATAGATCTCCGATAACTTTCGACGAAAAACTCAGCTCCGACGAATCGTTTCGAATGGTGATGCTGCGGTACTTTGTCTTCGGAAGACCTCCGTCCGTCCCGTAGAAAGGCTGACCATCGATTTTGTCGATCCACGAGCCACCGCCGTCGTTTCGGGCACGAGAAATTGTCACTCCATCCGAGTTGAAGGCTTCGCTCGTGATCTCGATCTCCGTCTTATCCTGGCTGAAGGTGATTCGATTTGGCGATTCTTTTCCGTCGGCGAATTTCTTAAACGTCGTCAACATTCTGATCCGCGATCCGTGGACGAAACCGTGAGATTCTACACCGTTATTCAGATAAGCAACCTGGCACCAATTCACACTTTCATCGGTGTAGACCCAAACGGATTTCCCTTCGTCAATCCGACCGACAACCTTTGCGCCAATGCTACCCGCCTCGCGGACGTTCACGTAGCCATCGGGATCCTCGATGATTCCGAAGCCCTCGGCAAAGCCCGCTGTTGCGCCCAGCAAACAGATGAATAACGAGGCGATACCGCAGCGGAGGAATTTCTTAGTCATGGTAGCTGACAGACAATGCGTCAGGATTCACTTGCCCGATTATTTACGTATTACTTCGCCCCTGCCATCGACTGAAGGGCGTCCATTTTGCCGATGAAAATCAGCGCCTTCTATTTTAGCTTTGTTTCGGCCTCCACCTCAAGACAACTCGAAGGCGCCCGCCAATTTTCACAACCACACGCCAGCGTTTGGTTCGGGGCGGGACAGGTAGCCGTGATCGGCAACGGCCTTTTTTGCATCTATACGCGGATCGCCTGGAGGAGTTTGTGCGCTGACTAGCTAACTCTAAACTTAAGCGTTGCCTAGTAGCCTATTTTTTTTAACACTGGCTTCATGGACCAGCCTAAACCTTGTGGACCAGACATTCGTGCGAATCCAATAGTTGTGATTGCGGGTTTTACCCGATGGCGGGTGTGGTGTTCGGTCGCGCTTCTGTCGATGTCGGCGGCGTCCCAGATATTCGCTCAAGACGACGGTCCCGGCGCGATTAAGGAACCGGGCGACGCTCCCCTTGCCGATCTCGACGCCCTGAAGGAACTCGATTTCGACGAACTCATGCAGGTCCGGGTGGCCACCGTTTCGGCGGCTTCGAAGCGGGAAGAAAAGACCACATCGGCTCCGGGTACGATCATCGTCATCAGTCAGCACGATATCCGCCTGCGCGGCTACAGCAATCTGGTCGATGTTCTGAGGGACCTGCCCGGGTTCGACGTATCCGGCAGCTTTTTTTCCGAACTCGGTGCTCAGGTGTCGGTGCGGGGCATTCCCAGCAATTCGAAAATCGTGGTGCTGATGAACGGCATGCGGGTCAACCCTCCGGGTGGAGAGTTTTTTCCGTTTCGCAGTGACTTCAGTATCCGAACGGCGAAGCAGATCGAGATCATCTATGGGCCGGGATCGACGCTCTACGGTCAGGACGCCATCAGTGCAGTGATCAATATAAAGACTCAGGACGTGCCAGCGCCGGGCGGCTTCGATCTCCAGGGCGGAGCCGAGGGCGGGCTGCACAATGAGCGCGAGATCTGGTTCTCGTTCGCCAAAAGCTTCGACACCGAAGTGCCGATCTCGCTGTCCGGCTACTTCCAATATCACGATTCCGACCTGACCGACCTCGCGGGCGAGTATCCGGCGTGGTACCGGGACTTCGACCAACTGGCCGAACCAAGGGGCGGCGGCGGTGTGTTCGAGCGCCGCGACCTTGGAATCAATGCGTTCGCCAAGCTGGATGTCGGTGACTTTTACTTTCAGACTTGGTACCGCGAGTCGGAACGCAGCAGCTCCGAGGGCTACGGCCCGCCGACTTTGTTCTATGTGCCGCAGGCGATCTGGCGGGATCACTCATGGGTGTCGGAAGTAGGTCACTCGTGGGAAATCAACGACGCCCTGACACTGCAATCCTCGGCGACCTACAACTGGTATGAGGTAGATCCGAGCAGCCGCTACGTATTTCCTCAGGATGAAAACAGTTTTTTCTTCAACGATTTTAAATACGCCGACGGCAGCAGTTTTTCGATCGAAGAAACTCTGCATGTGAAGTTTTCTCCAAACCTGACCGGTCTGTTCGGGGGCACCTACTCCACCTATGACATCCTCCCCAAAGCCACGGTCCCCGGCGGGGCGCGTCCCGGAAGTCATTCGGACATCGTCCGCCAAGCGGGCGCGTTTGAGTATTTTCTGACGCCGGGAGACGCTTCGTCGCGGCGCGAAATCCCGCGGGCGGTGGAGTCAGAATTCGAGCGCTACGGAGGTTACGGCGAGCTTGCCTGGCAGATCACGCCCAACCTTAAAATAATCGGCGGCGGCCGGGTCGATCAGGATTCGCGCATCAGTGAACCTTCGTATACACCACGCGCGGCGGTCATCTATAAGCTAACGGAAGAGCTCACCGCCAAATATACGTATTCTTGGGCCTACATCTCGCCAGCCCCGTACTTCGCCTTCGCCACCTACGATCGGGGGGACATCCTCAACACGTCGAACCCCGAAGTGCAGCCGGAAGAGTCACAGACCCACGAACTGGGCCTGACCTACAACAACGATGTAGTCGATGTCGGCCTCAGCCTGTTCTACGGCGAGCAGGACAATCTCATCCTGATCTCCGACGTCGGTTCCGGACCCAACATCGTCGAGGACATCGTCTATCTCGATCTGGCTGGCACCATGCCGCGCACTCTAACGAGAACGGTGAACAGCGGCAGCAGCGAGAACGCGGGTGGCGACTTTTTTGTCCGCGCGAAGCTCAACGAAAAGCTCAGCACCTGGTTTTCCTATTCCTACGTCACTTTTGAACAGACCACGGCCGGGCGGTCGACCGGCCTGCAGGGACTCTCTCAGCACAACTTTCGCTACGGCCTGACATGGGCGATTCTAGACGACCTGTATGTCACGCCGAGCTTGGTCGCACGATCGACGCCGGCAAACATCGATGCGGGTCGGCTGAGCGGAGAGCTGAGCAATCCCTGGGAAATCAACCTGCATCTACTATACGCGCCCACAGAGGCGTGCGAAATCTATATGGGCCTCAGCAACGTCACCGACAACCGCAATGCACTGACCGGTTTTCTTCCCAGCGCCATCCCACAGGAGACATTCGGTGGCGTGGTAGGCATGCGCATCCGCTTCTAATGCCGCAAACAAATCGCAACCACTTTACCGACTCCTCGATCGCCTGTTTCATGACTAACCGTTCCGCCACCGACGCCGGTGTACCGCCATCGGCTGGCAGTGTAGCCTCGGAGGGCGATCCGTGGCGTATGCGTCGGCATGCGCAAGTAGCTTTTTCAGCGCGGCTCCTGACAGGCTTATTGCTTGTTATAATGCTACTGAGCGCAGTGCCCCTGGGCTCCGCCAGCGGGCAGCAACAGTACACCGAATACCAGGTGAAGGCGGCCACACTCCGCTACCTCGCACATAATGTGGTATTCTCCGACAGCGCCTTTGCCTCCGCTAACTCGCCGTTGGTGATCGGTGTTCTCGGTACCAACCCTTTCGGAAAAACGTTGGAGAACCTGTGTGCCGGCGAATCTGTCGACGGCCACCCGATTGAGATCCAAAATTTGCGCAGAGGATCGAGTATCGCCAGCTGCCACATCGTATTCATCTGTAGCTCGGAGGCCAGTCGTGTGTCCCGTGTGATCGCAGCCGCAGCTGGAAGGCCAATACTGCTGGTCGGCGAAATCGACAGTTTTGCAGCCGCCGGTGGCCACCTGAACTACCAGTTCGTGAACGGTGCGATGCGGGTCGAATACAACACGGCGGCGGCAGCGCAATCTTCTCTGAAAATACCTTCCAAGATTCAGCGTGCCGGTGTCTCGGTCAGGAGCCGCTGAACCACTGCCCTACTCTCTGCCCCTATCTTCATGATCCGCCTTCGCGACAGACCCATCCGCGGAAAGCTGACTCTGATTATGCTTTTGACGGTGGGAGGCGCCATGCTGATCGCCGTGGCCGGCTCGGCGATCCTCGAACATAAGATGTTCTACCAACACCGCGCCACCACCTTGTCGGCGATCGCCGATGTCCTGGCCAGTAACAGCAACTATGCGCTGTCGCTCAGCGACGCCAACGATGCCGGCGATGTACTGGCTACCGTACAAGGCGACACCGACATCCGTGCCACGGCCATTTACGATCGATTCGGCAAACTGCTGGCGTCGTATCAGAGGGATGAGGGAAATCCAGCATCGCTGCCGGAAGATGCACCCGATGACGCGCCGCCCCGCATCAGCGCGGACACCATCGAGCTCACCCGTCCAGTTTTTCTCGACGACACTCGCACCGGCCGAATTGGAACGCTGTATCTGCTATCAGACACCGATCTCATCCGCGAAAGATTACGCCACCATGCGGGCATTTTCGCGCTTGTCGTCCTCTGTTCACTGCTCATCGCCTACCTGCTATCGGCAAAATTGCAGCACGTTATCTCCGAACCGATCGTCTCGCTCGCGTCGGCCACCCAGAGTGTCACCGAAAAAAAAGACTACTCACTGCGAGTGGCCAGGCTCGGCAATGATGAACTCGGCCAATTGACCGATGCTTTCAATGAAATGCTGGCGGCCATTGAATCACAGAACCACAGCCTGGAGGAGAGCAATGAAAAACTTGAGCAACGAGTCAAGGATCGCACTGCCGAGCTGAAAACCCGCGAGGAAGAACTTCGGCTCACCGTAGCCGGCGCCAAGATCGGAACCTGGCAATGGGACATTCAGACAAACGCAATTTCCTGGTCCAGTCGTTGCCGGGAAATATTCGGCATTTCACAAACTCAGGAAATCGACTATGACATTTTTCTCAACGCAGTGCATCCCGACGACAGAGAGTATGCGGATGCCGCAGTTATAAAGTCAGTCGAAACGCGCAGCGAATACGAAACTGAGTTTCGAGTTCCGTTTCCCGGGGGCAAAATTCGCTGGGTCGAGGCTCTCGGGATAGCAACGTATGACCATAGCGGCAAGCCTATGATCATGCGTGGTGTGGTGCTCGACATAACCGAGCGAAAGCGCTCCGAGGAAGAATTGCGTAAGGCTCGCAACGCAGCCGAAGCAGGCAGCCGCGCGAAGAGCGAGTTTCTTGCCAACATGAGCCATGAAATACGCACGCCCATGAACGGCGTGTTGGGCATGACCGACCTTCTCCTGCAATCCGGACTCAGTGACACGCAAGACGAGTACGCGAAGCTGGTGCGGGAATCTGCTGAGTCGCTGCTCCGAGTTCTCAACGATATCCTCGATTTCTCAAAAATCGAAGCCGGCAAACTCGAACTCGATCTGCGGCCGTTCGTATTACGCGAGTCCATCGGCAACACCCTGCATTTGCTGGCGATGCAGGTCGCTCAGAAAAAACTTGAGTTGCTATGCTACATCCAGCCGGATGTTCCCGACGTGCTACGCGGTGATTCAGCCCGGATCCGCCAGATCCTCGTAAACCTTGTCGGCAATGCGATCAAATTCACCGATTCTGGAGAGATCGAAGTTCAGGTGAGTGCGGCAGAAGACGGAGACCCCGACCGAATCATGCTTCATTTCAGCGTCAGGGACACCGGGATCGGAGTGGCCTACGATAAACAGAACCACATTTTCGAATCGTTTACCCAGGCGGACGCATCCACCACTCGAACCTTCGGGGGCACGGGACTCGGACTGGCAATTTCCACCCAATTGGTCGAGATGATGGGCGGCAAAATCTGGCTGGAGAGTGCGCTGGGGGAGGGATCGACATTTCATTTTACCGCCTTGTTCGAAAAAGTGTCAGAGAGTCCGTCGGACACGTTTGACCAAAAACCCGGTGTCGGCAATTTGAGGGGGCTGCATGTTCTTGTGGTGGACGACAACGACACCAACCGGCATATCCTGGAGGAGACGCTGCGCAGCTGGGACATCGTTCCGCTGAGCGCAAGTTCAGGTGCAGAAGCGCTCGACATTCTCGATGCCGAATCACATCGCGACCGTACGGTCAGTCTTGCCATTCTCGACGTAATGATGCCGGAAATGGACGGCGTCGAACTTGGCCACAGACTGATGAGCAGCCCAAGATACAAACAGCCAAAGCTGCTGTTTCTATCGTCCGCAGGAAAGCCTCCCGAAGCTGCCAAACTGCGCGAACTTGGCGAGGCCCACTACCTCTCCAAACCTGTCAAGCAGTCGGAGCTTCTCGACATGATACTGCTGATGCTTTGCCAAGAGGAAATTCATCCCAAGACAGAAAAATTGCCAGCCCCAGACAGTTCCGGCGACCAACTAAACGTTCTGCTTGCCGAAGACGGTCGAGTCAACCAGATGGTCGCCACGCTTATCCTCGAACAGCACGGCCACCAAGTCACCGTGGTGGAAAACGGCAGGCTTGCTGTCGAGGCTTACGCCGACGGTGACTACGATGTCATTCTCATGGATATCCAAATGCCCGAGATGAATGGCTACCAGGCTACGGGAGCGATTCGTAAACGTGAGTCGGAAACTGATGCCCATATTCCGATCATCGCAATGACCGCAAACGCGATGGTAGGCGACCGTGAAAAGTGTCTGGATGCTGGGATGGATGATTACATTTCCAAGCCGATTCAGGCCAACGATCTAATCCGCATACTCAAATTGAATACCCGCCCGGATCCTGATCTATCTCAACCAACGCGCAGCGTTTCAATCGACCACTCAGCAAATGAAACGTCATTGTCGTCCTCATCCGTATCAGTGCCAGCGTTTGACGAAAGCTATTTTCGGGCTCAGATGGTGACCCCGGACCTGATGTGTAAAGTGATCGATCTTTACCCCGATGAGACTTCGGCAATACTCAGAGACATCGAAAAAGCCGTTGGCGATGATGACATCGATGCTCTGCGCAGCGCTGCCCATTCCCTGAAGGGCCTGATCGGGAGCTTCAACCCCAACGGTTCGGCCTTTCAAATTGCCCGCGAACTCGATGAGCAGCCACACGCTCAACAGTCGGAAGTTGTAAAAGAGCGTCTCGCAGATCTAAAGGCTGCTGTCGATCAACTGGGTGCAGAGCTGAAAAGGTTTCGTGCTACGATCAAGTCGGAGTCTAAAACCAACGTTGACGATTGAACGCTGCGGAGATACCGCCACATCGCCCGTGGGCCCCTCTGTAGCGATCGGAGGATCGCCAGCCAGCTACCTCCAGATTAGAGATTGATATCGATGATTTCGACCAGCTTTTCGAATCGAATCGGCTTTGCAATCATCGGCATGCCGCCCTGATGAAACGACGCATCCTCCCCTGTTTCGTCGTTGGAAACCAGGGCTGTCACCATGATGATTGGTGTCGAAGCTAAGGACGCGTCACCCTTCAACGCGGAGCAGACATCACCGCCGTCCATCCCCGGCATAACCACGTCGAGAAGGATAATGTCCGGTTTAAAGGATTGTGCGGTGGTCAGAGCCTTTAACGCGTCATTCTCCACACATACCTCAAAGCGTTTCGTCGCTTCGAGATTGATTTTCATCGCCATTGTCAACGTCACATCATCATCGATTACCAGGATTTTTCTTGTTTTCATAAGCGGCTACTTTTGCGGCAGGCCTTTCGCATCAGGATGCCATTCTGTTCATCGTGGAGCTTCTTGCGATCCCCCTGGACATACTCTCTACCGCGCTTTTAGCGTCCAACTGACAAGCGCTGAGAATGATTCTCACACGTAGCCCCGGCGGGTCTGTTTCATTGCAGAGCTGCAAGTGGCCATGGTGAAGATCGACGATGTTTTTCGCCACCGACATACCGAGACCGGTGCCTTGACCCGCAGGCTTGGTGGAAAAAAACGGATCGAAAACCTGGGCTAGCTTTTCCTCTGGGATTCCGGGTCCGAAATCGCGAATCTCGATCATGACCACGTCGTCGCACGACCGCGGAAACCCCTCGCTGTCCCGTAGATTCCCGTCAGTCAAGCTTTCGAGTCTACCCGAAGTGGTGATCACATTGAGCATGCGTTCATGTTTGCGCTCGCTCATTCCCATAGCTTGCATGGCGTTCGAAAGGACGTTGATCAGCACCTGCTCGATCTTGCCTTCGTCGAGACGAACGGCTGGCAGCGGATCACGGAACTCACGAGTGATTTTGATATTGTGCTTCAGAACCTCGTGGCGAACCATGCGCAATGCTCTGCGGAGGCTACGGTTGACGTTTCCGAGTTTCATTTCCAGAGTGTCGCAGCGTGAGAAATCGACCATCCCACGGATGATCTTGCTGGCCCTGGTGATCGCTTCCTGCATGTGTTCGATCATGAGTGCGTCAGTCTCTGACTTGTTTTCGTTTTGGCCGTGGAAGTAGTCGACACCCATCTGCAATGTCGCCAAAGGATTTTTCACTTCGTGAGCGACTCCCGCAGCAAGTTCGCCGAGCGAATTGAGCTTCTCCATCTGCATGAGCATTCGTTGGGCGCTCTGTAGTTCGTTACTCGACTGTTGTAGCTGAGCATTCAGGGAATCTAATTCGAATCGCGAGCGATGTTTTTCAAGGGCGTATGTGATCGCCAGCGCAAGACTGTCGCCGTCGCCGTTCATGGCAGCGGTAGAAACCCTACCGACTGCGCCTAACCGCAATAACTCCCTGGATAACTGTGTCTGATGGCACGCGTAGAGGAGGACTACCGGCGGAGCACCACTGACGGTAGCCAGCGCATCGATGGTTTGTCTGGCTGATGGACCGGATTCCTTTTCCGTTAGAGCGACCAGAACAAGGTCGAAGCATTGGGTCGACTCCAATTGTTCGCGAGCTTCATTAACCGAATTTGAGCAAGTAACATCCGGTTGATGCTCGAAATTCGCCTCGGCCAGACTTTTAGCGACAGTCGGAAGAACGGATGGGACTCGGTCGACCAGAAGTATCTGAATTCCTGCCGGAGGCAGAGTGACCGGACCGGTATCGGCTAACAGGGTGAGTGGGTTCGAGCTATCCATAATCGGAATCTTGGCGACTCCGCGATCGAGATAGACAGCAAAACAGTCACAAGACTGCCTTTAGTAACGACATCCACCTCCCCCCCGAAGCTGATATTATTTTTTAGGTTAATCAGCAAAGTAGCTTTTGTCTAACGAAAAAAGTAAGCTACACGCTAACCACGATTCAATTGGCTCTGAATATTTATGAAAAACACTTCAGGCCTGTAGATGTTATGGAATTTTGGCGACATTTCTTTTGCCGGTGTTCAGAAAAAATGATTCCGATCTCCGCTTCTTTAGAAGCAAACCGGTTTTCAAATCCAGCCACGAAGTCCGTGGAGTCTGCCGATCACTCCGGCGGATCGATGACATCACGCAGGGATTCCGGCTAAGTAGTGATCACTTGAGCATGACACTACCGTCCGTTACTCGATGCCATTTTTTAGAGAAGCGATTAATTCCAGTAGCTTCTCTTTGATCTTCGTTTCGGCTTCTACTTCTAGACAACTCGACCGCGCATCCCAACTCTCATAGCCGCCACCGGCGTGTTGTTCGGGACTGGGTAGGTAGCCGTGATAGGCGTTCGCGAGTTCGATCACGAAAGTATTTTTTGGAAACACGGAACCAGCTTTGATCGCCAACCCGGTCTCGGCAAAAACTTCATTCGGAATCGTCCCGATTGCCAGATCGCCGATGCGCAGCGCTTGCAACGGAATCTTTACTCGATCGGGGTAATCCGCCAGCGCCAGAGCTTCCCGGGCGTAAATCTGCGGTCGCGTCAGATGCAATTTGCTGTCGGCGGGCGCCGCCGTTTGACGCGCCCATTCGCGTCGCGCAGCGTCGGGCTTGCGAATGCCGAGCTCGAGAAGTTCCAACTGAGCATCAAGTTCGACAGTATCGCGCCATTCGAGATGCTCGTAGACGCCCTGAACCGTTTCCGCAAGATCGTCGGCGACCTGATTCATTTGCTCATAGGGTTTTCTTTTCACTCGCGCAGCAGTGATGTCGTTGTTGTTTACGTCGCCACTGGTGCCGTTGGCCATCATGCCGACGAACGGTGGATCCTGCCGGTCGGCACCGAGGCGCTGCTGAATATTATCGGCAAAAACACCGTAGTAATCCGCACTGACGGTGCCACCTGGTATCCCACCGACGTAGTGCAGACCGTAGTCGGCGAGCAAAGCCATCGGTCGTCCATCGGCGTGTTGCAAGGCGAGCACGAACACTTCGGGATCAACGGGTCCGGCGGGCTCGGTGACCCGATCCGGTTTAGGATTCATCGCGACGGTCTCGCCGGTCTCGCCAAATGGGTTAGCCTGCTCGATGCCCGATTTCAGTTTCCATCGACGGTTAAATACGTGACGCGGATCGTCGGCACTACCCCAGGCGACTTTAGCGGGAGCTAGATGATTAACCGCACGACGCACACTCTCGGCGATACGATCTGAGAGATAAACCAGGTAAGCTTTATGCTCGTCAGAGTTCGGCTTCAGACCCGTCACGGCACGCGGGGTCGAGTGGGTGTGCGTCGCCGCGAGGGTGACATGACTTGGCGGAATACCCGTCGCTTGTTCGATCATCTCTTTTGCCCGATCGAGGACGTCGCCGGAGATCATGGTATTGTCGACGATCACGATGGCCAATTTTGTCGCGCCATCATCGAGCACTATCGCGCGCGAGTGCAGTTCATCGTGGACGTGCTTGGCTGGCCCAATCTGCATGATCGTGCCATCGAGCGGCACCCCCATCAGAGGGGTGATATTTGCAGTCGCAGCACCGGCGCGCAAAGGTTCTGCTGCCGAAATGCTGGAGACGGACGTAAGCACCATAAACAGGCACAACAGTCGGTGGGTGATCTTTTCGATGGAGTTCATAATGGGAGGGTCAGAAATGGCTGGGTCGTCTCGTAAGTTCGCGGCGCCGCAGATAAGAGTTTTCCAGAACGACGGCAACAACCGCCAGTACGAAAAGCAAAAGGGCTAGTTGGGCTATGACGACGACCAGCCCCGTCTCACCACCGGTCACCCAGACGCGCGGCCAAAAAGCTGCTGCCCACGGAGCGTCAACGGTGGCAACATCGCTGTTGTGAAACATTTCCCAGCTGGAATCATCGTGCAGGGTCGCAGTGAACATCAAAACGCGCATTTCTGAGTAAGCGGTGACGATCACTTTGGGCGTCAGCCACTCTACCGAATCGTAGTGTCGGCCGCCGCGAAACCACAACAAAACCGCTACCACCAAGGCACCGGACAGCATCAACGAAAACGGATGCCGAACCAGCAGCCGCCCGAGCGCAAAGAAAAACGAGTGCCCGTCACGTGTCACGCCACCAGCAAAGTGCAGGTGGCGTGGGCACGCAAAGGCGCAGACGCGTCAGCTACTCGGTCAATTCCTTGCCGGTTTCGGAGTCCGAAATCGAGACCTGCTCGCGGTGGAAGCTCGGATCGCTACGGAATGCGAAACGACACTCGTGGCGCCGCTGAAGATCGACCAACGATTCGTCGTCTTGAGTGCGCATGCGCTCCATGACATCCGGGTGAACAACGATCAGCAGTTCGTGAACCGTACCGCGATGGCGAACTAACACGGAACTGATTTGGCGTTGCAGCTCGACACTCATCGTCGTCGCCGACTTAACTCGGCCGCGTCCCTGACAATACGGACAAGGTTCGGCGACCGTCATTCCCAGACTCTCATGCAATCGCTGACGGGTCATTTCCATAAGCCCGAGTTGAGAAATCTGCAGAACCTGAGTTTTGGCTTTGTCGCGGGCAACACGATCTTTCATCAACTTGTAGACGGCCATCTGATCGCGGCGCGCTTTCATGTCGATAAAGTCGATCACCACCAGTCCGCCGATATTGCGCAAGCGCAGCTGACGAGCAGCCTCTTCGGCCGCCTCAAGGTTGGTTTTCAACAACATCTTGTCGACCGATTTGGCGCGCCCCGTGTTGACGTCGATCGAGATCATCGCTTCGGTTTCGTCGATGACCAGATAGCCACCACCCGGCAGCCAGACCTGTCGATAAAAGGCGTTGTCGATTTGCTTCTGGATGCCGTATTTTTCGAAAATCGGCTCTTTGCCGTCGTAGTTGTGGATGCGTTTCTTCGAGCGCCGTGAGATCAGACCGACGAGGTCTTTCATTCGATTGGCGGCATCGACGTCATCGCAGATGACTTCGGCAATTTCATCGGTGAGAAAGTCGCGCACGGTGCGTTCGATCAGGTCGGGTTCCTGGAAAGCGCACACCGGGGCTTTGTTATCGTGAGCCTTCTGTTCGATGACTTCCCACTGGTCGAGCAGCATGCTCAAGTCGCGCACGAAAAAGCGCAATCGCTGACCGGCGGACACCGTTCGCAGGATGATGCCCATGCCTTCGGGAACACGCAGCTTTTCCATAATCCGGCGCAGCCGTGATCGCTCCTTCTGATCGTCTACCTTACGGGAGATGCCAAACTGCTCGTTGCGCGGCATCAACACCATGAATCGCCCGGCGAGGGAGATGTTGGTGGTGATACGCGGCCCTTTGTTACCGATCGGGCCCTTGGTGACTTGAACCAGCACTTCGGAACCCACCGGGTAAAGTCCGGGGATGTCCTGTGCGGTGATACGCTTGGGCTTCTTGCGGCGACCGCCTTTGCCCTTGCCTCCACCATCGTCGCCGCTGCCGCGCTGAATTTCTTCAAGGCCGCTGTCGAGCGCTTCCGGGATGGCATCCCAGAAATGCAGGAACGCATTTTTCTCGAGGCCGATGTCGACAAACATCGCCTTCAAACCTGGTTCGATGTTTCGAATCACACCCTTATAGATCGAGCCGACGATGTTGTCATCGGCGGTCCGTTCTACAGTGTATTCTTCGAGTATTCCTTCTTCCAGCAGCGCTACGCGCTGCTCCAGCTTTTCACAATTTACGATGATCCTTGCGCCGTCGGCCAAATGCTTGGGCGTAAAGACCTTCCGAAGTCTTTTTAACATGGTTAAAATGGGTAGTTAGAGTTTTCAAATCCAGTTGTTCGCACCGTCGTTGACGCGAACCATCCGTGAGTTTGTTTTTTTGCGACGAGAGATCGAATACCGATCTCCGCCGCAGGGTGATTGTTTTCTATTCGTTTTCGTCGTTTCCGAATCCGAAGATTTTGGACAAAGGACGCACATTGCGCCAGCGACTCTTTTTCTTTTGATTCTGATCGGCGACCGAGCCGGCTGCGTCGGCCTTTTGCTTGATTGAGGGTGCGGTAGGTTTGGGCACGGCGCGCACCGTTTTTTTCTTCAACTTTGTCGGCACGATCGCCGATACGTCGACGGCGGTGTCAGCTTCGTCGCTGGCATATTGCGCCAGCGCTCCACCTTCATCGTCGTAGGTAACGGCCTCGATGCGTTCGAAATTTCCTATCGCCTCGTCGAGCGCGGTCAGTTCGACGTCTTTGCCCTTCTGCATCGCCGTCGCTTCTTCGATGATCTTTTTGGCGATCGGCGACGCTGCGCTGCCTCCAGACTTACCATTCTGCACAAAAATGGCTACGGCGTACTCAGGCTCTTCGTAGGGAGCAAATGCAATGAACCACGCGTTGTTCGGTTCTTTCGGGTTCCCGGTCTGGGTAGTGCCGGTCTTTCCGGAGAGCGTGGTCAGATCCGACGCCGCCCGCCCGGCAGTGCCGCCAGCTTCATTGGTCACTCTCCACATGCCTTTCTTTACCATCTCGACGTCTTCTGCCGTGATGCCCTCCTTGGTCAGGTCGTGCTTCACCCGCGGCGGATCTTTTTGAACCACGGTGCCGTTTTTTTCTAAAATGCGATGCACCAACCGCGGCTGATAAACCAATCCGCCATTAGCCACAGTGCCGGTAACGCTGGACATTTGCACCGGAGTCGACTCCATGAATCCCTGGCCGATGGAGGTCATCGCCGTGTAGGCACTGCTCCAGTTGCCGCCCTGCATGCGCATCCACTCGGGACCAGGCACGGTGCCGCCACTCTCGGCGGTGATCTCGATACCGGTCGTGCGACCGAGGCCCAGCAGGCCAAACATGGTTTCCAGATTGCGGATGCCAGTGACGTTCGAATACTGGTAAAAGAAAGCGTTGCAGGAGTATTTGATCGCCGTACTGCAGTCGATCGAGCCGTGGCCATAGCCCTTGCTGGCGATCCAGCATTTCATGTAGTGATTCCCATACTGGACGCCACCGCTGCAGTTGAAGCGCCGGTTCTGAGTTCCGTCGAGACAGCCAGCGAGGGCGGTCGGGATCTTTGTCGTCGAGCCAGGGTTGTAGGGATTGATGGCGCGATTAAACATCGGGCTGCTCTCGTCTTCGATGTAACGCCTGTAGTCGTCGGCATCGATCGACGGAATGAACTTATTCGGATTGAATGACGGAACCGAAGCGATCGCGAGGATATCACCAGTGCGCGGGTCGGAAACCACAGCAGCACCGCGACCAATGGCACGAAGAGCCCTTTCTGTGATCATCTGGATGCGCGCATCGATGGTCAGATAAACGTCGGCACCGGGTTGCGGTGCCTCGTAGCTGACGTCGCCGGCCATCAATCGGCCTTTTTCGTCGCGCATCAGAACGCGCTTTCCAGCTTTGCCCTGCAGGTGATGGTCCATGGTTTTCTCGATCCCATGAACGCCATAGTCGTCGCCGACGTAATGATTGAACTCGCGACGTTTCTCCTCGGGCACAGTCTGCACGTCCGGCGGTCGAACATAACCGAGAATATGGCTGGCGAGCGAATCGTATACGTAATGGCGAGTCGGCTTAGACGTCACCGTTACCCCGGGCAGATCGACATTATGCTCAGCGAAGCGAGCGAACTCCTCGAAGCTCAGGTCGCTACGGTAGGTATACGGCACCAGTCCCTGCGTTGAGCGGTAATGAATCCGCATCGCCTTGGAGTCGAAATTTTCCAAAAGCCCGAGATCGGCCAGTTCGGGGAACACGATCTTTTCGACGACCTTGACGATGTCCGTCTCCGGTCGAGTGATCGGCTGACCTCCTACATAGACCCTATATTCGTATGGCGGGATCGCTGCCCATTTCTCGCCGACTCCGGCCTCTTCCACCTTCTTGTTGTGCTCGGCACGGTCATTCTTGTACGCTTCGTAGATCGCCTTGAGATCGAAGCTCACCTCGAAACTTGCATTGTTTTCCACCAGCGTCACGCCATTGCGATCCTTGATCTCGCCGCGGATTCCCGGGACGCGTACGGTCACCTGGCTGCTACTCGGCAACTTCGCCAAATAGCTCTCGTGCTCAGTGATCTGAATCTCCCACAATCGCATCACCAACACACCGAAGGCGGCAATGATCAGCAGGGCCAGCAGATAGAGCCTAAGTCTGAAGTGGGTCGCCATACTGGTATTTCTTCTGTGTGATACCTTCCATGCGAATGCGATAGTTCACCTTCTTTGCGATCAACGAAAGCATCAGCAGGATGGCCGGTGCCAGCAACGTCGTCAGCAACGAAGTCATCAATATCTTAAACCATATCTCCGCCGGGAAGTAGAGTCCACCGCGTTCGAAACTGATGATGAGATATTCGGCCATCTGCACTGCCAAAGCCGCGATACCAATCATAAAAACCGGCAGTTCCCAGCGCCCTCGCCGAAATAAGGGCCGGACGCCTTGGATGAATGAGCCAGCGAGTCCCAAAAAAAGGATCGACAGGCCAAATACCAACTCATCGTCAGCACCGAGCGGCACATGATAGCGAGCGTCCCAAACAAAACCGGTCACCAGCGCCAAAAGCAGCATCAGTGGAAAAGGCACTGTCACCGCCGCGCAGAAAAACATCGTGTGCACAAATAGAATGCGCGCGTGATACGCCCAGTCAAACACTGGCAAAAATTCCTGGATCGCAAACGCCAGAGCAATCAGCAAAAACAGTATCGGCACGTAGATCATCCGCGCACCCCCTGAACGATGAATACATTTTCCAGCACGCTGAAGTCGACGGCCGGTCGGACCTTCGCAGTCGTATCGATCGCGCCCGGGATCATTTCCTCGATCGTCCCCAATAGCAGATTCGGAGGGAACACGCCGCCTACGCCAGACGAGTAAACGGTGTCACCCGGGTTCAGTTTGGCATTTTTCTGCAGGTACTTCAGATTCAGGAACGGCATGACATTGATCGCGCCGCGCTGACCGATGACCGCGCCTTGTTCGCCGACGACGATCCCCCGCTGCTCACTACCAATCACCGAAGCCGAGACCTGACATTTCTCGTCGGTCAGCAGCAGAATGATCGATTTTTTCGCCCCGGCGAGAACCACTTTACCGACCAACCCCGCGTCTTCACCCACCGGAATAATCACTGGACTGTCCCTGCTGACACCGTCGCTGGTGCCCTTGTCGATTTCCAATGTGCTGTACCACGTGTGCGAGTCGCGATCCAGAACTCGAGCCGGAACCAGCTCCAGCGGTGATGTTTTGACATACTGCAGCTGGTCGCGAAGCTTGTTGTTATCGCGTTGAAAATCATCGAGTTGCTGATTCTGCAAGCGCAGAATGGTGACTTCGGTTCGCAACTCCTCCAATTCGGCAGCCATCGCCGTTGGATCGAGCGGTGGACCATTATCGCCTTCGCCACTCGCCACCGCCGACCCCTTGATCAACGGACCAAACACCGACAAGGCACCCCGCTGGATCGCTTCGACGTAATCCGGGCGGAAAAAAAATATCCAGCCGGTCACCGCTACAAACGCGATCAGGGCGATGATATTGAACCGCTTCACCGGGGATTAACTGTCGCTGGTGACCCGCTTGAGAAATGACAACTCGTTGAGCACTGCACCAGTGCCCTCCGCCACCGCACTCAGCGGATCGTCGGCGACATGGACTGGCAAGCCCGTTTCTTCCTGTAGAAGCTTATCGAGGCCGCGCAACAGAGCTCCGCCACCAGCGAGCATAAGACCACGGTCGACAAGGTCGGCGGAAAGTTCAGGCGGACACCGCTCAAGTGAAACGCGGACCGAATCGACGATAGTATTCATCGGGTCGAGCATCGCCTCGCGAATCTCGGACGAAGTCACTGTGATCGTTTTCGGCAGACCAGCTACCAAGTCTCGGCCTTTGACTTCAACCGAAGCCTCCTTGGCCTGCGGGTAAGCCGAGCCCATACGGATTTTAATTTCCTCCGCAGTTCGCTCACCAATCATCAGGTTGTAGGCCCGCTTCATGTACTGGACGACCGCTTCATCGAGTTCGTCGCCGGCGACGCGAACGCTGCGACTGTAAACGATGCCCGAAAGAGAAATGATCGCCACCTCCGTCGTACCACCGCCGATGTCGACAATCATGTTCGCCGCCGCTTCCTGAACGGGCAAACCAACACCAATCGCCGCCGCCATTGGTTCTTCAATTAGATAAACTTCGCGTGCACCGGCGTGAATCGCCGATTCCTTGACTGCGCGCTTTTCCACTTCGGTAATCCCAGACGGAACGGCGACTACGACGCGCGGCTTGGTGCGCACCCGGCGCCCTTGGACCTTGCCAATGAAATGACTGAGCATCGCCTCAGTCACCTCGAAGTCAGCGATGACGCCATCCCGTAGCGGTCGGATGGCAACGATGTTGCCCGGCGTTCGGCCAAGCATGCGCTTGGCGTCGTCACCGACTGCGAGAACCTGATTCGTACCCGCTTTAACCGCCACTACGGACGGTTCACGGAGCACGATGCCCTGATCTTTCACATACACCAGCGTATTCGCCGTGCCGAGATCGATCCCTATGTCACTGGAGAGAGCTCCAAAAAGTCTACCAAACATCTACTTATTGATGAAAATTAACAAAATACCAAAAATGATTAAGCCCGATTAACTTCTTAAGAAACCGAAATCTCGACTTCCACAAACTAAAAGTCCTGACAAAAAGCGAGGACAAAAGTTGTTTGCGTGTCTCCACTGGGCATACTCAATCGAAGCCGGACCGTGCCGGACTCCCATTGCGGGTTACTATAGGCTGACGGTAACGGATTTCTAGCAATCATCCACTTCGATTTCACGGGTCGATTTCAGCCTTCATCGACCCATATTTTCGTCTTTCAACATCATCGACTCAGCATGTCTACGTCGCCTCCCGGAGTTTTCTATCAATGCCAACGCTGCGGCAACTGTTGCCGCTGGCCCGGCGACGTCGAGATCGAATCCGACGAAGTGTCGAGCATCGCCGCGCACCTCAAACTCTCCGAGGCAGATTTTCTCGCCCGCTACACCCGACTGCGCACGAACCGGCAGGGGCTTTCACTGATCGAAAAGCCCAATGACGAGTGCATTTTCCTCGACGGCATCGATTGCACCATCCAAGAGGTCAAACCCCGGCAGTGCAGCGGATTTCCCAATAAGTGGAATTTCCCAAAATGGCGCGACAGTTGTGAAGCTATCCCGCTCGCCGTGCCGCTGAAAAACAGCGCGTCCGCCTCGGCGATCAGGGGACCAGACGAATCGTGAGCCTCAAGCCTGGTCCGAGTAATCGCGCTGCATATCCTTGAGCAGCCCACGCAGCGACGTTTTACGCGCCGAACTCATCCGATCGATGAACAGCTTGCCAAACAAGTGATCCGTCTCATGCTGGATCGCTCGCGACAGCAGACCATCCGTTTCGATCTCGAGCACGTTACCGTCCAGCGTTGTCAGGCGCGCAGTGACATCGACCGGCCTGCGAATTTCGCCACGCAGGTCGGGGAATGACAGACAACCCTCGCTCTCACTCTCGCGCACTGAGCCAAAACTGAGCTCAGGATTAACAAACACCAGCGGCATAATATCCGCCAGAGCACAGTCCTCGCCGTTGACGCGCAAATAGCTGACACACTCCTCATCGTGCGACACGTCGACCACCGCTAATTGCAACGCCTCGCCAACCTGCTGAGCGGCAAGCCCAACCCCATGAGCAGCGTGCATGGTCTCGACCATATCCCTAGCCAAAGTGCGAATTTCGTCGCTGGCCGGCAAAGGATCGATCAAGCGCCCCTTTTTGCGAAGCACCGGATCTCCATATTGAACGATGTCACGAATCATGATTGCCATCCTAGCACAACATCGCCCACTGGAAACCGCGAGCTGAAGCTGAGATGCGCACCCCGCCAAACTCAGCCGAAGACGTCCTTTTGCAAATCCCGGAGCACCCGCAATGCCCCCCACTGCGCCCCTTTCAACCGTCGAGCCGCACCTTTTGCCCGCCGAGCCTCAGCTCCGTTCGCACGAACATTCTCCGTGTAGACCTCGTCGACAAAACTCGCCGTCCCGAGCACCGCACCATCACAGAAGTAGCGCACCTTACAGCGCAGCACCTGGGCGATCGAGAGCGCACCACCCCGCGCCAACTCCCGCGTCACCTCGTCCCTACTCATGCCTGTTCTACAGGCACCTCCGCTGCGCATATCAGCACCGCGCTCCCCGCCGTGCCCGTAAAGAAGCACCCTGTAACGCGGGCCGGTTTCCCGCCACGTCACCTCGCGATTCAACCCAAAATTGGTGTGCATAAGCACTGCCGCGAGTCCAGATC
>JBBKXR010000315.1:0-20927 GCA_037969585.1 Verrucomicrobiales bacterium
CTGCCAAATCTCTGGCCCATGTCTACCAAGGTCGACTGGTAGGTGTGGATATGCCGCTCATTCTGCGGGGAATCGAAGTCGAAATCCTCGACGCTGAGACCGGTGATGTCGATGAGAACTGATTGCAGGTCAGGATCGCTCTCACCGCCAGGCAACACGACCCCTAATCCCTGCATACGGATACGCGCACGATAGATCACATCAGCATTGGTCCGCCCAGTCGCAAACACGGCTTGGCCGGTCGCGATGTGTATCCCCTGGTCATCATAACCTCTGATCTCATCGTCGAAGGTCCCTCGGTTGGCCCATTCGGTCAGCATCAACTCACCGACGATTTGCTGTTGGATCCGGCCTTCGATCGCCCGATCGGTCGCCGCAGACATGGTCTGCATCCCCTTGGGCAGCATGCCCATCAGCGACACAAGCGCTACTGCGGTAATGGCGACAGCGATGGTGACTTCAATCAGACTGAAGCCTGCGATCTTGGCCACAGAATGGAGCTTTGGATCTATTTTCATATTTACATGCGAGTCGGTGCTCGCGGCTGGTTTTTCTTTTGCAGAGTCGGCGGATAGAGCGACCTCAACTCTGCTGTCGAGTTGAGGCGGTCGGAGAGGGTTCAGGCGACGCCGCCCGGGCTGCTCCGATCTTTCTCCGTTGTCAGTCTAGGGTGAGAATCGCTTCTCGTTGATGACGCGGAACTTGTAGAACTCATCCAATGTCGACGCACCGGAAAGGATCGTGTAATCCGGGATCGCCGGATCGTTGGGTTCGATGTAACGCTCCACAAGAGCAGAGCCACGGTACTCGGCGACCGAGGTGTCGAGTTCAGGATCCCAAACAGCAGGATCCGTATCACGGGCCTTTTTCAGGACCTGCGAGCGGACATGCACACAGAAAGTGTTCGATTTGGTCGTCAAGCGCGGGTAAATATGCGTATAGGGAGATTCCCGACCATTGTCGCCGACCAGCTTGTGGTCGGTCCAATAGCGACCGTTCTGCATATCTGAGAGCTTGGGCTTGTAAGTGCCGGTTTTATTGGCAAAGCCCTGCTTTTCACCGATGTCCTGCGGGATCAGGTGGATTTCGCAGATTTCAGAAGCCGTCAGGAAGATCTCGTTGGCGGCGAATTTCGTCTCGAACTGGTCCAGCGTGTCAGCTTCAACAATGACCGAGCGAAGACTCAAGCGCTGCAGCTCACCACCGAATGGCTTGTAGAGCCAGTGATAGCCATTGCCGCGGCCAACGCCGGATTTGTAGTTTCTGACGTGGAAATTCGGGATGCACAGCATGTACTCCGATTGGAACACCCCACGCAGCGCCGCAGTCCGGGTGATATTGGTGAACGGCAGGATCTGGTAGTTCATGTTGATGCGGCCCGCTGTTGAAGACGGCTCACTGATAGCGTACGGCTCCACCACCGGCATCCAAAACAGATCGAGCAGCATGTGATCAGGAGGGCTGACGGATCCGGGATGATTTTGGTAGTCACCACCCACCACATTGGGGCGAAACAACATCGTCTGCCAGGCACCCTCTGTGGGTGAGTTCTGGTTGTCAAAGATCATGTTAGGCATCGATCCAAAGACTCCCGGCGAAGGCATCATCCGGTTGGGCGAGAAAAATGCCGGACCGGATGGTTCGTGGGTCCACTCGCGAACGAAGTAGGGATACGAACCGTAGTCGCGACGCCATTCCCACGACCCTGGGGTCTGTTGGACGGTCCGCTTGCGCAGCGAATGGGTGTTACCCTCGTCAACCTTGTTGATATAGGCACCGTCGATCGTGCCGCCCATGCCGTTGTCGAAGTCACCATAAATCTGATGGCTGTCACGGTAGCTATCGCCACCGGCCATAGGCAACGGCGCCTTGCCGCCGGGATATTTCAAATCGGTGATATTGGCACCGGTTGTTCCCGGAAAGCGATCAAGCCCACCGACCGCCAGTGTCAGCGAGTGCCCCATGCGACTCGATCCGCCTGCGTCCGGATGCTTTTCAAACTTCGTCGTGCCGTTGGCTTCAACGAGTTGCCGACTTGCGACCGTGCGGCTGTCGCCATGCAGCAACGCCATACTCCAGACGGTGTCACCTTCCATGATGGTCTGACCCGCGCCATTGGTCACGCGATTCGATCGAGCGAGGCGACCATTACCAGCAGAATGGGGATTAGCACCGTCAAAGCTGGCACTCCACCATTGCATCGGCGTGGTTTCACCGCTGTAGATCGCCTTAAACTCGTTGATCAATTCCCGCGTGCCGCCGGACAGTGCAGGCGTCGGCATCGAACTACCCAGTTCCTTAAAATCCAGCTCGATCGTCTGCACCAACTCCGGTCCTGACTGTGGCGCGGAGGTGAAGATAGTCGACTCCGACGCATTCGCCTTGCCAGACAGGGGGTTCTTCTCCCGATTGGCGTAGAACGATACTTCGACAATATCGCCGTTTAATTGAACCGTATCTCCGCTGACCTTGAATGGACGCGTAATGAAGGGATAAATGTTGGTGGAATCAATACTCGAATCAGTGGTGACACGGTTGTCGAATGGGGCGCGACGACCCGCGTGCCAGCCCTGGCCTCCGTCCGGGTGAAAAACGCCTACTTCAGTGCCATCGGGATTGTAGACACCGTAGGAACCGGCTGGATCATTTTCATTGGTATTCGGCCCCATCGTGCCGCGCATCAGAGAGCGAAAACCGCCCCCTCCGCCATAGTTACGGCCGCCCCAGACTGCTGAGAAATTGTGCCGGTTAGCCACCCATAGGTTACCTGGTTTATCCACCCCGGAGGAGTAGTGGCCGGAATTTGGATCGGGCACGAAGGCCTCACCTCCGATAGTTAAGCCGTTGAAATTGACATTGATCATCATGTCAGGATTGATCGAGGTCCAACCCGCCGCCGGGCAGAACATTTCCATCAGGAAAATCGCCTGTACGAGCTTCTCGTCAGGGCCAAGCTTAAGGTCCGCACCATCCTGGGACAGGTTTTGCCGATCGTAATCCATGATGCCCTTCGCCTTGGCCAGCATCCAGTTCCAGTGCATAGGGTTGACCGCTTTTGCTGCCAGATCCGGGTTAGTCATTTTCAGCGTTTTCACCCAAAGTGGCCACGTGCTTTCGTTAGTCTGCTGCACTGAACTGTGCAGCGGCGGAAAGTTGCCGTAGTAGCTGGTTCCGTCACCAACCGTGTCCTGCATCGCCGGCATCGGCGTGCCGCCGGCATTGGTATTACTGGCATTGCCGCCATCGGCGCAGCAGATCAGCTGAATCGCCGCTTCCTCAAGAGTGTAGAAGCGGCCAAAGCCCATCGTTTTCGATCCGTCGAAGTCGATCTTCAGCGGCGTCACCTGGCCATGCCCCATGTGCAAACCAAGCTCGGACTCGGTCCGGTAGTTGGTGAACGAAAAGTGGTTGGCATCATTTACCTTTTTGTATGCAGCCCGCCATGAGTTCGGATTACCGGGGACCGCCTCGTCGTAGATCGTATCATCGAACAGATTGGATGAGCGGATATAGTCGAACATTTGCGTCAACAACTGACGGCAGTTGTCCTTCCCGTATTTATCCCGAAACGATCCTCCGTATCCCGGGATTTGCCGAGCCATCAGGTCGTCGAGGTAAGCGTAAACTTGTTTATTGCGGGGAATGTCATCCCAGTCGGATGTGGCACTGTCAGCGTTTCTGCGCTGAAAATAGTAGGCGTGCGGTTCTCCGCCCGTTTCCCCCAGTTCGGCACAGAAGCGAATGAATTTATCGAAGTTCGTCTTATAATACTGTTCTTCCTGCGCCGTCTTTGCGAAGTAAGTCGGCCAGATACTGACTCGTGGCATGTTGAACAGGTTGACCTCCGGTGAACGGCTGGACGCCGTAAGAAAGAACCGCGTCAACTCCATCACTTCCCCCATCTCTTTCACCTCTGGATCCGTCGGCGGATCGTTGTAACTGGGAAACACACTCGGCGCACGGGGACCAAACGAGATACTCGGATCGGTGTGATCGGCGCCCCGTAAACCGCCCGGCTGAAGAATGAAATCATCCAACGAAGGGTAAAGACGATCTTTGTCAGCAATCAGGCCGTTTGACTCAAGGCGATTGTTCGGGTCAACCGCTCGCGTTCCCGACGCCGAGCCACCACCGACGATTCGAGGCACCAACTTGAAGATCTTCTCCATTTCATCACGATTGAGAGTGATGTTTTTCATACCTGGAAAGAGTACCGGGGCGAGACTGGTCGTCGCCGGATGCCCCTTATAGCGTTGCCACTCGTGCTGAGCAGGCTGATAGCGCCCCAGGTTGCGATCGATGTCGCCGCCGGCACGCGGAGTGTCCCATGCCGTACCACCCGCGTGGACATTGACATTTAACTTGCTGGACTCGTCGTCCGTCCAGAATGCGATCCGGCCGATAATCGGGTTCGTATTGCTCGGTGCCGAACCACCGCCTGTTGCCGTAAACTTGAGAGCGTTATTCAGTGTTCCGATAGTTCCGTCTTCAAGTTGGTAGATCCACTCCACCGGCATAGGAAAAGCCGTGTGCTTTCGCTGTGTCAACGGATCGGAGATCTCCTCCAGGGCATCTTGCATCGGACTGCGGGCGATGTCCCTCAAATGCCAATCGAAGCCTTCCACCCCGGCATCGTCGAACTCGCGGGCGCTATCCCATGCAGGATAGTCGCGCGCCCGAGGATCAACGATCGGATAGTAGATCCGATCACCACGAATCACCGGCTCATTGAGATCGGCGTATTTCCATAACTGCGCGCTCCAAGTTCCAAGGGCATTGTAATCTTGAGTGACCAAGGCAGCTTCGCCGGCACTGCCGACGGCCGCCTCGACCATCACTGCCGACGAGTAAAGCTTGTAGCCTTTCTGAAAAACACCGCTGAGACCGTTGTAGGTGCGAATGGCGCCCGGCTGTGTCGCCCACGCCTGCGGCACATTGCTCTGCGGCTCTGTAGCGCGACGAATCTGGCCGATCACCATATTCACGGCAGTTTCGGAAAGCGCCTTGGCGTGCAGGCCATCGGAGTAGTTCACCGATGCCACCAGTTCATTTCGAGCCAGCGTGAAGAAGGTAAGCACCAGAATGGTGGCCAGCGTCACTACGGTTAGCACTGAGATCAGTGCGATACCTCGCTTCGACTTAACCGATGCTTCGGAACGATTCGTTAGCGTCGGAGCCACCACATCAACATCGCCTGATGATGTGGTGCGCTCCCGATTAGCGTTGGAGTCTTGGGGATTTCTCATGGTTGCTAAATGGTTGATTGAGGAGGCTTTCTCGCAAAATGAACAGATTCAAAGCTCAGTTCAAGAGATTTACAATGTAAAGTGATGTGTTTACAATGGGAATACAAGACCTTTTTGTGCCTTTGCCCAAAATAATGCGCAAAATCACCCGAAATCCGACGTCTCACGGAGCGAATCGCTGACTGCTCAAAACGCGGAATCGATACAGATCACTCAAGGCTGGCTTGGCGTCCGGCTGTTTCGCATAGTCTGGAATCGATGGTTCCGCAGGGTCCAGATAGCGCTCGATCAGAGTCGAACCTCGATATTCCGCGGCCACAGCATCGAGCGTAGGATCAAACTTTTCCGGATCCGACGTACGCGCTTTTTTGATGACCTGGGTCCGGAGATGCACCCGGTAGACGTTCGACTGAGTGGTCACACGCGGATAGATGTTCGCATACGGGCGCTCCCGCGAATTATCTCCTGTCAGAGCCATCCGCTTCCAGAAAGCTCCGCGCATGTCGTCGAGCTTTGCTCCTTCGGGAATCAGGTGGACGTCGCAAATCTCATTCGCCATCCGAAATACTTCGCCACGCTGAAACCGTTCCTCGAACTGCAACAGGGTTTCGTCGGCATTGATCGGTCGCCGCAGGTTGGCGTTGACGTTGTTTCCCACCCCACGCTTGTAGGTCGAAGCGGATTCCAGCGGGATTGTCAGGATTTTTTCGCTCGCCAACACCGCCCTCACAGCGGTGTCCCGGCGCAGGTAGCGAAAGGGCAGCATCTGATAATTTAAGTTCACTTTTCCCGCCGTGGAAAATGGTTCACTGATCGCGTAAGGCTCAACCACCGGCATCCAGAACAAATCGAGTAACACGTGATCGGGCGGATACTTCGAACCGCGTTTAACCGTGCCGCCACCGATGCCGTCAGCCGAGGCAGGTAACGCATCGCCTGGATGACCGGGTTGAGGCCTGAACAACAGCGTCTGCCATGGCAGACCACGCATCACTCCAGTCGGCAACGAACCGAACATCACCGGCGACGACACCTGCCGATTCGGAGAAAAGAATGCCGGCACGCCCCCTTGATCATCGGCGGCGTAGTTAAAGTACGGAATCGTCCAATAGTCCCTCCCGCTTGAGTCAGTCTTCTTCCGTGACAGTCGGTTGCCCGCGTCTGGCTTATTAATATAGGCACCGTCAGTGAGCACTCCAATTCCATTGTCAAAGTCGCCGTACTTCTGAACGATTTCATCATCGCTCTCGCCATCGATGATTGGGTAGTCCGGCTTTCGCGATGGATAGTAACGGGCTCGGTGCTCGCGGGGATTAGCCTCATCCAATCCTTCCACTAACGTCCGACTAGTTCGTTGATAGCCACGACCTGCAAGCACGTCGGCTTTGGTGCCCGAAAAGTGATGTGCCAGGTAAACCTCCTCATCGAAGTAGTCGCGATGCGGCACGAAAACATCTGCATCCACTTCTCCCTTGGCGGCAACCAGGCGGTAGTCTCGATGCCGCGGCACCAAAGTTCGCACCACGTCCTTTCCTTTATAAAAGGGATTCTGGTTTACGAACGTCCAGTAAGGGTTTCCGAATAGAACCATGCGACCGTAGTGACGACCGGTGAACAGCTCTTCGCTGGGCGAAAATTTCTCGCCTTCATAACTTGCCGCCCAATCAGCCGGAGCCCCGACGTCACGCCACGATCCCCAATTGGCGAAGTTGTGTTCGGGATCACCGATGCCAACGCCGTCCCGATTCAGAACCCACCAGAACGAAGGGTGGAAAACTCCGCTGCGCCGGCGTCGCGGTCGACCCCTGCTGTTGTGTTTTTTCGCATGGGTGTAGTTGTAGCCACCCTCTCCATTATCCGTAGGCCCATCCTCCAGAGAATGAACCCTGACAGTTGGAAGGGTCGGAACGGGCAGGGTCGCCTGAGGAAATTCCAAGTGTATTGTCTGCACGATCGGGCGACTCTCCATGTCCACGGCACCGGGCGTGTGGGCAGTACCGAGTCGGATACGCACCTCAATCTCCGCCGAAGTCATCGACATGGTCTCGTTGTTGCCACGAACGATGAAAGGCTCACTGATGAACGGATAGATCCTCCGATTTTCATCACTCCGATCACGCGAGTTTCGCGGCTGGAGCCCTCGGTCCTCATTCAGCGGTTCCGCCTCTCCAGCGTAACGGTCATCGAACATCGTCCAGAACCCGGCCGTGCCTCCGGCCATGGTCGAATAGCTGGCTTCGCCCACTGACCCCATCCAACGACCTCCGATTCGACCATCTCCAGCGCTCTGCCAGACATTCTTATCGAGGTTAAATTTGATCGTTTTCTGATCGATCGTGAAGTCGCTCTTTATCTCAACCTCGATCGTGATGTCTTCATTCAAATGAGTCCACCCCAGAGCCGGACAGTAGAGCTCAAATAATAGGGCGGCTTGAAGGCAGCGCTCCTGCTCATCCTGCTGCCAACTCAGCGCCCGCGGTAAAGCCTTGTTCTTGCCCATCACCGTTCCCGGCTGATTACTGTCAGCAATGCCCTTGGGATACTTCGGACCGGCAGCGGGGTCCTCCGCATTCTCAGGACCGCCGGCGTCGCCGCAGCAGATCAACAGCAGTCCCGCTTCGGAGATCGTGTAAAAGCGGCCGAAGCCGTGGGTTTTTTCTTCACCGGACGGAATCTCGATAGGAACCACCTGACCGTGTCCGGGCCAGCTCGACAGTGACGCGGTCGAGGGCCGCCCCTCGGTGAATTGCACCTTTTCCCCCTTATCGTAGAGCTTCAGCGGGTAGGCATTCGGCTTCAGCTGATCGTCGTAAAGGTTGGTGCAGCGGATGTAATCGAATACCTCAGTTAGCACCTGATCACGATCTTCCTGCCATTTGTCTTTCAGCGTGCCGCCGTATCCGGGAACGCGCCGCGAGGTGAGTGCTCTTAAATAGTCGTAGAGGACGACATTACGGGGGATTTTTTCATAATCGAAAGTGGCGCTTCGGCTGTCCGAGCGCTCGAAGAAATACGGATGCCGATCATCCTTCTCTCCGGTGGTTGCGCAAAACCGGATCATATTGTCAAATGCCGTGCGCATCTTGCCCAACGGGTTTTCCGGCGTCGATGCCGTCGGCCAAATGCTGATTCGTGGCAGGTCAAAAGCGTTCAATTCCGGCGCCCGACTGTGGGTAGTCAGAAAGAATCGTGACTCGCGGATCAATCGCTCAATCGCATTCGTATCATTCTCAGCCTGGCCTGGAACTTTCGCCAACTGCCGCGTCTGAAAATTTATCGAATTAGGGCTGAACACCAACTCATCCACGGATGGCAACAAGCGATGGTGATCGAGCTTCACCGGTCCGTCTTGAAGAATGCCAGATACCTTCCGGGTCCCGGATCGCGAGCCTCCTGCTGCAATCCTCGGCACGAGTTTATAAATCGTATCCTTTTGGTCTACCGTTATCGGCTCCTTTGGATCGCGTCCGGGTAAAAGGACAGGGCTCAGCGCCGTCGTCGCAGGGTGCCCCGGAAAACGTTGATATTCCCGCTTCGCCGGCTGGTGCAATCCGTAGTCGCGATCTGCCTTTCCTCCTGCCCGCGGCACATCCCACGGCGTCGGCTCGGAGGCGGTATTAAGGTTGACCTTGCAGGATTCATCATCGGTCCAAAAAGCCATCCGTCCCGTAATGGGATTCTTTTTGGTCGGTTTGGCCCCTCCGGAACCGGGCGAAGCGACAAAGCTCAAATCATCATCAAGTGTGCCCATCGTGCCATCTTCGAGAACGTAAATCCAGCGCACCGGCATCGGCAATTTCCCAAACCCTTCATCAACCATGCCAGTTTTGTATTCGAAGCCCTCGACACCGGTTTTCTCTGGACCACTGGTCAACGCGCTCGGATCCGCGATCGGATAGTGAACCTCTTTGCCTCGCATTAAGGGCGAATTCAGATCCGTCCACTGCGCCAACTTCTCCGGCGTCGACCACGCTTTCTCAGGAAGGTCGTCAAACAACTCCTTGGCTGTGTCGACATCCATATCGTCATCGGAGTACAATTTGTAGCCCGTCGAAAAATCGCCTTTCGAGTCAAACGTTCTCAAAGCACCCGGTTGACTGACCCACACCGTATCGGTCTCAGCAGTCGCGCGGCGAATTTGCGCGATCACTATGTTGCTGACCGACTCGGACAGACCGTGAGCCTGGACACCCATCGAATAATGGTTCGATGACACCAACTCTGAAGATGCCAACGTTAAATACATCATCACCACCAAGGTCGCCGAAGTGACCATCATGAGGACCGACAGCAGCGCAAAGCCCTTACGCGTCCGCGTCAGATTCCCCGCCCATCGAACTACCGTCTTTGGATAAATGGACCATTTGGACGGGCGAATCATACAAGGCGAACAAGGTTCGCAGCGATCTAAGGAGATTACTCGCCCCCTGCCAATCTTTTTCGAATCGCTAACGGCTAGGAATCAGAAGGTAACGAAAACGCGAACGTAGTGACGCCAGCCTTCGACCCCTCCAGCCAGAGCCGACCGTCGTGTAAATCTGCAATCGTCCGCGACAGGCTTAACCCGAGACCCGTTCCACGCTTGTGGCCGCTTTCATGCAGCCGGGAAAAGCGATCGAAAATCCGCTCAAAATCCTGCGCCTCGATCACCGGTCCAGTATTACTAACGCGAAATGTGACCACTCCTTGCGCTGAGCCCGATACGCGCAAGCGCACGAACCGCTGGCTTCCTGCGACGGGAGTTTCGTTAAACTTTAACGCATTGCGCAGCAGATTAAAAAGCGCCAAGCGCACCAGTCTTACATCACCGGACACCTTGACATCCGTTTTGGTTTGCAGATCGATGGTGATACCGGGATCTGGCTCCATGTCGTGCAAATCCTCCTGCAACTCCCCGAGCAACACCGGCACATCGATCGGTGTACGGGTCAACGGAAGCTTGCCGGCGTCCGCCCTGGCCAGAAACAACAAACTTTCGGCAATCGATTTCAGGCGCTGGACCTGATCCGAGAGTTCGCCAACGACTTCGACCGATACCGTTCCGTCATCGGCTTTTTGAATCGCCGCTTCGATTTTTCCCTGCAGCGCCGTCAGCGGCGTGCGCAACTCGTGGGACGCATCCGAACTGAATCGTACCGCCTGTTGATGACTCAGCTCGAGGCGGTCCATCATTCGGTTAAAAACACGAATCAGATTTCCCAATTCATCATGTCGCTCGGTTTCGGGAATACGCCGATCCAATTCCCCATGACCGATTTGCTCTGCCACTCGCGTCAATTCCATGACCGGACGCGTCGCCGCACGGGAGATCAGCCATGCCGCCACACCGATCACCGTCAAGGCAAACGGCAGGGCATAGAGAAAGTCCTTCATGATGCCGAGGATCTCCATCTGGATCTCACTCAACTCAACCGCCACGTCAACCTCGTTGCCGTTGCCTGAGACCGCATCGAATAGCAACCAGAGGCGACCTTCCCGCCACTGATGACTGAAACTGCCGACCAATTTTTCAGCAAACCGGTACTGGCGTTTATCACTGGGATTGGGCCAGTCATCGCGTTCGAGCACGAGTTCTCCACCCTCCGTCCGCACACGGATCACCTGCAACTCGGCTTCTTCCGCGCTCAACGAAGTCACCGACTCGCGCGGAATATCTTTGCCATCGGCATCGGCCTCGATCAGACGGTCGATCCGCAACGCCATTTGACGGAGCTCATACTCCGCTTCCTCCGACATGTTGTTGAACACCTTGACCGCCATCGCGGCCATGAACACGATCAACGCCAATCCGCACAGCAGCGCCGTCCACAGAGCGATGCGGACGCGCAGCGAAGTGATCGTTTGAGCGAAAATCATTCCTTATCAGCGCGGAAACGATAGCCCACCCCACGCACCGTCTCGATCAGCGCATTCTCTCGCTCATCATCGACTTTCTTGCGTAAGCGACGCACACAGGCATCGACCAAATTGGTACCTGGATCGAATTGATACTCCCACACCTGCTCAAGGATCTGCGTTCGCGACAACACGCGACCTTTCTGGCGCATCAAAAATGCCAGCAACTGATACTCGCGCGGCGATACAAACACCTCCTCGCCATTTCTCCATACGCGGTGCTCGATCAGATCGACTTCCAGATCTGCCGCCTTCAGACGACTCAAGCCCTGACCACCCGACCGCCTCACCACCGACTCGAGACGCGCCAGCAACTCGGCGACATAAAACGGCTTCGGCAAGTAATCATCCGCCCCGAGCTTGAGTCCCTCGACCCGCTCCTCAACTTCTCCGCGCGCCGACAGCACGATCACCGGCACGATGTGCTTGCGCTGGCGCAGCAGCTTGAGAATGCTCAGCCCGTCGCGTCCCGGCAACATGATGTCGAGCAGGATCGCGTCGTAGCCGCCACTCAACGCCTTTTCGAGACCGTCATTGCCGTTGTCACAGTGATCGACCGAATAGCCATTCTCCTCGAGTCCGTTGCGCACGAACTCGGCGATGTCATTTTCATCTTCGACCAACAGAATTTTCACAAGGTCGCATGGTAAACCCGCGGTTTCAGAACTGCCAGCGCGGAACTCGGTCGAACTAACAGAAGTCGTCATCCCTCTTGCATACCAATTGCCGATGACGGCGCGACTACAAAGCAGTGACAAAGCGGTCATCTGACATACGTCGAAATGGTGAGTCGGCACCTCGGCTCCGAACCCCACGGCAAGCCCGGCGTCCGCGCGATCGTGACTATCGCTCGGCACTGGACTCTCCAACCTTCACCCAATACCTTGTCACCTGCAGTCGACGGGTTCTCAATCCGTTACACTGAAAATTTAACACTCGGCGCCAAGCGCCGCACCATGCGCCTCAAGGAAAAATCCATCATCGTCACAGGTTCGACCACCGGTATCGGCAAAGCCATCGCCGCCCACTGTCTAGCCGAAGGCGCACGCGTACTCATCCACGGACTCGAAGCCGACCTCGCCACCAACGCCCGCGAGGAACTCGATCCCGACGGCAGCCACAGCGCCATCTTGATTTGCGATCTGGCCGATGACGACAGCCCGCAAAGGCTCGTTGCTGCCGCCGTCAATGCCTTCGGCAAACTCGACGGGCTGGTCAACAATGCCGCCCGAGTCGGCACTGGCAACATTCACGACACCGACCGCGAGACCTTCGACAGCTTCATCCGCATCAACGCACGCGCACCGTTTTTCCTGATTCAAGCCGCCCTGCCTGAGCTGGAGAAAACCCGTGGATGTGTCGTCAACATCGGCTCGGTCAACGCCTACTCCGGCGAGCCTGAACTGCTGCCCTACTCGATTTCCAAAGGTGCACTGATGACCATGACCCGCAATCTCGGCGATACTCTGCACCGCGAGAATGGGGTACGCGTCAACCAGATCAACCC
This sequence comes from Verrucomicrobiales bacterium, assembly GCA_037969585.1. Classification (GTDB taxonomy): domain Bacteria; phylum Verrucomicrobiota; class Verrucomicrobiia; order Verrucomicrobiales; family DEV007; genus JBBKXR01. The sequence goes on from JBBKXR010000315.1 coordinate 12,649, forward strand.
CGGTTGGATTCTCACCGAAAACGAAAAAAAGCGAAAGCAGGAACAGGGCATGGATGACGACTGGCCCGCCGACCTGCCGAAAATATTCGCCCCGAGCGGTCGCATTTTCCGCCCGGAAGAAGTCGCCGCCGCCGCCGTGTATTTCCTCAGCGACGAATGCGGCCCGGTCTCCGGCAGCGTGCTCGACATCGAGCAGCACCCGTTCATCGGTCGTAACCCCCCGAAGTGCTGATTTAGGAGGATTTTGCCGATCAGGTGACAGTTAGCTAACGGTCCCGATAGACCGTAGATACGAGGCCGATTGGCTTACCGCCTCGACATCAGGCTATTGGATAAGAAAAATGCTGGCTTATTTCTAATAAATCATTATAATTATGGTAATTATACTTATCAGTGACTTCTTACCGACAACTATTTCCTGCTGCCCTCGTGCTCTGCGGCGTTGTCTGGTGTTCCATCTCGACTTCATGGAGCGCTGACGAATCTTCGCGCATTTTGTTCTCGCGTTTGGGCGAGGCGGAGGGCTTCGATGCCGAGCGGGTCAACGCCATCGCTGAAGATGAGCGAGGCATGATCTGGTTGGCGACCGATCAGGGCTTACGCCGCTTTGACGGCGCCGGTACACTGGAGTTCAAAAATGATCCCGATGACATCGAATCTCTGAGCAGCAATCGAATCTCGAGCCTGGCATTCGGACCCGACGGCAAACTATGGGTGGGAACCATCGATGCCGGCCTTAACCGCTTCGATCCGGTAGCAATGACTAACGAGCGCCTGCCCCTGCGAAGCCAGGCAGGTGACAACGCCTTGCGCAGCGATGGGATCACCAATCTGGCCGTCATTGCCAATCAATTTCTTCTCGTCGGGACACGCAATGGTCTCGACATCTTTCATCTCCAATCGGGCAAAATTCAAACCACCACTGGCATCCCGGACGGGACATTGATCACCCAGATTTTCGCAGACTCAGAAGATTCGGTCTGGGCGAGTTCTGAGCGTGGCAATTTGTATCAATGGGATCCCACCGCTTCGACGTTCGATTTACTGTGGAAAACGGGAGTACCGGTGAGCGCCATTGCCGCAGCCCCGGGAGACGAAATTTGGATCGGAACTATGGGACAAGGGCTCTTGCGCCTGAACCTCGAAACCAAACGGGCAACGCCCACCACCCTCAAGGCGCGTGATATCACGTCGGTTCAAACCGATACCAATGGCAATCTCTGGGTGGGCACGACGGATGGCCTGGCACATCTCGAGCGCGGTTCTTTCGAGTTCGATCTTTACCGCAACAATCCATCGGACAGCGCCAGCCTCAGCAACAACCTCGTCGCCTGCCTTTTCGAAAGCCGCGCCAAGGTACTCTGGGTCGGCACCGCAGACGGCAGTGCCAACCGCTTTGGGCTGAATCGTAGCTGGTTCCCCCAATACCTTTCGAATCCCGAGAAACCGATGTCGGAACGATTGCCTCACGATTCCATCTGGAGCATGGCACCCGCTACCGAAAAGAATCTGTGGATCGGCACCGAATCGGGATTGACCCTCTGGAACCCGGACGAAGAAATTTACACAACGCCGGACCTCGGACCGGATATCGGTAGCCCTTACGTTTCCGCCGTCATTAAGGACAGCGACGGAACAGTCTGGGCGGGAACCAAAGGCGACGGGCTGATCGTTATGCCCGCCGGCGATGCCAGTCGCGCATTTCAATTGCGTCACCAGGAAGGGCTCCCAAGCACCATCGGCCACGACTATATCTCGGCCCTGTTCGAAGACTCTCACCTGTCACTTTGGGTCGGAACTCACGGCGGTGGTCTTTGGCGAATGGCGGCAGATGGTCACACCTTTTCCGAAGTGCCGGTTCAAGCACTGAGCGACAAGAAAGGCGCATCTGGCAGCAGTCAGGCGCGATTCATCGCAGCCATCACGGAAGACCATGCCGGTCGCATCTGCGTGGCAACATCCGACGGCCTCTACGCGATTCCATCGGACCAAAACGAGCTAGTCTCCTACCAGCAATTTGTCACCTTTGCGCGGCCTCTGACTGGCGAGCCGATGTCATCGATTCTTCGAGCCGCGGACGGCTCGCTGCTCGTCGGCACTCCAAAAAACGGACTCTTACAGATCTCTCCGGACGGCGCCGATATCCGCGTGATTTCGCGCTCGAACTCCGACTTACCGGCTGATCAAATTCTCGGCCTGTTAGCCGATCGAGAAGCCCTGATCTGGATCACGACTACCAGAGGAATCACGCGTTACAACTCGGCTAAAGATGAGTTCAGAAACTTCGATGATCTTGACGGCCTGCAAGACGGCACCCTGCACCTCAACACCTGTGCCCTGGCCGGAGATGGAACACTCTACTTTGGCGGAGGCCAAGGCTTTCACCGCATCGATAGCCATTCCCTGCCGCTGCCACACCAACCGCCAACCCCCATCCTGACAGGCTTCGACCGCTTCGACGTCCCCGTGGTTCCACAACCCGGCGGAATCCTTGAAAAAAGTATCGCCGCCACCTCCGAGGTTCGCATGCCATACGATCGACGCAATCGCTTCGCCTTCCGTTTCGCCAATTTGGACACGGGCTCTCCTTTCCGCGGGGAATTCCGCTATCAACTGGTAGGTCATGAAAACGACTGGCAGCCGGGCAATGACAACCGCAAAGCCTCGTACTCGGGGGTGCTTCCTGGAAGCTACGAATTCCGCGTACAAAGCTCGCCCGATGGTGAGAAATGGAATGCCAACCAAGCTCAGGTCAGGCTCGTGATTCCGCCACCATGGTGGCAGACTTGGTGGGCCTTAACCGTTTTTTCAGGCATTATCCTGGTGATTGGAGCGATTATTTTCTGGTCACTGCGACGCGCTCAGATGCAGCGGATGCAACAGCGGGAACGAAAGCTCAGATCCGAACGTGACAAGGCTGAAGCACAGTTGGCTACCCAACTGCAGAATGCGGTTCTCCTGGAGCGCACCTCGCACTCCTTTAACGACAGTCTCCACCAAGGAAGCGTCTTTGAAGAGCCCTTGAGAAATCTCGCCAACCATTACGAAGTCGACCGCTGCTTACTTTGCAGATTAAATCACGGCGACGAGAGTGACGCTGCCCAGTTAGTGGCAATCGGTGAATACCGAACCGGTGAGGAGGCGACAGCGCTCGATTTGGTCATTCCAACTGCGGACCCTTTCGTTCAGGACATCCTCAATGCCGACACACCCATTCAGCGAGACAACCTTCTCGCGATGCGGACCTCTTTCCAATCCCTTTCTAACGGCATTCTGCTTATCGATGCTGCGGGCCGGGAAAGCCGCCAGTGGGCAGAGGAGGAAACGACCCTTCTGCAGAGCGTCGCCGTGCAGTTTGGCATCGCCATTGCGCAGCAAAATCTCACCCTCAAGGAAGAGTCCTATCGGCAGCAACTCGAGCAGGCTCGGCTCGCCGCCGAACAGGCGAACCAGGCCAAGACCAGCTTTCTCACCAGAATGACCCACGATCTGCGCACACCTCTCAGCGCCATCCTCGGTTTCACTCGTTTGTTTCAGGAAGACAACACGCTCACCGAGCAACAACTGGAAACCATCAACATCATCAGTGATTCCGGCGAGCACCTGCTCTCGGTTATCAATGACAGCCTCGATATCGCCAAAATCGAAGCAGGGAAAATCGAGATCAACCCAGAGTCGTTCGAACTTTTCCCCCTGCTTCTGGGTATTCAGGAAATTCTCAAAGGAAAGGTCGAATCGAAAGGCCTGAAGTTCGATCTCTCCGCCGTCACCTCCATGCCCCAGACGGTGGAAGCCGACCGCGGCAAGCTTCGCCAGATTCTGGTCAACCTGCTCGGCAATGCGATCAAGTTTACCGATCATGGATCCATATCCCTCAAGATTGCAGCTCGCGAAGAATCGCCAGGCAACGGAACCGCCGACGGCGATGACCGTCAAACACGCCTGTTCTTCCAGATCAGCGACACCGGGCAGGGCATCGCCGAGAAAGACTTCCCCAAACTCTTTCAGGAATTCAGCCAGACAGACAGCGGCAGAGGTGCCGAAGAAAGCACCGGCCTGGGCCTTTCCATCGCGAAGAGCTTTTGCAATCTCCTCGGAGGAGACATCAAAGTGACCTCTGAGGTCGGAGTCGGCACCACATTCGAATTCAGTATCCTGTGCAAGGAAGTCGCTGCCACCGCCACCCCACCAGCCAAGTCTGACCAACTCGCCACTGCCTCCACTGATTCGCCAGCCAACGAAAACAATCAAAGTTCATTCGCCGAACAAACGGTATCGGCCGCCGATTTCCGCATTTTGATTGTTGATGATCAAAAAATTAACCGCTTGCTGCTTTGCAAGATTCTGGACCGGGCAGGATTTGATATCGTCGAAGCAGTGGATGGCGAGGAAGCGTGCACCAGATGGCGCGAAACAGCTCCACACCTCATCCTCATGGACGAGAACATGCCCGGCTTGAAGGGCAGCGAAGCCTCACGCATTATCCGGCAGGAATGCGAAGCAGGCAAAGAACCAGTGATGATTTCCCTCACCGCCAATGCACTTGCGAACGCTTATGAGGAAGCAATCGCCGCCGGATTCCAGGACTTTATCTCCAAGCCTTTCCAGAAGGACGACTTGCTGGCCAAGATCGGTCAACATCTAGGCATTACCGGCATGGATAGCGAAGACGGAGCCAATTCAGCGGCCGCTTAAACGCAGCTGAAATTTGTTTGATAAATATATTGCTTTTACTAGTTATTGTAGTTATAATTCATCCATGAAGGTGTTTCTAGTCATTTTAACGATGTTCGTCACTCTTGGTTCGAGCTCTGCCTATGCTGGCGATAAGTCAGGCGGCAAGAGCGAGAAAGAAGGAGGGATCCTCAACGCGATCGGCGAATTCCTGACATCTGTCTTCGGCGACACAGGTGACAAAGGTGACAAACCCAACGGCAACGGCAACGGCTGGGGATCCGGCGGCAACCCTAACGGCGACGATGACGATGACGATGACAATGCCGGAACCAGCGGAACCAGCGGAACCAGCGGAACCAGCGGAACCAGCGGAACCAGCGGATCCGGCGGAACCAGCGGAACCAGCGGAACCAGCGGAACCGGCGGAACCGGCGCCGGATCGGTCCCTCCGATCCAGGACAACGACAGTTCGGCTGAGTTCCTCGCCGCTCAAATCGCCGCCGACACCGGCTGGTCAAAAGAAAAGATGATCCCCTACTCGACCCGCCTTGCAAGGACGCTGAGCCAACTGACCGCCAAAGAGCAGGCAGAAGTGTTCTACGGATCGGGTTCCTAGCAGCAAGTTGCGAGTTCTCTTCTCGAAAACAAGGGTATGACCAGGAGTTGCCAACAGGCGAAGAGATCCCGTCGTGGATTCTCATTGCTCGAACTGCTGGTCATGATCGGCGTCATCGGCATCATGGTGACCATCGGAGTTACAATGCTCGGTAAGCTTTCAGACAGAGCGGAAGCCACCGCAGCCAAGAGCAACGCTCAGCAGATGGGCTCGGTATCGGCAAGCCTCTCAGGTCTCGGTATCGCGCACGTCATCCCCGAATCACTCGGCGGCACCGAGGCGACGTGCCGATTACTCCGGCGTGGAATCCAGATTCCCGATGGCCCAATGCAGGGGTCATACTTCAGCGTTCCCGGTGTGTCCGACGACGACATGCCTTCCGTAGCAGTCTACCTCGATATCTCCTACAAGGACCTCTACGTCCTGAGAATGGTCTACAATGCAAGCGCCAACCCATAACACCAGCGCTACTGGCGGTGAAGGGGTCAAACCCGGCGATAGGCTGGATAATCCCTCAAAAAGCCGCGCTCGCGATCTGCTCATCGCCTGCCTTTTCGTCGAGGCCTGGCTGGTATTTCTGCATTTCCAGTTGGCGCTGCATACGACGCCCACGGTGCGCGCACTCGGTCAGGCTTTCGATATAACCCGAGAGTCGTCCATTGCGACCTATTGGGCATGTCTGCTCACTCTCAGCACCGGCCTGGTGTGCTTCATCGTCGCGAGCATCCAACGCCAAACCGGCACCTCCAAACTCGGCTACCGCGGATGGATCTTTGCCGGAATCGTATTCGTATGCCTGTCGATCGACGACGCCATCGCATTTCACGAGAGGATCGGCGCGATCACCTCTCTGGAACTGATGCATTCGATGAATTATCCCAGCTATCCGTGGCACGTTTCAGTCGCACCGATCATCGTTCTCTGCCTACTCTCCGCCTCATTCGTAATCTGGCGCGACATACGAAAAATCGGGGGACTGACCGCGATTCTGCTACTCGCTCTGGGCTGCTTCGCCGTGGCGTTTGGATTAGACTTCATGGCAGGCATCGAAGAGATGGCAGCCATGGAGACAGGCGCAGCCAACTCGCCAGGTCTGCCAATCCTGATGGTGATCGAAGAGCTGCTGGAAATGATCGGAGCCACCCTCATTCTCTACGTCGTCTTTGCCTACATGATGTCCCTGATGCGTGGCTCCAAGAAACCAGTGACCATCGACGCCTGCGCTAACCGAGCTGTGGTCGAAGCTTAGGGTTGCCCAAAGCAGCGGCATCACCCTGTCGCCAGGCCCGTGAATCCCACCAAATCCTGCTTTGCAGTATTGGCGTTGAGGACTTTCATTGCCGGGCTTGATTGGTAGCCATCCGGCTGCAAACCCAACCGGGCAAACCGCTGGCCGCCAGCCCGTGGCTCAGAACCTCAGCAACGGAGTTCTGAAAACTTAAAACTGAACCCTTAAAACTTTCCCGCCTCCATGCCCGCACCGAAACTTGCCGCCTTCCCCAAACTCCACATGCAGGCCCTCTGCAAAACCGGGGAACTGACCGTCTCCGACTGGATTGACGAAGCCGCCACTCATCTCGACATCGACGGCCTCGAGTGGTACGCCGGCTTTCTCGAAATGCAGGACGAGTCCAACTGGGAAAAATTTCGCCACCAGGTCGAAGAGCGTGGCATGACCATTCCGATGCTGTGCTGCTCGCCTGACTTCACCCATCCCGACCTTAAGTTTCGCGCTGAGCAAGTTCATCAGGAAAAGCAATGGATTCGCATGTGCGCCGCCCTCGGTGGCAGCTACTGCCGAGTGCTTTCCGGCCAGAAACGGCCCCATCTTTCGCGCGAAGAAGGCATCACCTACACCGTCGAGTGTATCAAGGCCTGCCTACCCTTCGCCGCCGATCACGGCGTCACCCTGATCATGGAAAATCACTACAAGGACGACTTCTGGAACTACCCGGAATTCGCCCAACCGATGGATATCTTCAGCGCCATCGTCGAGCGCATCGACCACCCCAATTTCGGCGTCAACTACGACCCATCGAACACCTTTCTCGCCGGCGAAGATCCCCTCGAACTGCTCGGCCGCGTGTCGCATCGAGTGGTCACCATGCACGCCAGCGACCGCTACCTCGCCGAGGGCACCATCGAAGACCTGCGCCGCGACGAAACCGGTGCCGAAGGCTACGCCGCCCGCCTGCGCCACGGCGAAGTCGGCAAAGGCCTCAACGACTACGACGCCATTTTCACCGAACTGAAACGCGTCGGCTTCGGCGGCGGTCACAACGGCACCGACAACTGGATTAGCATCGAAGACGGCGTCGACGGCATCGAACAACTGGTGCGCAGCGCCAATTTTCTCAAAGGCAAGATTGCCGAGTACTGGCAGTAAGCCTGAAGCACTGCCAGCCGTTACCGTCACCGGCAGCGCGCCTTCGACGCGGGTTCAGATTTCGAGTCCGCAGCGGCAGCTGGTTGCACCGGGGCAACCGGATTCAGCACTTTGATATTGAGACTACGGCTGAGGGTAGTGAATCCCGTACTTGGCACTGATCGCGACGAGCTTGTCCATGTCCGGCGGGCCACCCTTGGAAAACTCTTCTGCGCACTCCGCAAAGAACCGGTCGAATCCTCCGGGCATCGTCTGAATCAACATATGCAGAGGTTCACTGCTGGGATTTCGAAAGGTGTGAACGGTGCCGCGCGGCATAAACACCGCCGTGGTAGCCGGCACCACGATCCAGTCGCCATCCATCAGGAATTCAGCCGGCCCCGACAGCGGCCAGAACCATTCATCCTCGTTGTCGTGACAATGCGGCGGAGGCCCGCCCCCGGGAGGAGTGATGTTGGTCCACATGCTCAACTTCCCCCCGGTGTCGTCGACGCCCAGGTGAAGGATCATTTCATCACCGAATGCCTGGATAACGCGCGCTTCGCCCGGCAGGCGAACGATGGTTGGAGGCTGTTTCATAATGGTTGAGTTGGTTAGGTT
>JBBKXR010000316.1:0-14208 GCA_037969585.1 Verrucomicrobiales bacterium
GGACCATATGGTGTTCGGCAGCGAGGGACGAGGCCTGCCGGAGTCACTGATCGAGACAAATCGGGACAACGCCCTGACCATCCCACAATCGAAAGACGTTCGCAGCCTGAACCTTGCCACGGCAGTCGGTGTGGTGCTCTACGAAGCCGTCCGCCAACTCTCCGGTTAAGATTCTTGCATTTACTTTGAACATACGACTTGCAATAACTTGTTGAATTCGATAAACCCCCAGTCCGCCACTTTATCCCGGCACGCTAAGCGCGAAACATCTACCACTGCTCGTGAGCGCATCTAAATCAAACTACGGCATCACTCGGATCGACCAGCCCGAGAAAAAAAATCACGGTTTCTACGTGCGAATTACTCATCGAGGTAAGACGCAGTCGAAATATTTTCCCGACAAATCGCTCGGTGGAAAAACCAAGGCTCTGCAGGCAGCTCGCAAACATCGCGACGCTCTGGTAGCGAAGTTGCCGAAGTACAAACAGGAAGCTGCAGCCCGCAAGCGGCGCAACGTTCCACAGAGTGGTGTTGCCGGAGTCACCCACGTGATCTCTTCCGCCCCGGGTGGAAAAACTTACGACTACTGGCAGGCGGCTTGGCCTGATGCACAAGGTCGCCGCCGCACGGCAAAGTTTTCGATCAGTCGTTACGGCGACGACAAAGCGCTGGCGAAAGCCAAGAAGGCACGACGCGACGCCCTCAAAGGCGGAAGCGGCAAGAAAAAGTAATCGGCGCGTGCAGCGAGCGCGCAAAAATGGTTCGTCGACAAGGCGTTTCGGCATTATCGGTGTCGACGCATCATGGTAAATCTTGCCAAGCCTTCAGACTCCGCTTCCACGCCAATTATCCGCGCCGATGGCGTGGTACGCACCTTTAAAGTCGGCACCAGTTCGATCGAGGTCCTGCGCGGCGTCAGTCTGGAAGTCCAGCGCGGCGAACGACTGTTCCTGTGCGGGGCATCGGGTGCGGGCAAAACTTCGCTGCTGTATACCCTGGCCGGTCTCGAAGCGCCCAACGAGGGCAACGTCTACCTCGGCGATCGAGCGCTGTATCGCTTGAGCCGACGCGAGCAGGCGCGGGTGCGCAACCGCGAGATGGGTTACGTTTTTCAAAACTACGCGCTGTTACCGGAACTGACGGCACACGAAAACGTGGTGCTGCCGGCACGGATCAGCGGTGCGAGTTCGGCGGACCACGATCGTGCCGCCGATTTGCTGAAAATGGTCGGCCTCGATCACCGCCTGCATCATTTGCCGACCGAACTCTCCGGCGGCGAGCAACAACGTGTGGCGATCGCCCGCTCGCTGATCAACGATCCGGAAATTATTTTCGCCGATGAACCGACCGGCAATCTCGATTCGGCGACCGGCACCGAAGTCATGTCACTGTTGCTCGACGTGGTCGCCAAACAGAACAAAACTCTGGTTGTGGTCACCCACGACATCCGTCTTTCGGAGATCGGCGATCGCCGGTTGGAACTTGCCGACGGGAAGTTGGTTTCCTGAAAAAAGCGGCTACCTTCCTCGCTCGCGGACGGACGGCATGCACCCACAGGTTATGTCGCGAAGCGTCCGCCATTCCATCACTACTACTGACTGATTCACCATGAGTGCGCCCCTGAAAATTCATATCGACGGAGTTCTTCACGACGAGGCTGACGCCAAGATTTCGGTATTTGATCACGGCCTGCTCTACGGCGACGGCGTGTTCGAAGGCATTCGCTTTTACAATAGCCGCGTGTTTCGGCTCGAGGAGCACATCGATCGCCTGTTCGACTCGGCGAAAGCCATCCATCTGACCGTCCAGCAGTCGCCCGCCGAAGTCACCGAGGCCGTGCTGGCGACAATTCGCGCCAACGGGCTGAAGGACGGCTATATTCGTCTAGTGGTGACGCGTGGCGTCGGTGGTCTCGGCCTCAGTCCTTACCTTTGCAAAAAGGCGTCCTTGATCGTCATCGCATCAAAAATTTCTCTTTACCCTGAAGAAAAATATCGGGACGGCCTGACGCTGGTCACCTGTTCGACTCGGCGCCCGGCACCGGGTGCGCTCAGCCCGACGGTAAAGTCGCTGAATTACCTCAACAATGTCATGGCCAAGGTCGAGGCAATCGCCGCCGGCGGTGAGGAAGGCGTCATGCTCAACGAGCAGGGCTTCGTCGCCGAGTGCACTGGCGACAATGTTTTCGTTGTCAAAAAAGGTCGCATCACCACGCCTCCAGTCAGCGCGGGCAGCCTGGATGGCATCACCCGCAAGGTGGTCATCGAACTCGCCAAGGAACTCGGCTACTCGCTGAGCGAGCCGAATTTAACCCGCTACGAATTGTACACCGCTGACGAAGTTTTTCTGACCGGAACCGCTGCCGAGGTGGTGCCGGTGGCGAAATACGACGAACGCATTATCGGCGACGGTAACCCCGGACCGGTGACGCTGCGCCTGATGGAGGCATTTAAAAATCTGACGCAAAACTCGGGCACTCCGATTTACAGCTAGGCCAGCAACGTATAATACCAACCGGATAGATTTGTTGGTAGAATGGCTGAGTCGATTTCTCTCAAGTGCAAAGCGTGAGGAGTGCGCTGTGCGAGCACCGCGAATGACGAACAACTCAGCGATTGAAGGAAAGCGGCCAGCTTCACAAAACAATGCGCGAAGCACCATATCCCAACTATCGCATACCAATCATTTTACCGGAAAATCTATCGGGTTGGTATAAGGTAGAGCGAGTGGGTTTTGGAAAAACCACCGATCAGTCGATCCAATTGTCTGCCCGCCACAACTCAGAATGAACTGCGACGTTTGCCAGAGCCAGGACGCCTCGATTTATCTCACCCAGATCGTTGAGGGTGACATGAAGAAGGTTAACCTGTGCGATTCCTGCGCCAAGGAAAAGGGCGTCACCGATCCAGTCGGTTTCAAGCTTACAGACATGCTCAAGGGCGTCGGCACGGAAGCAAAATCGGGCTCGGCGGTCACGTCGGATGGTTCCAAGTGCGAACACTGCGGATTCACGCAGACCGATTTTAAAAAGACTGGCCGCTTCGGCTGCAGCCGCTGTTACAAAGTGTTCAGCGACGGCCTCGACAATCTGCTCGAGGCCATGCATCGCCACACCATGCACACTGGCAAGATCCCCAGCCAGTTCAGCGGCACACGCCAGATCGAGAAAAATCGGCTCGAGGAACTCAATGCCGATCTCGCGGCCTCGGTCAACTCCGAGGACTACGAAGAAGCCGCCAAGTTGCGCGACGCGATAGCTGAGCTGGAAGCGAAGCTCGAAGTCAGTGCCGATGAAAAATCGGGGGACAACTGAGCGGTTGTCCGGCTGAGTAGCTCGGAACGGACCGAATGGCAGGACCATCGGCTTAATCAATTTTAGTTAACGAGTCTACAATTTCTTTGTCGTCGGGTGTCAGTTGGAGGTAGGAAACCTCGATGAATTTAAAGTTACTTTTCAGGAAAACGACCACTCCTTCATCGGCCAATAGCCGCACAAGGCGTCCGCTAAACTTCGATCCGTCGATCATTGTCCAATCTCTCAAGCCGGTAAGGAACTCCCGGACAGGGTCAGAATCCTCGGGGAACACGATCACTGGCTTGCCTTCGACGAGCCCGAGGCGAAAAACGAACATTCCATTAGGATCAGGAAGGGAGTTCGACGGGACCACGAAAAGATCAGCGACGATACGCAACGGATATCGCTGCAAACGCCGTGCAGTATCTTTCGTATCGATCAGGACATCGTTAATGGTTCCCTTCAGGTTCTCATACTCGTTTAAGCGAGTGGCATGCACACCGATCTTCTCCAAGCCGCGATCGAGGTTCTCCTTGAGGCTTTTCTCCAGTTTGTCGAGATCTAGCGCATTCGGATTATGAATCCGCTTTCGAAGCTGTTTGTAGTCTTGGTTCTGAAAAATAGGCAGGAAATCTTTTTCCCATTGTTTAAAATTGTCCTCGTCAGCCAATAAACTCGGCGACAGTGTTATCAACGCCCCAAGAAAAATTGAAAGGCAGAAGAACATCTTCACGGCGCTGGCGGTACGATTCATTTCCTCGAAAGTAGAGGATTTCCGTGCTGAGTCGAGTCTGGTGCGCCTCGACACGGGGACCGCCAGACAGAGCGAATAAAATCCGCTCGCCGTTTGCGCCCTGTCGTGGGTGCGGGTAGGTTTTCCCAGGTCGGGTGCTTTCGCCACTGCCCGGCCCAATTTTTGCGAGTGATCCACGCTCGCGGCCCTGTCAACAGGTCGCGAACCGCGCCACCCCACCTGCCTGCCAGCTATGCGATTTGCCACTCTTCTGAAAAAACCGGCCGAATGGATGCGGACTGCCGGACCGCACAACGACATCGTCATGACCAGTCGCGTGCGTCTGGCTCGCAATCTGGTTGATCATCCCTTTCCCGGGTGGGCGGAAAAAGCAGACCGCCTGAAGTTGCTCTCCGAAGTTCGACCACAGGTCGAAGAACTGCCGGAAATGCGCAAGGCCTTCTCCGAGGAGATGACCAGCCTGTCTGCGATCGAAAAACAGGTGCTCGTCGAGCGTCACCTGATCAGTCGCGAGCACGCCGCCAAAGGCCCCGGATGCGCGACGGTGATGAATCGCAATCAGACGGTCAGCATCATGATCAACGAGGAGGATCATTTGCGCATGCAGGCGATCCGTCCCGGCCTGCAGTTGCTGCCCGCCTTCCGCACCCTCGACCGCATCGACAGCGAGCTCGACGCCAAGCTTCCTTACGCCTTCGACGCCCGCTACGGGTACCTGACCGCCTGCCCTACCAACCTGGGTACCGGCATGCGCGCATCGGCGATGCTGCACTTGCCAGGTCTGGTGCTCAGCGAGCAAATCAATCCGACCATACAAGCCGCCAACAAAATCGGTCTCGCCGTGCGCGGTCTCTACGGCGAAGGCTCGGAGGCATTGGCCAACCTTTTTCAGATCTCCAACCAGGCGACGCTCGGCACCAGCGAGGACTCGATCATCGAGCACCTCAACGAAGTCATCATGCAGATCGTCGGCAATGAGCAGGACGCCCGCGAAAAGCTCATCGAAGACCAGCCGACCATGCTGCAGGATCAGATCGGTCGCGCCTTCGCAATTTTGCGCTACGCGCACGTCATACCCTCGAAAGAGGCGTTGAACTTGCTGTCGTTGATCCGACTCGGTGCCGACCTGGAAATTTTTCCCTCGGATGACCGCGAATCGATCAATGTTTTGCTGACTGAGATCCAACCGGCGCATCTGCAGATCGAAGCAAAACGTAAGCTAGATGCCGAGGAACGCGACATACTCAGAGCCGACATTGTACGGCGACATTTGAAAACGCTGACAGAGCCAAACTTTGGTGATATATTAGAACAGGACGCTGACGATGAATAATTTTACCCCCAGAGCTCAACAGGTACTGGCCCTCGCCCGCAAGGAGGCCGACCGATTCAATCACAACTACGTAGGCACCGAGCACCTGTTGCTCGGGCTGATCAAGCTCGGCCAGGGAGTGGCGGTCAATGTCTTGCAAAAGATGGACCTCGATCTCGAGACCGTGCGTATGGAGGTCGAGAAGCAGGTCGGCAACGGCCCCGAGACCAAAATGGTCGGCAATATCCCCTATACCCCACGGGTGAAAAAGGTGCTCGCACTGGCCGGCAAAGAAGCCAAAGCACTCAGCCACTCCTACGTCGGCACCGAACATATCCTGCTCGGTCTGCTGCGTGAAGGCGAAGGTGTTGCCGCCCGCGTGTTGAAGAATCTGCACGTCGACATCGAGCGCACCCGCAACGAGATCCTGCGCGAGCTCGACCCGAATTTCTCGCCCGACGACATGGACGACGCCGACTTCGAGGAAAGCCTCGGCGGCCCGGGTGATTCGAAGAAAGATTCGAAAACGCCCGCCCTGCGCGCCTTCGGACGCGACTTGACCGAGCTTGCCAAAAAGGCCGATCTCGACCCGGTCATCGGTCGCGAAGATGAAATCGAGCGCGTCATTCAGATCCTCTGCCGACGCACTAAGAACAATCCCGTACTGATCGGCGAAGCCGGTGTCGGCAAGACCGCAATCGTCGAAGGCCTCGCCCAGGAAATCGCTATCGGCAACGTGCCCGAGCTACTGCGCGATAAAAAAGTCATCACCCTCGACCTCGCCCTGATGGTCGCCGGCACCAAATATCGCGGCCAGTTTGAAGAACGCATCAAGGCAGTGATGGATGAGATCCGTCGCGCCAAGAACGTCATCCTGTTCATCGACGAATTGCACACCATCGTCGGTGCCGGTTCCGCCGAAGGTGCCATGGATGCGTCGAACATCATCAAGCCCGCGCTCAGCCGTGGCGAACTGCAGTGCGTCGGAGCCACCACGCTCAACGAGTACCGCAAATACATCGAAAAAGACGCCGCCCTCGAGCGACGCTTTCAGACCGTAAAGGTCGAGGAGCCTAACGTTGAAGACGCTATCCTGATTCTTCAGGGCTTGCGCTCGAAGTACGAAGCCCATCATAAGGCTTCCTACAGTGATGAAGCGATCACCGCTTGTGTAAAGCTTTCCGAGCGCTACCTGACCGGACGCTTTCTTCCTGACAAAGCCATCGACATCATGGACGAAGCTGGCGCTAAAGCCCGCATCGCCTCGATGACCCGTCCGCCCGAGGTCAAGAAAATCGAAGCACGCATCGAGGAAACTGTCGCCGACAAAGAAGCTGCGATCAAAGATCAGGACTTCGAGAAGGCCGCCGCTCTCCGCGATCAGGAAAAGAACACCCGAGCCGAATTAGAAACGCTGCTCGACGAGTGGCGCGCCGCCAATGAAGAAGTCGTCATCGACGTCACCGAAGATGACATCATGACCGTCGTCGCCAAATGGACCGGCGTTCCTCTGCAACGCATGGAGCAAAAAGAAGCGACCAAGCTTCTGCAGATGGAAGAAGAGTTGAAAGAGCGCGTCATCGGTCAGGACGAAGGTGTCGCCGCCATCTCCCGCGCTCTGCGCCGCTCGCGCGCGGACCTCAAGGATCCGCGTCGCCCGATCGGTTCGTTCATTTTCCTCGGCCCGACCGGCGTTGGTAAAACTTTCCTCGCCCGCAATTTGGCCGAGTTCATGTTCGGCGACTCCGATGCGTTGATCCAGATCGACATGTCCGAGTACATGGAGAAATTTACCTCCAGCCGCCTGATCGGTTCGCCTCCAGGCTACGTCGGTTACGAAGAGGGCGGTCAGCTCTCCGAAGCGGTGCGTCGTCGCCCCTACTCCGTCGTGCTTTTCGACGAAGTCGAGAAGGCTCACCCCGACGTGCTGCACTTGCTGTTGCAGATCCTTGAAGAAGGTACCATCACCGACTCACTCGGACGCAAGGTCGACTTCCGTAACACCATCATCATTCTCACTTCCAACGTCGGCGCCGAGCTGATTAAGAAGCAGAACTCGCTGGGATTTGCCGCCATGGGCGAAGATCACAACGACTACGAGGGCATGAAGGAAAAAATCTTCGAGCGCGCCAAACAGGTATTCAAACCCGAATTCCTAAATCGCCTCGACGAAAAAATCGTTTTCCACATGCTCGAGCGGGAAGACTTGCTCAAGATCGTCGATCTCGAAATCAACGTCGTGCTCAAGCGTCTTGCCAGCAAAGATATCAACCTCGAGCTCGCCGACAGCGCCAGGGAATTCCTCGCTGAGGAAGGCTACGATCCGAATTACGGCGCGCGTCCGATGCGTCGTGCAGTCGAGAAACACCTCGAGGATCCGCTCGCTGAACACCTGTTGCGCGGCAACGTCAAACCAGGCGACATCATCGATGTCACCCGCGAAGAAGGCGAAAAGGCGCTCAAGTTCAGCGCTCGCGATTCCGGCGACACCAAAGAAGAAACCGCAGAGCCCGCCGAGAGCAAGAGCTGAGCTAGAGTGGGGCAGTTTTTCAAACGGCCCCATTGGACGATCACGTGAGACTGTCCGTCCAGGCGGTCCCATTGGGTGCACAGAGCTTACCAAATCACTGAAAGCAGAGTCCAACTCTGCTCCACAGTTGTTGCATAAACGACTTCCCTCGGGCAAACTGGCGCGACTTTTTTTGTAGTCGTAATGTCCGACGCCGCCGAGCCAGCTAAAACCGAACGCGAGATCGAGATCCTGCACGCCATCGAGTATCCGGCGGCGCGGCATACTCGACTGAACTCGCGCAGCCTCACCGTCAAAGGCTGGTGCTTCGACTACAAAGGCCAGCCCCTGCGCGGCATGCGCGCCCGCATCGATGATCGCGAGTTCACCGTCAAACGCAAGCACGCCCGCTTCGCCGTCGGTCACATCTACGCCGACTGCGCCGATCGGGAACTGGCCAACTACGCAGGCTTCGCCGCCGAACTCGAACTGCCAGCTGGCAAAAGCGAAGTCATCATCGAGTTCAAAACGCAGGATAAAAAATGGCACGAACTCGAGCGGCGTACGTTCGAAACCCCACGCTTCCGCTGGCCCTGGCAGAAGGCCGAAGAGTCTGATCACAGCTACGCCGCCTGGGTCGAGCAACACGACACGCTTGACGACGAGGACCGGGCACAGATCCGCGCCCACATCGAGACCTTCACCAGCCGCCCACTGCTGTCCGTGGTCATGCCGGTCTACAATCCGCCGGAAAAATATCTGCGCATGTGTCTCGATTCGGTGGTCAACCAGCTCTACCCGAACTGGGAGTTCTGCATCGCCGATGACACATCGCCCGCCCCGCACGTGCGCAAAGTGCTCGACGAATACGCCGCCAAGGACCCGCGCATCAAGGTTCACTACCGCGAAAAAAACGGCCACATTTCGGCCAGCTCGAACAGCGCCATCGAACTCGCCACGGGGGAGTTTATCGTTCTGTTAGACCATGACGACGAACTGCCCGAGCACGCCCTCTACCTGGTCGCCAACGAAGTTCTCGAACACCCTGAGACCGACCTCATCTACTCCGACGAGGACAAGATCAGCGAACAAGGCCAACGCAACGACCCCTACTTCAAACCCGACTGGAACGAAGATCTGTTCCTGTCACAGAACTGTATCTCTCACCTCGGCGTCTATCGCACCTCGCTGATTCGCGAGATTGGTGGCTTTCAGATCGGCATGGAAGGCAGTCAGGACTGGGACCTCGCCTGGCGGGCGATCGAAAAATCTACGCCGGATCGCATTCGACATATCCCGCACATTCTTTACCACTGGCGCACCATCGAAGGCAGCACCGCGCTCAACCTCGGCGAAAAGCCCTACGCCCAGATCGCCGGTCACCGCGCCGTCGAGGCTCATTTGAAACGCATTGGTCGCGACGATGTGAAGATGGAGCTCACACCCGAGGCCACCTTCCAACTTTCCTGGCCCCTGCCCGATCCGGCACCGGCGGTCACACTCATCATTCCAACGCGCAACTTCGGTCATCTTCTGCGTCCCTGCATCGATACGATTCTCGAGCTCACCGACTACCCGAACTATGACATCATCATCGTCGACAACGAAAGCGACGAACCCGAGACCGTCGCCCTGCTCGATGAACTCAAGGATCACGAGTCCGGAAAGATCCGCGTCCTGCCCGTCGCCGGACCGTTCAACTACTCCAAGCTGAACAACACCGCCGTCGACGCCACCGACGCCGATCTGGTCGCCCTGATCAACAACGACATCGAAGCCAACCACCCCGAGTGGCTGCGCGAAATGGTCAGTCAGGCCCTACGCCCCGACATCGGAGCGGTCGGCGCCAAGCTACATTTTCAGGAAGGCCTGCTACAGCACGCCGGAGTGTTTCTCGGCTACCACGACGCCGCCGGACATTTTTTCCGTGGCCTGCCGTGGAGTTTTTACGGTCACGCCAACCGCGCCAACATGGTGCAGAACATCACCGCCGTCACCGCTGCCTGCCTGGTCATCGAGCGCAAAAAATACCTCGAAGTCGGCGGCCTCGACGATGGCACCTTCGCCGTCGCCTACAACGACGTCGACTTCTGCCTCAAGCTGCACACCGGCGGCTATCGCAATCTCTACACCCCCTTCGCGAGACTTTTTCATCACGAGTCCGCCAGCCGCGGTGCCGGCGAAAAAACCAGCGGCGGCAAAGCCCGCGCCAAGGACGAGATCAGCGCACTCAACGAAAAGTGGGGTGCACTCATCCGCAACGACCCCAACTACAATCCCAACCTAAGCCTCGATTCGGAGCAGGGAGAGTTAGCGTTTCCGCCGAGACGGCCGGAGCCTTGGAAGGCGTAGTGGAGTCAAATCGTGTGGTCGCTCAGCTCGGCGAGCACGAATTCCAGCAGTTGCTGGTAACACTCATCCTCGCTCGCCTCAACGGTGTTCAGATGCAGATTGACCTCTGAGGTGCGCGGTGAATCGAATGGGAAGTCTTTGAAACGCGTTAGCTTGCCCTCGGCAGCTTTTTTGTAGAGCCCCTTAGGGTCGCGCTCGGCGCAAACTTCGTAGGTGGCATCAACAAACACCCAACGGTTTGAATCGCCGAGTGTGTCCTTGATAATATCACGCTGCGCATGCTGCGGCGCCATCGTCGCGGCGATCACCACAATGTCGCGCTTGGCGATGAGCTTCGCCATCTCGGCCGCGCGCCGGTGATTCTCATCGCGCGCATCTTCGCCAAAGCCAAGGTCACTGCAAAGCCCGGAACGCAGTTCGTCACCATCGAGCAGGAAGGCGTGCATCTGCCGCGCGCGCAGCCCTGCTTCGAGCCTGTTTGCCAAAGTAGTTTTGCCCGCGCCAGAGCGCCCGTAGAGCCAAAAAATCATCGATAGAAAAGGAAAAATACCCGAAGCGCTATTGGACAAGCGGCGTGCCTGTTATTCAAGAACAATCAGGTATTTACGAAAATCGCATCGATCACCGAATAAGTCGCTGCCGCCAGGAAAGGATTGGTCAGCGAGTCCTTGTTGTAGGCCAGCGGCCGCAATTCCGGATAAGTCAGCACACAGCCACCCGCCGCTCGCAGCACTGCATCCGCTGCCGCCGTGTCCCACTCCATGGTCGGCACGTCGCGTAAATAAAGGTCGGCCTGCCCTTCAGCGACCATGCAAAATTTCAGTGAACTGCCCATCGACAAAAGGTCGGCATCAGGAAAACGCTCGCACAACTTACTGACTTCCGGACCGCGATGACTTTTGCTGGCCACAAACCTAAACGGCCGCGAACCGATCTCGCCAGCCGCCGCGACTGAAATCGGGTGGGTATATCCCGCCTCGTCGACTTTCCACGCACCGTGTCCCGCACCGCCGTGATACATCGTGTCCAGCTTCGGCGCAAAAACGCAGCCCCACAACGGCACTCCATCCTCCACCAAGGCCACGTTGACGGTAAACGATCCGTCCTCCTTGAGGAATTCCTTGGTGCCATCCAACGGGTCGACCAACCAGAACTGCGGCCACGAACACCGCTCGTCGACCGAGGGCAACTCCGCCTCTTCCGACACCACTGGAATCTCGGGAAAGAGCCGACGCAGCCCAGCATCGAGAATGCGATGCGCCGCCAGGTCCGCTTCGCTCAGCGGCGAACCGTCGCCTTTAACCGCGACCTTCGGCTGCTCACCGTGAAATTCCATGATCGCCGCCCCTGCCTCCCGAACAAGTTCCAACAATTGGCTGATTTTTTCCGAAATCATCACCGACGTTCGCGGCGGACAGCAGAAAATCCACCCGAATCCCATGCTGGCGCGGACGCGCAAATTACCTTAGCCTTTCGCCCGCGTGTCAGACAGCCCACACGACCCAGAAATTTGCAGCCTGCGCGCCGCCCTCCGCGACGTGCGCTGGCGGCTGTATCATCTATTCATCGTCCAACGTCAGCGCAACTGGCACGGTGACGAACGCGAGAAAAAGCTGCGCCGAGAATTGAAGCAGCAAGAACGGACGATCCTGAGGCTGGAACAAAATCTCTCCGCCATCGCCGCCGCGAACGAGAACCGCTCGGGACTCGGCAGACTGATCAAGCTGGATCCAAAAACTCAGGCAGCGCTCGTCGATTTTGCCGCTTGGAAAAAAGAGTTCGAAACCGCCGAACCGATCGATGCCAGCCGCAGCGAAGACCTCGACGAAAATCTGCGCATCCCGTTTTTGACGCCGACCATCGATATCGTCATCTGCGTTCACAACGCCCTCGACGACGTCAAAATCTGTCTCGATGCGACCCTGCGCCGCTCACCGAAAATGCGTCAGCTGATCCTCGTCAATGACGGCTCCGACGCCGACACCAGCCAGTGGTTACGAGATTTTACCGACACCATCGACGTCCCCGTCCAGCTGATTCATAACCCCGAACAGCGCGGCTACACCATCGCTGCCAACCAGGGGTTACGCGCCACGCCGGCCGACTATGTCGTGCTGCTCAACAGTGACACCATCCCCACACGCGGCTGGCTGGAGCGTCTGGTCGCCTGCGGTGAGAGCGATGAAAAAATCGGCATCATCGGACCGCTGTCGAACGCCGCCAGTTGGCAATCAGTACCGAAACGCTTCGCCGAGTCCGGCGACTGGGAGGTCAACGAACTTCCCGACGGCATTTCGCCCGACGACGTCGCCGCGCAACTCGCGTTGCATCACCAGCCGACTTATCCGCGCGCGCAGCTGATTAACGGCTTCTGCCTGGTCATCAAGCGCCGGATGTTCAACGAACTCGGCTACCTCGACGAAGCGACGTTCCCGCGCGGCTACGGTGAAGAAAACGACTTTTGCCTGCGCGCCGTCGCCGCCGGCTTCGAACTCGCCATCGCCGACGACTGTTACGTTTTTCACGCCAAATCGAAGAGCTTCACTCACGCCACGCGCCTCGAACTGGTCAAGGATGCCAACAAAATCCTGCACGGTAAACACAGCCCGGAAACGGTGGAAAATGCCTGCGCCGAACTGCGTGACAGCACCGGTCTCGCAAGAACACGCGAACGTTTTGCTGAACTGCAAAAATCGCGACCACCATTCTCGATTCTCTACCTGCTACCCCTGCGCGGCACTGCCGGCGGCATCCACTCCGTCGTTCAGGAAGCCAGCGGTCTGCGTCAGCGCGGCGTTTTCGCTCAAGTCGCGATCCGCCAACGCGACGCCGATTTCTACCGCGCCACCTATCCGGCGATCGAGCCTGAATTGTTTTACATCTTCGAGTCCGAAGCCGAGCTCGTCACCTACGCCAACGCCTTCGATGTCGCGGTCGCCACCCAGCACGGCAGCATCGATCTCCTGTCATGGCTGGCGATGGCCAATCCCGAACTACTGTCCGCCTACTATGTGCAGGACTACGAGCCCAATTTCTACCAGCCTAATAATTCCGCACACCATCACGCGCGCGAGTCTTACACTCGCGTGCCCGGTTGCCTGTTGTTTGCCAAGACCGATTGGATTCGCGAAAAGGTGAAAACGGAACACGCTGTCGATGTTCACAAAGTCATCCCGAGTATCGACCGCGAAATTTATCGGCCGGATGACACTGTCGAAAAAACCATCGACGTCTGCGCGATGGTTCGCCCCGGAACACCGGTGCGCAACCCTGAGCTTACCGCCGATGTTGTCACCGAATTGAGCGGTAAAAATATCGCCGTGTTCGGTTGCGAAATCGACGACCCATTTTGGACCGAGCGAGATTTCCCCGGCAAAATTCTCGGCGTGCTGCGTCGCGATCAGGTCGCCGATCTCCTGCGTAGCTCGAAGTTGTTCATCGATCTCTCCGAGTATCAGGCCTTCGGCCGCACCGGACTCGAAGCCATGGCCTGCGGCTGCGCGACGATACTCCCCGAAGCTGGCGGCTGTGACGAGTATGCCATCGATGGCAGCAACTGCCTGCGCGTCGACACTGGCGACCGCGCCGCCATTCTTGCTGCCATCCACCGTTTGCTCGACGACGATCAACTGCGCTCCTGCCAGATCAAAGCCGGCCTGGAAACCGCCGACGGCTTCAGCATCGATCGCGCCGCCGAATCGGTAGAAAAACTTTTCACTCAGGAGCTGGCCAAGCGATGAGCTCCAAGCCGGACAAGTGGCTGCAAGCCATCGCCGACGATGTCGAGACTCACGAGTCGCTCGGATTCATCGAACGGGTGCGCCGTTCGCTGCGCTTTTTTCGCACTGGACGTAGCAAAACCACGCAGAAAGCCCTGCGCGATTTCGCTACATGGCAGGAACACAATAAACAAACCGGAACCGCGTCGATCGCGCCTGCGATCGACGAATCAAACGAGACTCCGCCACCTCTAGCCTCATGCGATT
>JBBKXR010000317.1:0-5985 GCA_037969585.1 Verrucomicrobiales bacterium
AACCCGGGAGGCGGTGGCGGTGGAACGACCAACGACAGTGCGCTTGCGCGTTTGGCGAATGGTGGCAATCGCGATGGCGTTGTCCAGGATCGCAGTGTCGGCCAAGCAACCGGTGCGGCTGGACGGGAATTTCCGGCAGAGTTTCGCAACGGTCTCGACGCGTATTTTAATCGACTGGAAGGTGGTGAGAAATGAAGGGACGCAACTATATCAAATTTGTTTTACTGGCATTCGCCTTTGTGCCGTCGCTCAGCCACAGCCAATTCCACACGCCTGATGGCCCGGTTGATCCTGGAGGTGAGCAGAAACGCGTCATCATCGCTGCCAAAGCTGCGGACGATTCCGACAAGCTTGATGCCGATGAGAAGGCTAGCACCGACGACACAATCGCAGCGTTCTTGAAAAAACGTGAAGTCGAGGCACGAAAACCTCGGGCGCAGCAAATGCAGCGACGCCTTGAAGAGTTGGAGGAGATGGTCGAAATTTCCGAGAAGCAGAAAAAGGAGCTGCAAGTTGCATCCAAGGGGGCGGTCGAGAAGTCGCTCGATCCGTGGCGCGAGCAGATGGACAATTATGTGCGCCAGTATCTTCAGCGGGCACCGCAGGAAATCGATATGGTTCTGGCATCGATCGGCGATGTCGATTTCAACCAATCCAACGAGGAACAAGCCGCCCAACAAAGTATTTGGGAAACGACGATCAAAAAAGTGCTCGATGAGCAACAGATGGCGACCTACCGGCAGTCGGTGAAGGAGCGCCAGGAGTTCATGTTTACTTCGGTGGCCCGGATTCTCGTCGCTGATCTCGATCGACAGATCCGCTTAACGGCGGAGCAGCGAGATGCGGTGATGACTTTGTTAGAGCCGGTAGTAACGGAAAATCTCGTGCATCTGGAACGTTGGGCGAACGATGGACATTTGCCGGTTTATCAGTTGCCGACCTTGTTGGGCGGAGTCGATCCCAAGGTTTTGGAAAAAGTTCTGTCGGAACGTCAAATCGAGGGATGGAATGAGCGCTTCGCGAATTTCAAGGGCATGTGGGACACTATTCAACAGCAGAAAGAGAATCATCAGAAAACGAAAAACGCCGATAAAAAAGGCGCCATTGAAGTGGATGGGGGAGGCGCTTGATGAATAGCGGATTCATTCATTTTTTTAGGCGCTTGCTTGCATTGTTGATCGTGCTCGGACCGATCGGAACTGTTCTGGCGCAGGTATCGACTGTCCGGCCCGGTGTTGGAAATCTGCACTTCGGCAGTGAGGTGCCCGCTGAGGTCGGTACGATGTACGAGCGTGGCTTGGCGTATTTGTCACAGGTACAAGGCGAGGATGGAAACTGGCAGGGTGGGGGAAATCCGGGTGTCACCGGCATTTGCTTGATGGCATTTCTTGCCAGTGGCGAGGATCCAAATTTCGGTCGCTACCAGCGCACGGTACGCAACGCCATTCGAGCACTGATTCTGACGCAGAATTCGGATACCGGCTACTTCACCAACAGCATGTACCATCATGGTTTTGCAATGTTGGCACTGGCCGAGGCGTATGGGGCTTTCGACGAGACGCGATTGTGGGATGCTGGTGACAGCGCTGAGCAAAAGCGCTCGATCGCCGAGGCTCTGGAGCTTGGCTTGAAAAGCGCGATCAAATCGCAGGAAAAGAATCCGTGGGGAGCTTGGCGCTACTCGCCGGAATCGAGGGACGCGGATACCTCGGTATCCGGCGCGGTGTTGATGGGCATGTTGGCGGCGCGCAATGCCGGCATCGAAGTGCCGGATGCGGCGATTGAGACCGCGCTGACCTACTTTCGAAAGAATACCGGGGATACCGGCATGGTTGCTTATAGCGGCTTCGGTGGCATGGGCGAATCGATGAACCGTTCGTCTATCGCTGCGCTGATTTATTCTGTCGGGAAAAAGCGCGAGTGGGATGAATTCGGGGCAACATTAAAATATATTTCGGCGAACCTTGAACACGTTGAACAGAGTCATCCGAACTACTTTCGCTATTACATGGCACAGGCGTTGTTTCAGGGCGACTTCGAAGCGTGGCAAAAATGGAATGGCGAGATCATTCGTCAGCTGAAAAACGAACAGCAGAGCGATGGCTCGTTTGTCGGGAGTCAGGGACCGGAGTATGGCACCGGAATGTCACTTTTAGCGCTGGCGCTCAACTATCGATTTTTGCCCATCTATGAACGCTAGTTTACTTAGGATTGCGGCAATTCTGGGACTGCTTGGCGGGTGGCTGCCGCAGGCGGCTGTGGCGCAGAAAGGTGACGACGTCAAGGCCAGGAAAGACTCGCCGCCGAGTAGCGGGCTGTTCCCCGAGGGCGCAACCGACGATCAGGTCGGGGGGCGGAGCGGTGAGCTTGTCTGGAAAAATGGGGACGCTTTACGAGGCCGGCTCAGCGGTGACGATGGCACAAAGGACGCTGGCCCAAACCATCTGGTCTGGAAAAGCGATCTCTTTGCTCAGCCGCTCATGCTCGATCCCGAGCGATTGCGGTCGCTGGCTTTTGACATCAATCGGGAGCAGAAGAATTCTTCGGACGCCGGCGATCGACCACTTTTTCGAGTCATCACCCGCGAACGCAACTCAATCGATGGCGAACTCGCGGCAATTGACGCTGAGCAGATATTTCTGCGTCGATCGGGGACTGAGAACACGATCGCGATTGCCCGGGATCGTGTGGTGGAAATTGTCGGACTCGATTCGCCCGATCTGTTACTGCACGGATTTAATCGCAACAGAACATGGAGCCGTCGCAGCGAAAAAACGCAGAACGACAGCGGTTGGAACCTGGCGGCGAACGGTCGTTTTGAATCGAAGCGATGGCGGTCTCTTGCCCAGTTCGAACTGAACGCAGAAGACAGTTTCATCGCCGACATCAAGCTGATCACAATCGGCCAACGCCCTGATTTTTCTCTGGGTTTCGATTCGTCCAGTAAAGGACTGCGCCTGGAAACCTGGCAGGACGAGTTGGTGCTCAATTTTGGTGATGTTTTCGCACCGGTAATGACCTTGAACAACAAAGACCGCGAACTTCATTTACAGATTGGAATCGATTCCCGAGCCAAGACGGCGAGCGTTTACGATGTCACGGGAAAGCGGTTGACGGTGCTTGATTTCTCTCAGGCAGGGAAATCCTGGAAGGTTAGCGAAGCACTCATCCAGCTTAAAAATAAAGGCGCCAATCTCGCCATCGATCGGCTCGTGGTTCGTCATTGGGATCCCGATGCCAAGGGGATGCAGTCTCTGTCGATCTCTGAAGGTATCCAGCTTGGTGATGGCACAGTGATGGAGGGTAACCTGAATAGTTTGCGACTCGAAGACGGCGAATCATTGTCGGTCGGGAAGGGGATTCTTCGAAAGCGCGTGCCGCTCGCCGAAGTGGCTTCGATTACACTGGCGGGTTCTCTGCGTGACGGAACAAATCCGGTGTTAGACAGCAGCGACAGCGTCAGTTTTTCAAACGGTCAGTATCTGTCCGGTAAACTGTTGGCAATCAACGCCGAAAGTTTCCGAATGAAGGTCGAATTTTCGGACAGCCCAATCGACATGTCACTCGAGGGAGTTCACGGCCTTAGCTTCAGGAACTCGGGTGCGAGGGTGATTGGAAGTTCGACGGAAGATAATTTGTTTAGCGAAGGGCAACGCTTAACCGGTGCGATCGTCGACGGCAGTGGCGTAGGCAAAGTGATTGCCTGGAAATGTGATGGCGCGGACAATGCCGTGGCAATTCGAGATGGTTCGAACTCGCGAGTGGTGCGCGGAGTGCTGCCTGGCGGGACAGGTAAAGGCTGGCATCAAGCGCACGATAACCTTGATCGGTTGGTATTGAGGTCGGAAGAAATCGTCTCCTGTCGGATTGGTGAAATCGACGAGCAGTCGGTGCATTTTTCCCATTCGGTCGCGGCGGGTAACAGCATTCCGCTTGATAAGGTAAAGGCCGTCGAATTTGCAGATCAGACCGAACGCCAACAGGGATTCGACGACCTGCGTTGGCGGGTGTTGTCAGAGGATCCGGCTTCCGTTAGTCATACCGGAAACCGAATGGCCTTCATGGCATCGAAGAACGGCAAGATCGGTCACGCCAGTGCGCTGGCGGCACGCGAGGTGAAGTTCGATCTCGGCTTCGGTAAGAAAGGGCAGGGAGGTGCCGTGCGCATGCATCTATTCGGCTCTTCAGCGGACGATAGCGAAGATGGGCTGGAGCTGACGATCCTAGCGTCGGGAAGCCGCGTCTGGGCGACCCGGGTTGAGCAGGGGCGGCCGTTCATGTTTTCGAACAACGGGCTTCAAGGAGTCAGCAAGTATCCCTTACCTGTTCTCCTGAAGATGATCGATACTCGTGTCGAAGTTTACATCGATGATCAGCTCGCACTCAGCGAGGAGGTCGACAGCAAAATGGCGACGGGTCATGCGCTGCAATTTTCAGTCGACCCGATGTCGGTTCGTTACGGCGGTCCGAGTTCGGTGATCAGCATTTCCGATCTCGAGGTGATTCGAGAAAAAGGCAGTCACGAAGATCTGAAAGTCAGCGCTCGTGCGCAACGTGAAGCACTGACCGTGCCGCGATTTCGACGAGGCAATCCTCAGCGTCACGTGCTGATCGCGGGCAATGGCGATTTGCTCCGCGGCCACTTGGTCGCAGTGGGCCAGTCGGAGATCAATTTTCGCTCACAGCTGGAGAAAGTGGTGTTGCCTCGTCATCGCATCGCCGGAGTCGTCTGGCTGGACGAAATGCAGGGCGACGATGCTGCTGAAGTGTCGACGAAGGCAAAGGAAAAATCCGAATCGCTGGCTCGAGAGGGAGAGGTAGAAGTAATTCTCAACGACGGCAGTCGAATTAAATTGCTCGCCCAGCGATTGAGCGATGAGTTTTTAAGCGGAGATTCGCAATTGCTCGGCGAATGCAAGATTCCGATGGCCGATGTCAGGGAACTGCGATCCGCTGGATTCACGGCACCTGGTATATCGGCGAACGAGGAAATGTTTTACACCGATTGGCAGTTGGTTGCTGCACAGGAACCTGCTATTCCTGCGGAGGCTGACGGAGATATCGCAAACGGCGGCGCGCATCAAACAGTTGGCAGCGACGCCAAATCTGTGAAGTTGCCGCTTTTGATTGGCGGTGAATTTGCTCTGTCCGAGGCGCGTGGCAAAATCGTCGTGCTCGATTTTTGGGCGACCTGGTGTGCCCCCTGCATGCAGACCATGCCGCTGGTAGAAGAGGCGATCGCGGAATTTGACCCCCAGCAGGTCCGTTTGGTCTCGGTCAACCTGGAAGAATCGGCGAATCACGTCCGCAGCGTCCTGGAGCGGCACGAGATGAAGGTGGCCGTCGCTTTGGATATCGACGGGGTGGCGGCCCAGCGATATCAGGCCAAAGCCATCCCTCAAATGGTCATTGTGGGAAAAGATGGAAAGATCGCCCGATTGTACGTAGGAGGCGGTTCCGGCATGGTTGAGCAGATGAAAACGGCAATTTCCCAGCTTCTCGAGCCCGCTTCGTAGCATGGAATCGCTCTTCCCAAGCAAGCGCCTCTTGACGATATTCATACTGAAAACGTATTTTCTTCCTTTTCGCGATCGTTTTGGTACGGCTCTTTTCGCCGATTTCGAACTTCGTGATTTCCGCCAGCGTAGCTTCAATTGGCAGAGCATCGCATTCGTAATGCGGAGGTTGTGGGTTCAAATCCCACCGCTGGCTTTTACGTTTTACCGCAGACTTGGCGTGCGTCACTCCGCAAGCGGATGATCGCATTACGCGCCCTACATTGACTCTTTGCAAGCCCCACGTGGGCGGGAGACTCGTCTCGATGAGTGAAGTCGAACTAGAAGTGCTCGACTTGAAGGAACTGGTTCTTTCAAATAATTCCTTTGGTCCAGCCGACGTCGGAGCAATCCGTACGGCCATTGCCGAGAACTATGGCCATTTTGGTGAACTGCGTGACGCGGTCAACGAAATGGAAGACGACGAAAA
>JBBKXR010000318.1:0-14519 GCA_037969585.1 Verrucomicrobiales bacterium
GGGTGGCTTCGTAAAGGATAAAGCCGGGAACCGTCAGCGTCGCGTAGACCACTGTCGGGCCGAGGGTATTGGGAATGATGTGTCGGAACAGGATGCGATAATTGGACAGTCCGAGGGAGCGGGCGGCTTCGACAAATTCCTGCTCACGCAAGCTCATCACCTGGGCGCGAACAATGCGTCCCAGAGTGAGCCAGCCGAATACGCCGAGGGCGACGAACAGCGGGATCAGGTTGGCGAGGCGATCGGTGAAGTCTTTGCTCCAGCCCCAGTGGTCGACCACCCAACCGGATCCGGCGTTGGTCCACCCTGAGATCACTTCGCGCAGAACGATGACGACGACAAGAAATGGAATCGCAAACAGGGTGTCGACACCGCGCATCATGACCGAATCGGTGCGGCCACCTACAAAGCCGGAGATGGCGCCGTAGGTCACTCCGATGAGCAGCGCGACGGCGGTGGAAACGAAGCCAACCAGCAGCGAAATTTGTCCTCCGTAGAGCGTGCGGGAAAAGATGTCGCGTCCGAGTTGGTCGGTGCCGAGCCAGTGAGTCGACGATGGTCCGGCGAACTTGTTGGCCAGGTCGATTGCGTTGGGCGGGGTGCAAAACCAGGCGAACGCGAAGCACAGCAACAGCATGCCGATGACAAACCACAGGCTGAACATCGCCAGGGTGTTCTTGCGCATTCGGTGCCAGGCATCCCCCCACAATGATGTGCCGCTCTCGACGTCAAACTCGTCGAGTGGCGCTTCGGAAGCGGGTGTTTTCTGTGGACTACTCATCTCCGAGACGGACGCGGGGGTTGAGCATGCCGATGACGATGTCGGCGGCCAGGTTCATGACGACGATGAGGACTCCGAAGAAAAGCACCACGCCCTGAATCAGGAACGGGTCGCGAGATTTTATGCCGTTGATGAAATGCTGTCCCATGCCGGGCACTTGGAAAATGGTTTCGACGATAAATGAACCGCTGATCAAGGCGGCGAAGGCCGGACCGACATAGGCAACCGCGGGTAGCAGCCCTCCGCGAAGGGTGTGACGAATAATCACCTTCGAGGCGGGAACGCCTTTTGCGTGGGCGGTGCGTATAAAATCCTGCGAAAGGATTTCTAACATTCCTCCACGGGTCAGTCGGGCCAGGTAGGCGGCGCTGACCAGACCGAGCGTGAACGCGGGCAGGATGACATCGGCAGGACTGCCCCAGCCGGCGACTTTAAAAAGGGGCAATTGCAGCGCGAGGGTGATCTGTAAAATCGGACCGATAATAAAGGCGGGCACACAGATGCCGAGCATGGCGATGGCCATTCCTCCGTAGTCCACCCAGGTGTTGCGGCGCACAGCAGAGATCACACCGAGAGGCACTCCGATACCGACAGCGATTCCCATGGCCGCCAGTCCGAGAACCAGGGAAGCGGGAAATGATTCGGCAATAATCTCGCGGACCTCGCGCGATTTGCTGGTCGAAATGCCGAGCGAGCCTTCGGTGAGGATCCGTGTCGGATAGATGACGTATTGATAAGCGATCGACCGATCGAGGCCGAATTTTTTGCGCATGTTTGCCTTGGTCTCCTCCGACATGTTTTTCTCGGTGGTGAACGCGTCGCCGGGCATCCACTTGACCAGAAAGAACGTGATCGTGTAAAGCGCGAGCAACACGAGCAGGCCCTGCAGAAGGCGGTTGGTGATGAAGCGGAACATTGGGTAAGGAAACCTGCGAGCGGGCGAAAGAAATCAGAGCGAGTCGTCGCCGGAAGGGTTGAGGCGGACGAACTTGTAGGGATGGTTGTCGAGAATCAGCGGGTCCCAACCATCGACGTCTTTGCTGATCAGGTAATTGCGGGTGTACCAATAGATTGGCAGAATCGGCTGTTCGGAGAGGAACAATTCTTCGGCCTGCTTGAGAAGTTGGTAGCGCTCGGTGGCGTCACCAGTTTGGCTGGCGCGCTTGAGGATGGTCTCGAATTTTTCGTTCGACCATCCGGTGCGGTTGTTGCCGCCATCTTTCATCCACATGTCGAGAAAAGTTAATGGGTCGAGGTAGTCGCCGATCCAGCCGCCGGCGGCGAGGTCGTATTCCTGCTCGAACATGGTGGCGAGGTACGATGTCCACTCCATCTGTTTGATTTTCACGGTTACTCCGAGGTGTTTCCGCCACATCGCCTGCAGCGCTTCGGAAAGGGCTTTGGCGGAATCCTGATCGGTGGTCAGGAATTCGATGTCGGGCAAGCCTTCGCCGTTGGGGAAGCCGGCTTCGGCCAGCAGTGCGCGCGCTTTCTCGGGATCGAAGTTGACCACGGTGGACGCGGGATAGTCACCGAACGGCGGTACCAAACCACTGGCAGGTTGCTGGTTGCCGAGGGTGACATTGTCGATAATCGAGCGTTGATCGATGGCGAGCGAGAACGCTTTGCGAACCTTGGGATCGCCGAACGCGGGGCTGTCGACATTGCAACGCGCGAAGTAAGTGCCGAGGTAGAGTTGAGTGCGGACATTTTCCGGCAGGTTCTTTTTCGAAAGTCCGATCATCTCCGGTGCCAGCGTGTAGGAGACGTGGAGCTGGCCGTTGCGGAACATTCGCGCCTCGGTATAGGAATTAATGATCGGCAGAAAGCGGATGCCGTTGAGAGTGACGGTATCGGCATCCCAGTAGGTGGGGTTTTTCTCGACCTCGACGTGATCGTTGATGCGCCACGACTTAAGTAGGAACGGGCCGTTGCAAACCAGGTTTTCGGGTCGGGTCCAGGCGGTGAACGGCTCACCAATCTCTCCGTAACGCAGCACGGCGTGCTTGGGGACCGGAAACCAGGTGTAGTGCTTCGTTATTTCCGGCAGGAATGGCAGTGGGCCGTTGAGTTGAACGACCAGGGTGTGCGCATCGGGCGCAGTCACGCCGACCGTAGAGAAGTCCGTGCTCTTGCCGGTGTGAAATGCCTCGGCGCCCTTGATGTAGTAGAGCATGAAGGAATAGTCGGCAGCCAGACTGGGGGTCAGCAGGCGTTCAAAACTGAATAGAAAATCCTCGGCGGTCAGCGGATGGCCGTCCGACCAAACGGCGTCCTTGCGCAGATGGAAAGTCCAGACGGAGGAGTCCTGGTTGGCTTCCCAGCGCTCGGCCACGCCGGGAAGAGCGACTCCGTCCTCGGATGGATGACCGCCCACCAGACCTTCGAACAGCGAGCTTACGATATTATTTTCCAATACTCCGGAAACGACATGAGGGTCGATGCCTTTCGGTTCAGACGCATTTCCCATGATGAGAATGCCGGCGCGGGTCGCTTGTTCGACCGGTGTCTCGCCACTGCAGCCGCCGAGCAGAAGCGCGGCGCAGGCGATGATCAGTGCCAGTAGCCGGGGATGTCTCGCCGAGTGAGAATCGGTTTTTGACAGGAGCGGGCGGAGGCGGGACACGCGCACAGTGTTTTCCGGTTGTGCGCGCTTTGCAAGGCCGACCATGGAGTAAAGTTCAGGTTTGACGTGATGAGATGCGGAGTGATCGATGTCGGAGCGGTCCGTCAGGCAGTGGGCTGCCGGTGGGTCAGGGTGGCGAGCATGCCGCGACCAACGCGATGGTCCCGCTTTTGACAAAGGCGGCTACGGGCTGGAAAAGCAGCTTCGGTCCGTAACGGAAATAGGTCCTTGAACCGAACCGCTTTTCACCTGAGCTTTGCCGGTGTTCGACAGCGTAGTTCGCTGCCGATTTTTTGTTTTCTCGATTCACTGATGCGCGATTACATTCTCCGGCGTTTGTTGCTTTTGATTCCGACCTTGTTCGGCATCACTTTGCTGGTGTTTTCGATCACGCGAGTGGTTCCCGGCGGACCGATGGAGCGAGCGCTTCAGGAGGCGCAGCAGGTTTCTGAAAGCGGTGGTTCGAGTGGGCGAGGCGAACAGGGTGGCGGGGGGCTCAGTGAGGAGGGGATCGAGGAGCAGGAGGAGAGCTTTGGTTATGATAAGCCGATTTTTGTCGCCTATCTGCAGTGGTTGGGCGCGATGCCGCGCGAACGCTCGCAGAGCAAGGCGGAGTTTCGTCCGTTGAGTGACGAAATGATCGGAGGCGATGAAGTTAGCGATCCGAAAACGGAGGTATTGGTGGTGCTGAAGGGCACCGGGCGGCAGGCGAAGGTGGTGCGCGACGCGGCGGAGGGTGCGGAGCGGACCGGGCTCAAATCAGCGACTTATCTGGACAGCGGCGAAGAGATCGTCGCAGACGGCTGGAAGGTGCGCATCGAGACGGTGGACATGCGCAAACAGCGCTGGGCGCGCCGCAACAAGGACGATGTGAGCAATGCGCCGGACAACTACGATGATCGTGCGGTGGCGTATAAATCGAGCTTCGCGGGACTGTTGCAGGGGGACTTGCGCAATTCGACCGAATTCGGTGACCCGGTGTGGTCGTTGATTCTGGGCAGGATTCCGATCGCTCTGTATTTTGGTATTTTGACGACGATCATCATTTATGGGATTTGCCTGCCGTTAGGCATCGTCAAAGCGATCAAGCACCGCACCTTGATCGACAATGCGACGTCGGTGTTAATTTTCATTGGCTATGCAATTCCCGGCTTTGCTTTGGGCGCGGTGCTGGTGGTTTATCTAGGCGCACGGTTGGGCTGGTTTCCGCTGTTCGGTCTGACCAGTCCCGAGTTCGGTGAGATGGGGCTTTTTGCCAAGTTGATCGATCTGGCGCATCACACGGTGCTACCACTGATGTGTTATGTGGTCGGGGGTTTTGCTTTCCTGACGATGATGATGAAGAACAGTCTGATGGACAATCTGGCGACCGACTACGTGCGCACGGCCGTTGCCAAAGGTGCCAGCTTTAAAAAGGCGGTGTTCGGGCACGCGTTCCGCAATTCGATCATTCCGATCGCTTCGACGATTGGTCAGTTGGTGACGATTCTGGTGGGTGGCAGTATTTTGATCGAGTCGGTGTTCGACATTCCGGGCTTCGGCCTGTTGCAGTATCAGGCGCTATTGGGTCGTGATGTGTATGTCATCATGGGAACGCTGACTATCGCCGCCAGCTTGTTGCTAATCGGCAATATTCTATCGGACATCATTGTTGCGGCGATTGATCCACGGGTGAAGTTCGACTGACGCGCTGCGAGTTTCCTTTTCTATTTTTTCGATTTTACACTGGGATGCTGAGGATATTCGGATGGCTTTTGATGATCGTTGCGGTGCTGGGGGCACTGGGGCAATGGTTTGGGCTGGAGTTTCCGACGGCACGTTTCCCGTTCACCGTCAGTCGTGATATCGGCTGGCTGCATGCCAAGGGGCAGGGTAGCGACGCGGGCTTTCTCTGGTTTGGTTGGTTGTATACGTTGATCGCGTTTTCGCTCGGGCTGATGCTGGTGCTGCGCTTTGCGCGTGGGTTTCGTTTTACGCCGTTGACCGAGCGGAGGATTTTGCGCTTTCGATCGATCAAGCGTGGTTACTACTCGTTGTGGATCATTGGCATCCTGGCGACGGTGGCTTCACTCGATCACGTGCTGGTTGGCAATGAAGCCTTGTTGGTGAAATACGACGGTAAGTGGAGTATTCCAGCGTTCACTCGCGATGTCGAACCGGCGAGGGACTACGGGGTTGAGGGCGATGCCGCGCAGGCGCCGGCGGACTGGCGTTCGCTGCGTCGACAGTTTCGCGAGGCGGACACCGATGACTTTGTGTTGATGCCGCTGGTACCGTACGCGCCGACTGGTGACAATGTCGGGCCGGTGGCGACGCCGTTGGCGGATCGCGACGACGAGGGGCGGGTGATGGAAAATGGCGAGCTTTTCGCCGGTTTGGCATCACAGGTCTACGACGTGCAACGGCCCGAGCGTCAGCACGTCCGCTACCGCTATAGGGAAGGTGTGCGCGACGGTGACGCGGATGGCTGGGATCGTGAGGGAACGCGTATTTACGGCGCGAAGTTCAAGGACGGAGAGGTAATCGCTGGTAGCGAGGTGTGGAACGGCGAGGGCGCGCTGGCCGATTTTTTAGCGATTGAATCGAGTCAGCTGTGCGAGGTGCATTTTTCCCCGGCGCCGCCGACGATGGCATTTGGCAGCCGGCATCCGCTGGGCACGAATTCGCGGGGCTACGATGTGTTAGCGTATTTGTATGGTGGCCTTCAGGTGAATTTCCAAGCCACGCTGGTCTACGTTCCTTTGGTGTATTTCA
The DNA here is from genome assembly GCA_037969585.1 of Verrucomicrobiales bacterium. Taxonomy (GTDB): domain Bacteria; phylum Verrucomicrobiota; class Verrucomicrobiia; order Verrucomicrobiales; family DEV007; genus JBBKXR01. The sequence goes on from JBBKXR010000318.1 coordinate 6,162, forward strand.
TCGGCGTCAGCGTCGGTCTGCTGATGGGGTTTTTCGGTGGCACCTTCGACCTGTTAATTCAGAGGGTGATCGAGACGTTGTCGAACATGCCGTTTTTGTTCGTGGTCATGATTGCAAGCACGGCGGTACCGGAACGGCTCAAGGAGGCGGCGGGTCTGTGGATCATTGTCGGCATTTTGGCGGTGTTCGGGTGGATGGGCATGACCTACCTGATGCGCACGGCGGCTCTCAAGGAAAAGCAGCGGGACTACATCGCCGCGAGCCGGGTGATTGGGGCTTCGACGCCGCGCATCTTGTTCCGTCACCTGTTGCCAAATTCGGTGGCGATCATCGTGACTCTAGTGCCATTCTCGGTCTCTGGGCTGGTGCTGGCGCTGACCTCGCTCGACTATCTCGGCTTCGGCGTCCCGTCTAAATACGCCACCTGGGGGCAATTGCTGCGAGATGGTCTGCAATACCTGTCGGCGCCGTGGCTGGTGAGCGCTGCGTTTTTTATGCTCGTTGGATTACTAATTTTGATCACCTTCGTCGGAGAAGCGGTGCGCGAGGCATTCGATCCGAAGAAGTTCAGTTATTATCGGTGAGCGGCTCTGGTGTTCTTTGTTCCTTATTTTTTGCAATGGTTCGAATCTGCATAGTTGGATGTTTGTTAGGTGTCGCGCTCGGTCTTTCGGGGTGCGGGGACACTGGCAGTGATGAGGCAGCGGTGGCGGACTTTGAAAGTTGGTATCCGCAGTACAATAGTTATATCGATGGCTGGCTGAACGGGCAGTTGAGCGAGCGTCAAAAGGCGGTCTCTGAGTTGGAAAAAACAATCGCTGAGGAGACTAACGCCGAGGCCAGGGCGAAATTGAGTGAGGGTCTGTCGGAATTGCGCGAAAAGGCGAAGGGCTTTCAAGACCGACTAGCTGACGGTGAGTATTTTCAGTTCCACGATGCAGCCGATCTACCGCAGGGCTTGGTCTGGGAAAATGGCGAAGAGCAGCCGGAGATCGGTGATCCGGCGGCGAAAAAGGGCGGAGCGTTTCGCTACTTTATCGGATCATTTCCACCGACGATTCGACCGTTCGGGCCAAATTCGAACAACTCATTTCGCGGTGAATTGTACGACAATGTCGAGCTCGGTATGATCGATCTACATCCGGAAACGGGCGAGATCATCCCGGGGGTTGCGAAGGAGTGGGCGATATCGGAGGACCGCAGCAAAGTCTATTTCCGAATCGATCCGGACGCTCGTTACAACGACGGCGTGGCGGTGCAGCCGGTGGATTTCATGTGGTTCATTTATCTGCGCGCATCGGATAATGTGGTGACACCCTGGTTCAAGCAATACCTGCGCGAAGAACTGGCCGGTGTATCCATCTACGGCGATGACGTGGTCGAAGTGAGGTTGCCCGAAGCGCGTCCGAAGCCCGCCTACGACGCCAGTTTTCCGCCATCGCCGCCGCATTTTTACAAAGAGTATGGGCCGGACTACGAGTTCCGGTATCAGTGGCAGGTGCCGCCGACCACGGCGCCGTATACAGTCAAACCGGAAGGTTTGGTGAAGGGAGTGTCGATCACGCTGAGTCGCGATCCTGAATGGTGGGCGCAGGACAAGAAATTCTATAGGTACCGCTTCAACGCCGATCGCCTGGTTTATACCGTGGTGCGCGACACGTCGAAAGCGTGGGAGTTGTTTCGGGCTGGTGAGATCGATTATTTCCCGATCACGCTGCCGGAGTACTGGTATGAGAAGTCTGAAATGCCACCGGTGTTCGATGGCTATATCGAGCGCTACACTTGGTACAACCAGTTTCCTCGAATTCCTTGGGCGCTCTACGTTAACATGGCGAAGCCGCCGCTCGATGACTTGAATGTGCGGCTCGGCGTCAATCATGCGATCAACTGGCAGAAGGTGATCGATGTTGTGTTTCGCGGCGATGCCGAACGCTTGCCGGGCTGGACGCGCGGCTTTGGTGCATTCGACAATCCTGACATTCAGGCGCGTCCTTTTTCGATTCGCACCGCTCGGGAGTATTTTGCCAAGGCGGGATACGACAAGGAGGGCGGTGATGGCATTTTGCGGAATGCGAAGGGGCGACGTCTTGAGGTGGTGCTGACTTACAGCAACGATCCGATCCGGGAGCGCATGATGGTGATTCTAAAAGAGGAGGCGCGCAAAGCCGGCCTCGATCTAGTGCTCGATGGACTTGACCATACGGTGGTCTACAAAAAGCAGATGCAGAAAGAGCACGAGTTGGCCTACTCCGCGTGGGGATTTCAGCCGCCTTATCCGCGCTACTACGAGTACTTTCACTCCAGTAATGCCTACGATGAAAAAGGTAATCTCAAGCAGGATACCAATAACGTGTTTTCTTTTGCTGATGATCGGATGGACAGCTTGGTGACCGCGTATCGAAAAGCGCAGACCGATGAGGAAAAGATCAAATACGCCCACGAGATGCAGGTTATCGTACACGATTCGGGCGTGTTCATTCCCGGTTACATGACCGAGTTCGGACGCGTCGGCGTGTGGCGTTGGGTACGTTGGCCGGACAGCGAGTTTACCGAATTCGCGCCGCCGCGAAAATACATTCCGATGGAGACCTACGTCTACTGGATCGACGAAGAGATGAAAAAGGAAACCTTGGCGGCGAAGCGTTCGGGGGAGACCTTTCCCGAGGTGCAGGAGGTGAAAGACCGGTATCGAATGGTGGCACCGGCTGCGCCTGCGGCTGAGGAGAAAGGCACACCTGCGGTGAAAGCGGAAGCGGGTGCGAACCAAGATCAGACAAAGGAGGTCAAGCCATGAGCAAGCTGCTTGAAATCGAAAATCTTGCCACCGCCTTCGATACGGAAGGCGGTATGGTGCGCGCCGTCGATGGCGTTTCCTTTGACCTTGAGAAAGGCAAAACGCTCGGTGTTGTCGGTGAGTCCGGATGCGGCAAAACCGTCACGGCGATGTCGATCGTCGACCTGTTGCCCAAGCCTTCGGGACACATCGTCGGCGGCAGCATTCGCTTTCAGGGGAAGGAACTGGTCGGAGCTTCGGAGCAGACCATGTATGACCTGCGCGGCGAGGGGATCGGGGTGATTTTTCAGGAGCCAATGGCGGCGCTGAACCCGGTGCATCGTATCGGCCGACAGGTCATCGAGTCACTGCAAATTCATCGCGAGATGGATTCGCGTGCGGCGTTGCAAAAGGCGGTCGAACTACTCGATGCAGTCGGTATACCAGCGCCGGAGCGCCGCGTCAGCGAGTATCCGCACCAGCTGTCCGGCGGCATGCGCCAGCGGGTGGTGATCGCCATCGCACTCAGCTGTGACCCCGATTTGCTGATCGCAGACGAGCCGACCACCGCCCTCGATGTGACCGTTCAGGCACAGATTTTGAATCTACTGCAGACCATGCAAAAGGAACGGGGCATGGCGGTGCTGCTGATCACTCACGATCTCGGTGTTATCGCCGAGCAGTGCGACGAGGTAGTGGTCATGTATGCCGGACGGGTGGTCGAGCGAGCGCCAGTGCTGGAGCTTTTCGCCAATCCCCGGCACGCCTACACGAAGGGGCTGATGAATTCGATTCCGCGTCTCGACCGCGAGCGCAAGTCCGAGCTGCCGACCATTCCCGGGCAGGTGGCATCGATTCAGAATTTTGTGCCAGGCTGCCGTTTTTGCCAACGAATGAAGCGCGAAGGAGCGACCCTTGAAAAGCGACCCGCCTACGAAGAGATCTCGCCCGGACATTGGGTGGAGAAGTGTCCGCTATGCTTCGCATAGTGTTAGGTTTTAAGAATTCCTCGGCGACGCCGTTTACCAACATCGAAGATCGCGAAATTAGTCTGCTCTCGCCCATGTCCACACCTCTGCTCAGCGTCGAAAATTTAAAGATGCACTTTCCGGTGCGCGGCGGCGTCCTGCGTCGTCAGGTTGGAGCGGTGCGGGCGGTCGATGGCGTTAGCTTTTCGATCGCAAAAGGCGAGACCTTGGGTCTGGTCGGTGAATCGGGATGTGGTAAATCCACCCTTGGCAAAGCCATTGTCCGCTTGCTTGAACCAACCGCCGGCAACGTGCAATTTCTCGGCCACGACCTCACTCATATGAGCCAGCGGCGCTTACGTCCGCTGCGTCAGGATTTTCAGATGGTGTTTCAAGATCCGGCGGAGTCGTTGGACGCGCGCATGTCGGTGGGCGAGATCGTTTCCGAACCGATGGTGGTGCAAAAAATCGGCACTCGCGAAGAGCGCCGCCTGCGGGTTGCTGATCTGCTCGACCGAGTCGGCATGCCGGCCAGCGCCGCCGATAAATTTTCGTTCGAGTTTTCCGGCGGGCAACGCCAACGCATCGGTATCGCGCGGGCACTGGCGGTGAATCCAGATCTATTGGTGCTCGATGAACCGGTGTCGGCGTTGGATGTGTCGGTGCAAAGTCAGGTGCTGAATCTATTGATGCAACTGCAGCGCGATCTCGGTTTGTCGTATCTTTTCATCGCGCACGATCTGGCGGTGGTGAAACACGTAAGCGATCGGGTGGCGGTGATGTATCTCGGACGAATCATGGAGATCGCCGATGCTGATGAGATTTACCAAAATCCCCGCCACGCCTACACCAAGGCACTTATCGAAGCGATCCCCACACCCGATCCCGCCGACCGCACAGAGCGCGAGCCGCTGATTGGCGAAGTGCCATCACCCATCGATCCGCCGGACGGCTGTGCCTTCGGGTATCGTGTCTCGCATCCGAAGTGGAAGGACAGTGTCGGCATGGATTTGTCGCTGAAAGAGATCACGCCGGGGCATTGGGTGCAGCCTTGTCCGTGTTGTACCTAGTTGGCGGGTTCTTGGCGGGTTGGTCGCGCTTTGTTGCTCGTCCACAGGAGACGGATCAGGAGATCCATCTTACGGCTCGTCCAGCTCTTGACCGCCGGGACGGACGGTCTCACGTGATCGTCCATTGGCCGGAAACAAAAAACCCAATGCAACGATAGCCTTGCGCCTTTTGCAGCACTGAGAGACATTAGCGACCGATGTGGCGCGTGCGTTTTTTCTGTGTTTTGATTCCGGTGGCGATTGTCGCGGGGGTGGTGTGGTTGTGGGGCGAGTTGGGTAAGCTTTCGATTGAGACGCCGACGGCGATGGTGGTGGCGGTGCGGGAGGATCCAGGGGCGCTTAATCCTCTGCAGCCATCGTCGGGATTTCAGCGGGAAATTACCGATCTGGTGTTTGAGAAACTGTTTCGCCGCGACGACGAAATGCTGATGCGTGGGCATCTGGCGGAGCGTTGGGAATTGCGGCAGCGGGTGTCGTTTTTCTTTCGCGATGCGGCCGGGGCGGCGGCGGCGTTGGTGAAGTTGGAGGAGTTGCGCGAGGCAAAGGACGAGCGTTGGTTGGGGTGGGGGGTGAGTTCGTTGGAGCAGAAGGATGATGCGTTGGAGTTGGTGCTGGGTGATCACGAACTCCGCGGGGTTGAGGAAATCGATGAGGTGTTCGACGATAAGACGCGCTTTCCGGTGACACGGATTCAGCTGACAGTGAAAGATTCTGCCAAGGAATCTTTCGATCTGTTTCGTCGGGATGCGGTCGAGAAGGCGCAGATCCGACACGTCGTCTTTGATGAGGCGAACCAGATTGCCGTGATCAGTGCTGCGGGTGAGGTGGATCTTTTTCAGCGCGAGCTGGAACTGTTCTATCAAGCCAACGAAAATTTGCAGCCGGTGTTGGAGCCGCTCGGGGTGGCGAGATTCGTAGTCGAGCCGGAGGTGCGCTTGCATTTGCGAGAAGGGATCACTTGGCACGACGGCACGCCGTTTTCGGCGGACGATGTGGTTTACTCGTATCGCGAGGTGGCGCGACCGGGATCGGTTTCTGCGCTGAAGCCGTGGTTTGCGTCGGTGATTGCAGTTGATGCTGTGGAGCCTCGGGTGGTCAGCGTGGCGCTGCGCGAGCCCTATGCGCCACTGATGGAGAGCTGGGAGGCGCTGCCGATATTACCAGCGCACTTGTTGGCGGGCGCGGCGGTAGCGGGCGAGGCGGAGCGGGCGGCGTTTTTTGCTCAGCCGGTTGGCACGGGGCCGTATCGGGTTGCGTCGCGAGAGCCGGGAAAATCGCTGACGCTGCAGGCCTTCGACAGCTACTTTCGTGGGGCGGCGCAGCAGGAGGAAATTCGCTATGAGGTGATCGCTGATCACGCGGCACGGGCGGTCGGGTTTCGACTTCGACAGATCGATGTGCTGCGTCCCGATGATGTCGAGCGGGTGGTGATGCGTGGCGACGATCGGGTTGAGGAGATCGACGGGATTCCGCGCACACAGAGTTTCGTCGCCTGGAATTTGCGCCGCGAACCGTTTCTCGATGGTCGGGTGCGCACGGCGTTGGCGCACATGATTGACGTTAGTGCATTGGTCAAAAACGCGGTGGGACAGGAGTCGCAAGTGTGTCGTGGAATTTTTTATCCGAATCTGTGGCTGTGTCCGGAAAAGGTCGATGTTCCCGAATTCGACGTGGAAAAAGCCCATGCGATATTGGCCGAGGTGGGTTGGTCTTTGGCCACTGACGGCGACGACGGCGAAAATCAAAAGCAGTGGTTGCGCAATAAGGACGGTGAGACCTTGTCGTTTCGTCTGCTGGTCGACGCTGGAAATCCTGAGCATCGAGATGTGGCGGCGACGCTGGTCAGTGCCTGGCGGAGCGCGGGGGTCCGGGCGGATTTAGCAGCGCGGCCTTGGTTGGAGATGATTTCGGGGGCGCTCGAGCCGCGCGATTTCGATGCGATGTTGCTCAGTTGGGAACTGGGTTTCCGTCGGGATCAATCTCAGTTGTGGCATTCAACTCAAGCGGATGCCGAGGCTGGTGGTGGTAATTTCAGCGGGTTGCGTAACCAGATCGTAGACGACTTGCTCGATCAGTTGAAGACCGAGACGGATCCGCCTGCGGTGCAATCTTTGGCGGTGGAATTACAATCGCTGTTGTGGACATTGAAGCCGTGTCTGTTCTTGTATGAAAGTGGCGAAGTGGTGATGGCAAGACGTGGCATCTTGCGAGAGCAGCGGCCGTTGATGGATGGGCGGCGCAGCAACCAACCGGTGACGGCACCTCCAGCGGGGTTGGTTGTTTCACGGCCGTGGTGGGTGAAACGCGAGTTAGCAGATGAGTCGGATACGGATTCGAGTGCAGTGACTCCCCAGCCGGTTCAGGGAGGGCCTGAAAGCTGAACTGATCTCGTGATCGTGGGCATTGCCGACCGGTCCTGATTTTAGTAAAGAGTTAATACTTATGCGCACTCGTTTCGCCATCAGTCGCTTGCTGTCGGGGGCGGTGCGTTTTTTGCTGATGGTCGGATCACTTCTGGTGATTTGCCAAGTGATCCTGATGTTGAGCAAAAGCGATGTTGGCGTGGCGCGTGGTGACCGGCTGGAGTCTGTGGGCGCCGAGGGTAATGCTGTCACTTTGGCGTGGTCGGTGATCAGTGGGAAAGCCCAGCGATTTTCAACGGCGGGTGGGGAGTCGCCGAATTCGGTGCGAGCCCTTGTCGGCGATGGTGCGTTGAAGACTTTGTGGGTGTCGGGAATGGCGCTGTTGGTGATCCTTGGGATGGGTATCCCGATCGGGATATTGCGCGGTCGGTCACGGAAAAACCCTTTCGCCTGGCTGTTGGCTCTTCCGTTTGCGGTCGGCGTTTGCCTGCCGGTGTTTTGGTTGGCTGCGGTGGCTGAGTGGTGGATGTTGGATCAACGAAGTTTGCTTCTTCCGGACAGCGAGATCGGAGGCTTTGCAGTCACTTTCAGTGGAGGCAGCCCATGGTTTTTGGAAAATTGGCCTGGGTTTGTGCAGGCGCTGATCATCGGCTTGGCTGGGACGGCCTGGCTGATGAGGTCGGTTAGTGGCAGCATTCAACATGCGGATCAGGCCGATCATCTGTGGGTAGGGCGGATGCGTGGTATGCGCAGTTCACGGTTGTTCTATCGGCATACTTTGAGAAATTCGCTTCGGCCGATTGTGATGTCGATTGCCGAGTTGCTGCCGTTCGTGCTCGGTGCGTCCATTCTCGCCGAGGGGATACTGGGTTTCCGTGGGCTGGGAGGTATGTTGTATAACGCGGGCTTGAATCGCGATTTTGGCATCCTCCTGGCGGGAAGTTTCCTGTTCGGTTTGCTGGTGTTGTTAGCGCGGGTTTCTGGAGAAATTTTTCTTGGCTTAGTCGATCCAAGAGTCCGTAGGGAGGGCGGCGGCGAGGAATGAAAGCTCCGATCGAATCAAGCCGTCGTGATCGGCCCACGCTGAAAGGCAAATCGCTTCGTGCCGAGTGGCGGCGCTCGATGAATCTTTTGTGGCGTGATGTTCGTCGGCATCCGGCCCTGGCGGTTTTGCTGTGTGGATA
>JBBKXR010000319.1:0-25990 GCA_037969585.1 Verrucomicrobiales bacterium
CAACTCAAGCTGCTCGCGAAATGCCGTCTCGAATTCTGCCGCGGAAACCGCGCTTGCCGGAAAACGTACCGACGTCGTATCGCCAAAACGATTGCTCCACATCTTCTGCGCCGCCGCCAGCGATACAAACAGCTTCGGCGTCGCCCGATACTCATCCCAGTAGTCCTCGTCTTTGTCACGGATCGCCGACTTGTCGATCGGAATACCCGGCTCCCAGTCGTCGACATCATCGACATTCAGCAATCCGGGAAAGGCCGGTGTCCACGAGCCGTTCAACTCAGGGTCGTCCATGGCGACCACAGATTTGACCTTAAACTTCGCCGATTCCTCCTCGAGATTGCGCCCCTTGGAAACGACAAAATAGGTCAGCGTCACTTCATCGCCGATCTTGAGCCCGAGGTCGTCGGCCAACCATTGGCTGACCATCGTCTCATCGTCCGCGAGCCCTCCTGCATAGATCGAACTGCCTTTTCCAGATGCCCCGGTCGCCATCGAGTAAGGCGTCACATTGCCATCGAATTCGATGCCATTGACCAGATAAGTCAGCACCGAGCCACTTGATTCACCCGCGACAGCGACGGCCGCATCGACCGTTTTTGCATCCAGGAACACCCGCTCGCTGGTCAGCTGACGCCACTTGCTGTCACTGCCTTCGATGTCCTTCATGTCCAGCGCCAGATCATCAAGCTGCCAGCTCTCCTCCAATGCCGCGCTAACCGCTGCCGCTTCACTACCGCCGACCAAAATTACATTCGCCCGGCCCGCTTTTTCTAGATTGGCCTGCAACACTCCCAGCGGCAAATAAGCGCTCGCCGCTGGAACCTGTTCCGCCTTCAGGCTGTAGCGCCCCATCTGATCCGCTGCGACGATCTCGCCGACCTCAAGGGTCAAGGGCAGGACCCGATCCGACTCGCCGGACAACGGCGCGTCTTTCGACAAAGCACCGGGAATTTCGACTCGCAGGATCAGCCGATCGCCGACCTTCACTCCCAACCGACGCGCCAAGACATCATTGATCGCAAACCAGTCATCGTTCTCCGTCACCTTTGGCGCTTCACCTGAAACACCCAGCTTCCAAAAATTCGCATCGACGCCGAGCACTTGCACGCCATTTTCACGCGCTCCACCACCCTGCCCTGTCACAGTACCCTCGACTTGCAACACCGGCGCCACCACTTGGGCACCGCTCGCTTCCCGAACACGAGTTGCGAGATCGGCGGTGAAAAATCTCTCGCCGCCAATGATCACCGTTTCCACCTTGGCGATCCGCGCCGCGGCGTTACGCCGCAGACTTTCCTTCACGGAATCACCTACCACCAGCGCGCCGCTCAAGATCGCCGCGGTCAACGCAACCCCGATACCCACCGCAACATGCAAACGCCAGTAGTGGCGCAGACTGCGAACAACCAAACCGAAAATTGTCATCATTTTCAGGTTTTACGACTTCCCGTCAGCAATTTTTCCCTGGTGCAATTCGACCGTGCGGCCCATGCGTTTCGCCAGATCGAGATCGTGAGTCACCATGATCAGAGCGAGATTCTCCGACTCGTTGAGTTCGACTAACAGATCCACCAAACGCCCCGCATTTTCTTCATCGAGCGCACCGGTTGGCTCGTCGGCGAGCAGAAGCTTCGGTCGATTGATCAATGCCCGCACTACTGCCACGCGCTGGCGTTCACCGCCCGACAATTGAGACGGCCGGCTGTCGCATTTGTCCGCCAGGCCGACACGGTCCATCAGTGAGCGGGCGTGCTCCAGCGTGGCTTTTTCCTCCGGTCGGCTGGCCAGCGCCAGCGTCGGCACCAGAACATTTTCCAAGGCCGTGCATTGCGGCAACAGATGATGCAGCTGAAAAATAAAACCGACCTGACCGCTGCGCAGCTCGGCGAGTTTCTTTTCCTTCATCCCAACGAGCGATTGCCCGTCGAAGATCACTTCTCCCTCACTCGGAGAGTCGAGCGTTCCCAAAATATTCAACAAAGTGCTCTTGCCGCATCCCGACGGCCCGACCACCGCAAAACGATCTCCCGAAGAAACATTCAACGACAGTCCATCAAGCACTCGCCGGTCCGGGTCGGACTCATACCACTTGGAGATTTCTTTCAGTTCGACAATTGGCGTGCTCACGATAGTTTGGGATTCGAAATTCGAAGCTACGGCAGATCATCTATTGAGGCAAAACGCAAACGCGCCCGCGCCTGCCAGCCCCCTCACCGCTTCACCCACCGGCGACTCTTAAACTCAAACCGCGGCAGCGCGCCCTGCTCGACAATGCGCACCGGGATCCGCAGCGTAAACGCGTTGGCCAGCGCCCGCCCGATCCGCTGCATGAGATCTTCTGACACTCCCGCCGCACTCGGGATCGGCTCGACGGCGATTTCGAGTTCGGCCATTGAATCGCGGGTGCTCTCGATGACCTGATATTCAGCGACCTCGGGGAAGCTGCGAATAATTTTCTCGATCGCGGTCGGATAAATGTTCACGCCACGAATCACGACCATCTCGTCGACCCGGCCAAGCACGCCGCCTTGCAGCGCGAGGATCGATCCGTCTTTGCCGGCCTCGAGAAAACCCTTCTCCACCAAATCGCCAGTGCGGTAACGGAGCAAGGGGCTGGCCGCACGATCTAACGTCGTTAGCACCAACTCACCTTTCTCACCGGATTCGACTTCGCGCAGCGTCTCGCGATCGATGACTTCGGCGAAGTACGATTCTTCGATGACACACAGTTTCATCGGCTCGTCGGTGCGCTCGTAACTCACCGGTCCGACCTCGGTCATGCCGTGATGATCAAATACCCGCGCGCCCGGCCACAAGCTTTCCAATTTCTCGCGCACCTCGGGAAGACTGCCGCCGGGCTCGCCGGCGACGATGATTTTTTCGACGCACAAGCTACCTGCCAGCTCGCTGTCATTGGCCAGCGATGCTCTCACTTCGCCGAGGCGCATCGCATAAGTCGGCGTGCAGCACAGCACTTTGGCCTCGTTCATCGCCATGGTTCGCAAGCGGGCTTCGCTACCCAGGCCACCGCCCGGGATCGAACGATTGCCGCGCCGCACCGCGGCATCGAACGCCGTCCAGAATCCAAGGAACGGCCCGAACGAAAACGCGAAAAAGATGACCTGTTCGCTGTCGACCTCTGCCGCTTCGAACACTCGATCCCAACAGTCCAACATCGCCGACCAACTTTCGTTGGTGTCCAACCAGGGCAAAGGTCCGCTGGTCGTGCCGCTGCTCTGGCAAAAGCGCGAATAGTCGCTCAGCGGATAGGTAAGATTGGTGCCGTAGGGGGGCGCCTCTTCGCGATCCCACACCACATCCATCTTGCTGGTGAACGGCATGCGCTCGACGAACGCCGCCAAGCTGGCGATGCGCGCGTCCACTCCGGCCTCTTTCAGCCGGCTTTTGTAAAAGGCATTGCCCGAGCTCAACTCCGAGATCAGACCACGCAGTTTCTTCAACTGCAGGGCTTCGATCTCTCGGCGTCCGGCGCTCACAAGTGACTAGCCTTTTGGATCGATAATTGACTCTGCGTCGGCGTCAGCTGAAGCAGGTGCCGCAGCGATCGGTTTCGGTTTGTGCGCTGCCTCGGGCTTAAAGCGCACTACCAGGAAACCACCCACCGCCGCCATGGCGATGCCGAGCACGAACGGCCACTTTACCGCTGACATACCACCGTCCGGCGGATGCTTGTAGAGCGACACGGCCGCATTGACCACCGGCGCACCGGCAAAGATGATCGACATAACAATCGCCGGCGCACTTTTATTGCCCTGACCGAACAGCGCCCCCAGCGAGAGTAGCACGAAAAACGCTCCGATCGCTCCGAGCACTCCGGCAAACAGCGACAGCCACATACCGGGCGCGGTAAATTTCCAATCCGCACCGCGAATCATCAAAATCGCCAGCGGTGCCAGCACGGCCACCAGGAAGTAAGCGATGCCGACAAACAGGAAGGCCTTGTAGCGACCGTTGACCGGATCACCCATGCCGATCTGGCCCTCGTGCAGAAAAATCCCGTACAGTCCCCAAGTGAGGACCGTGCCGAGGGCGAAAAACAACCAAGCGTAGTTCATAACATCAAAAAATATTCAGTCCCGGCACCTGCTAACGATCTGCAGCGGACAGCATTGCCTCGGGAGCCACTTCGATTTTGTCGCGCACATCATCGGGTATGGCAACCGCTTTCATGCGCCCGCGCTCTCCATCGAGAGCGGCCGCGACCACCACGAAGCCTCCGGTTGCCGCCAGCGCGCGGCGTTCGGCATCATCGGGAAATTTCCAAAACCGGAACCGATATCGAATCGTCTTAGCGCGGATCTCTTCAATCAACAATTCGACATCGACCTCCTCCTCGAAGCGCAGCGGCAACCTGAAATCTGCTGAGGCATGCACTCGCGGCCAGCCCACTCCGGTATCGATGCCTGCGGTGTCAGCACCGCTGTTGACCTCGATCGGCAGTGGCGCACGCAGAGGGTGAACCGAGAAACCCATCGAGCGATAAAACGCATGCTCGGTGACTTCCATGAAGCGGAAGAAATTCGCGAAGTGCATAATGCCGGCGACATCGGTATCGGCAAACTCGACGCGACGGCGACAAACAAACTGGTGAGCCTTGTCCATGCTCCACTCTGGCGCACCCGCGCCTCCCTGCAAGCAACCAGATTCCTCTGGTTTATTGGACCCACTGCAATTAACTTATTGCCTCCGATGGCATTGCCCTCACGACAAAACCTGTTCATCCCTAAACCGTGGCCGGTATGTGCTCAGGTCTGTGCGCTGCTGTGCCTGTCGGCCGTCAGCCTCTGGGCGGGCGACGTCGAAGAAGACGAGGTTCCGCAGGCGGATGTGGGGAAAATGCCAACAGTCGTGTTGGCGCTACCCACCTGGAATGAAACTCCTCAGGAGATTAAGATTCTCCAAACCCAGCCGGCGGCCAAGCGGATTAAGCAAGACCGGGACAACCTGTTCAAAGCCGACCCGGTCCCCTTTCAGCCGTTGCCGATCAACAGCGAGATCGCCAGCGCTAACGCTGCCGTCACTGAGTCGCCAGCGCAGTCAACGATCAGCACGCAAATGCTGATGCCGCAGGCAACCCCTCCCGCCCCTGTCGAAGAAGTCTACTTCCCCAATCTCTCGCCCGCCGCCGACATCTGGCTGCAGGGCCTCGCGTGGGTCGTCGAAGGCACTCAATTCGAAGAAGCCGGCGACGTCGCTCAAGCCATCGGACGTTTCCAAAGCGCCCGCAGCGCTTACGAACAAGTGGAAAGCCGCTTTCCCGACTGGCAGCCGGAAATTATCGCCTTTCGCATCGGCGACCTGCAGCTCAAAATCCGGCAGCTGGTCGAAAAAACGGCGACCGTAGCGAACAGCAAGTCGCAGCCAGCGGTCGAGAAGGCGCCCTGACATTTGCGGTAAATTTAAATTCACGCCTACTCAGGCGGGTTCGCAACGCCTTAGAAGATTACAAGGCAAGCGCTCTGCTTGCCGCTCGAAGCGAGCGATTTAATCATCACCGACCGGTGTCCTGCAGCCCTTCTCCCACCAACGCACCGAGGCAGGCGAAGCGCCCGCTCTACAATCTCAGCTACTCAGCGCAGCCCTGGCACCGAGCCGAAGGCGACGAAGCGCGACTTTGATTCCGCCGAGGGAACTTTGAAATCGAACACACTGACTCCGTGGATCTTTTTGCCGCGGTAGCGGCGACCACTGGAGGCACCGAACATGACCTGCTTGCCGTCGGACTTCAGGGTGCCGAGGTAAATCATCACGTGCGAGATTGGCGGGTTGCGATCCTTAGTCGAATACGTGCCCGTCCAGAACAACAAGTCACCGGGCTTGAGATCTTTCAGCGCCGGATCTTCGACGCTGTGCACACCGCTTACCATTTTCAAAACGCCTTCCTTCACTGCCCACTGATACTGCGTATACGACGAACGCGGCACCGACACACCAACACCGATCAGCGCATGCTGAATGGTTCCCGAACAATCCATACCACCACGGCTCGGCGTGTTGGAACCGTATTGATAACCCAAATTTTTCTGGGTCAGACCGAGCACGTAATCGATCAGCGCCTGAATTTTCTCCGGCTGTTTCGAATACTCGACTAAGTCATCCGCCTTAATCGAAGCGACGCTGACCGGGGCTCCTTCCGCAGGAAGACCGGCCAAAATACTGACGGCGATGACAAGTGCGATCGCTTTGGCTTGGGGGAATTTTTGCTTCAGCACTCTACAGCATTACACAAAAAAGCTGAGCACAAAGGCCAAACTAAATCCGACCCCGGCGATCACACAGGTGACGACGGTCCAAGTCTTAAGCGTGTCTTTGACGGTCATACCGAAATAACGATTCACGATCCAGAAGCCGCTGTCGTTGACATGTGACAGCGCCGTTGCGCCGGACGCGATGGCGATCACCACCAGCGCCATGTACGAAGAGCTGTAGTCACCGTCGGCGGCAAAGCTCGACACGAGTGCAGCGGTGGTGACCATCGCCACCGTTGCCGATCCCTGAGCAATTCGCACGACCAGCGCGAGCAGGAAGGCGATGACGACCAATGGCAGCGAATCGCCGAAGGCTTCCTTAAGCGCGTCGGCGATCCCGGTCGCGATCAGCACTTGTTTAAAAACGCCACCAGCTCCGGTGATGAGAATGATGATACCGGCCGGCCCGAGCGCTTTGGTGCTGAGTTCGAGCAGGGCTTCGGCACCGACTTTACGCATCGTTCCGAGAAAATACAGTGCAGCCAACGTGGCGATGAGCAGGGCGATGATCGGCTTGCCCAGAAAGGCAACCACTTGCACCGGCATCGCGGAAGCGGCGAGCGCTTCAGCCAGTTGATCGTTGTAATCACCGAGACTGAGCCCGGCGGGAATGTCTTTCGCGACCATGAAGCGCTCAATGCCGGTGCCGGCAAGAATCAACAGAATCGGCAGTGCTATAATCAGTGCCACCAGACCGAAGCCGGGCAACTCCGACTCGGGCTTTTCTTCGCTGGTATCGAGTGCGACTGGCACGGGAACATAGAATTTTTCGCCCATTTTTCGACCAACGAGACCGGCGACAATGGCGGTCGGCAGGCCGATGAGAACGCCCCAGACGATCATCGTGCCGAGGTCGACGCCGAGATTATAGGCAACGTAGGCAGGCCCGGGCGTCGGCGGAACAAAGGCGTGCGTGGTGGCCATCGCGGCGACCAGCGGCAGGCCGAACACCAGCAGTGACTTGCCGGATTTTTTTGTCAGCGAAAACAGGATCGACGAAACGATGACCAGGCCAACATCGAAGAACACTGGAATCGAGATAATGAATCCGGTTACCAGCATCGCCCACGAGGCCCGCTTTTCGCCGAAGAACTTGAGTAGCGATTGCGCCAGTCGCTGGGCTCCTCCCGAATGCTCGAGCATTTGTCCGAAGATCGCGCCCATGCCAATGATCACGGCGATAAAGCCGAGGCTCGACCCCATCCCATTCTCGATTGTGCCGGCGATTTCGGTGAGCGGAAATCCGGCGGCGATGGCGACCAGCACGCTGATGAGAATCAACGCCACGAATGCCTGCATACGCATCCAGATAATCATGACCAGTAACAAACCGACCGCTCCGGCGAGAATGGTCAGCAGTTTGAGCAGGTCGGGAGCGGTGGCGGCTTCAGCCTGGGCAAGAATGGGAATCAGTAAATCCATGAAAAAAAATCGTTCTAGGCTTTTCAGCGTCAGGGCTGGCAAAGCGCAGCGAAGTGGCTACGGTAGCAAACCATGACTCGTATCTATCGAAGCGAAGGTTTCGACACAATCGAAAAAGACGGCGACTGGCGACGGATTGCGTCGCTGGACTTTGATCAACTGTTTCGCAGCGACGATCCGGAGGCGTGGCTGAGCGATGCCACGCGCGCTGCGGAGCCGACCGCGCCGCTCGATGTCGCGGCTACCGCCCTTCTACCTCCGATCGGCAATCAGGAAGTCTGGGCATCCGGCGTGACCTACTTCCGCTCTCGCGAGGCGCGCATGGAAGAGGCCGAGTCAGCAGGTGGCGATGTTTTTTATGACAAGGTCTACGACGCTGAACGTCCTGAGCTGTTCATGAAAGCGACCGCAGCTCGTGCCCGCGGCCATCGAGCAGCGGTCGGTATCCGCAGCGATTCAAGTTGGGACGTACCCGAACCGGAGTTGACGCTGGCGATCAATGCGGCGGGAAAAATTTTCGGTTACACCATCGGCAACGACATGAGCTCGCGCAGCATTGAGGGCGAAAATCCGCTCTATCTGCCGCAGGCAAAGGTTTACACCGGTTCGTGCGCGATTGGACCGGCGCTGGTGGTAACTCCGCCGCTCGCCAAGACGACCGATATCACCGTCGAGATCGAACGCGCCGGCGAGCAGGTATTTTCTGGAACGACGGACCTCGGCCAAATCAAGCGTAGCCTCGAGGAACTGGCCGACTACCTGTTCCGCTGCAACGAGTTCGCCAATGGCGCACTGCTGATGACCGGCACCGGCGTCGTGCCGGGCTCAGACTTTACCCTCGCGGCCGATGATGTGGTGCGCGTCTCGATCGATCAACTTGGAACTCTTGAAAATCATGTCGAAGTCGTCTGACACCGATCCCGGGTCCGCCACGGGCAAAGCGATCTTCGAGTCCGAGGACGAGTCGATCTACACGCTGAGGACCACAGCGGAAGGTCCGTCCGGTCGCCTGCCATTCGTGCCGGAGCAACTGCGCAACTCACCGAGCGGTGATCTGTTCGGGTGGACCCAGGACGTCGGCATGGGCTGGTCGCCGGAGAAACTGGGCGGAGCCGAAATTTTGATCCTGAGCACCGCCGGCGGTATGCGTCGCGATGATGGCTCACCGATCGCGCTCGGCTTTCATACCGGCCACTGGGAGGTCGGCTTGCTGGTTGAGGAGGCATCGAAGGTGCTCGCCTCGTTTGGTGCCGTGCCTTTTGCGGCAGCTTGCAGCGATCCGTGTGACGGCCGCACCCAGGGCACGACCGGCATGTTCGATTCGCTCGCCTATCGCAATGACGCGGCCATGGTGTTCGGGCGACTGATCCGTTCGCTGCCGACCCGGCGTGGTGTCATCGGTGTGGCGACCTGCGACAAGGGTTTGCCGGCGACGATGATGGCTCTGGCCGGCTGCCGCGACTTGCCCACGGTGCTGATTCCCGGCGGCGTGACCCTGCTCAGTGAAGACACTGACGACCTCGGGCGCATTCAGACCATCGGTGCGCGATTTTCGCACGGCGAACTAACGCTCGACCGTGCGGCGGAAATGGCCTGCCGAGCTTGTGGGTCGCCAGGTGGCGGTTGTCAGTTTCTCGGCACGGCAGCGACTTCGCAAATTGTGGCCGAAGCGCTCGGCATGACCCTGCCCCACTCCGCGTTGTCGCCTTCCGGAGCCGACATTTGGCGCGACATGGCGCGACGCTCTGCCCTGGCAATGCTCGATCTTGAACAGCGTGGGCTGAAGACGCGCGACATTCTCACCCAGGCCTCGATCCGCAATGCCATGGTCGTGCACGCGGCCTTCGGCGGTTCGACCAACCTCATCATGCACCTCGCGGCGATTGCCCACGCGGCCGGCCTGCGCCGACCCAATGCCGACGACTGGCGCGAGGTCAATGCGGTCGTGCCACGCATCGTCGACTCCCTGCCCAACGGTCCCCACGGCTACGCCACGGTGCAGGTGTTCCTCGCCGGCGGCGTGCCGGAAGTCATGCTGCATCTCGCCGCAGCGGATCAGCTCGATCTCAGCGTCCTCACCGCCAGCGGCCGGACACTAGGCGAGAATCTCGACTGGTGGCGCAACAGCGATCGTCGCAAGCGCCTCAAAGCGAAGCTACTCGAACTCGACAAGATCGATGCCGACACGGTCATCATGACCCCGGCCGCCGCTGCCGAGCGTGGCCTGACTTCGACGGTGACCTTTCCCGCCGGCAACCTGTCGCCTGAAGGCTCGGTGGTGAAATCGACCGCCATCGATCCAGCGGTCGTCGACGACGATGGCGTTTACCGACACGAAGGCCCGGTGCGGGCATTTGTATCCGAACGAGCCGCAATCGCCGCGGTAAAATCTGAAGGCACCGATGCGATAAAACCCGGCGACATCATGGTCCTGATGGGCATTGGCCCGATCGGTGCCGGCATGCCTGAAACCGCACAAGTGACCATGGCTCTCAAACATTTGTCGTGGGGTAAAGAGGTTACGCTGATCACCGACGGGCGATTTTCCGGAGTCTCAACCGGAGCCTGCATCGGTCACGTCTCGCCTGAAGCTTGGGCGGGCGGGCCCATCGGCAAACTACGCGATGGCGACCGCGTCAGAGTAGAGATCGATTGCCGCAACCTTACCGGAAGTCTCGATTACGTCGGCGATCTCGACCATCTGATGAACCGCCCGCAGCACCCAGATCTGGCGCTCGATCCCGCCCTGCCAGACGACACTCGCCTCTGGGCGGCCCTGCAAAATATTGGCGGCGGTAGCTGGGGTGGCTGCGTCTACGACGTCGATGCCATTATCGAACGACTGAATTCCAAATCATCGGACGACTAAATTCCAATAACGGTAGTGACTAAGCGGAAAAATCATTAGTGCGAACGAGAAAAGCGATCATTTGACGTTTTTGACACCTTCCCGCTTGACCCATGGCACCCCTTTGGCCAGTGTAGCGCCTTACTGAAAAGCTTCATGAATCTACGCGATCAGCTAAAGAAAATTCTTCCCGACATCCTGCCCTCCAACCCGGCGGAATCGATCAAAGGAACCGAGCTGATCGAGCTGGTAAAGTACCGGCTGAATCAGGACTACAGCGAAGCGACGCTTCGTTACCACTTTTCGATCATGTCATGCGACCCCTCGGCACCTATTGCCAAGGTCGAGCAGGGACAGGGTTATTACCTGCGTAGCACGACGATTCACACGCTCAACAGTGCGCGCAACCTGATCAGCTCGAGCCAGGGGATGCTCGGCGAGGATCTGCACCACGGTGAGGAAGATGTCGACGTGATGTTGGCCCGCGCCAACAAGTTCCGCTCGGTATTTCAGCGCTACAACGAACTTAATCACACCTTCCCGTTCCTGTTCGAGCGCTCTTTCTCGAATGGCGACGCCACCACCAATCGCTGGCGATTTCCTGACGCAGCCGTGGTCGACTGGCAGGTCGGTCGTATCGAGGAGGATGGCTTTAAGCTCGACTCGAACGAGATCGATGTGCGCCGCCGGCTGAGCAGCCCGCCATTCTCGGTCAGCAGCGTTAAGCTGAAGCTCGATGTCTCGCTGGGTAGTCTGCGCAAAGATCTTTTTCAATGCCTGAGCACTTCGCTGTGGACCAACACCGGTGAACTCGTGGTCGCGGCACCCATCGTCGACGAGCAGCTTCTTGAAGAAATCCGCCAGCTGGCCGGTCAATTCGGAATCGGAGTGACCAGCTTTGGCCTGTCCCTCGATGATCTCGATGACCTGCCTGAGCCTGCCGCCATCGACAACCTTCTCGAACGCGAGTTCGAAGCCATCCAGTCCCAGTTCACCCGGCGTCGTATCGTCTCGGCGATGGAGGTGCGTAACTTCGACTGGCAGCATGTCGCAGACCTGCGCGATGACCATCCCGACTTCCACCGCTTTGAGCGGTGGATCTCACGCTCACTGATCGACGAGCGCGCCTATACGATCAGCGATTTTCTCCGACTGGAGAAAAAAGAAGGGCCCGGCGTCGCTGACGGTTCGGGAAATCGACAGGACGACCGAAATTCCGAAGGCGGCAAATCCGACAAGGGGTCCGGGTCCGAGATCGTAGCGTAAGGATAGCGCGACCCATGCAAAGCGCCGCTCCGGAATCCATCTAGTCGCTGAGGAAAAGCGTCTCCCCTTCGAGCACGAGCGCCTCACGATTCATCCGGCGCACGACTGGCTGCGGAGGTAAGTGATGGCTCTGCACCCTGACGAGCTGCCGAGTCCTGCGCATCCACGAAATCATTGAGGGAACCGCCATGACAGCGACACCGGCGAGGACGCCGAAACAGGCCACGGTGAACCAGAGAGACACTAGAACGAATACGGGAATTTCCATAGCAAATACAGGGTTGTTGTTTGTTAGACGTCTGAAACGACGAAATATCTCAAAGTTTTTTAAAAAATGTGTCTTTTCCGCTCCTAATCACCATCAATACTACGGACCGCATCCGTTGACAGATGCCCGGATCGCCATTTATTCAACGCTCTATGCTCGCCGTCATCTCACCCGCCAAGACCCTCGATTTCGAGTCCAAGTGTCCGACGAACAAGCACACCGATCCAGATTTTCTCGAAAAGTCCAAGACGCTCATGAACAAGCTGGCAAAGCTTTCGCGCCCCAAGCTCGGGGAACTGATGAGGATAAGCGAAAAGCTCGCCACTGAGAACCATCAGCGTTTTCAGGACTGGCACTTACCGTTCACTCCCGAGAATGCTCGTGCAGCTCTGTTTGCGTTCAAAGGCGATGTCTACACCGGCTTTGATCTCGACGATTACAAAGCCCGTGACTTCGACTACGCGCAAAAACACCTGCGCATTCTTTCCGGACTATACGGGCTGCTGCGACCGCTCGACCTGATCCAGCCTTATCGCCTGGAAATGGGCACTCGGCTCAAGGTGGGCCGCTCCGCCGATCTCTATGCCTTCTGGGACACAGCTATCGCCGACGCACTCAACGAGGCTCTGAAAAAATCCGGTCCAACGACCTTGATCAATCTCGCCTCTAACGAATACTTCGCGTCGGTCAAAGCCGAGCGCGTCGACGGGCGGATCATCACTCCGTCGTTCAAGGATTTGAAGAACGGACAATACAAGTTTCTTAGCTTCTTCGCTAAGAAAGCGCGCGGCATGATGGCTGATTACATGATCCGCGAACGCATTTCTGATCCCGAAGATCTGAAGCGCTTCGACCGCGAGGGCTACACCTACAACGCGGAGCTTAGCAAGGGTGACGCCTGGGTGTTTACGCGCGACAAGAAGCCCGACTGATGCTCGCTTCAGTTTTCCTCGCGATACGCGGCCGCCAGCAACGAGACCGGATGCGCAACCTCAGCACTACCTGCGAGACCATTTTCAATCTGTAGATGGCAGCCAGGATTGGCGGTCGCCACCAGGTCCGCTCCCGTATCGCCGATGCGATCGCATTTTTCACGCTGCAGCTTTCCCGCCTGCTCGGGCTGAGTGATGTTGTAGACACCGGCACTGCCACAGCACTTGGTAGCATCCACCAACTCAACAAGTTCGATACCGGGGATCGCCGCCAAAATCGCGCGAGGCTGCGCCGAGATGCCCTGACCGTGGCACAAGTGACAGGCTTCGTGATACGTAGTGCAGCGCGGCGTCGGCGCTGAGATGTTCGCTGTAGGCTTGCGGAAATCGATCTCGACCAGCCACTCGTTGATGTCGCGCACCTTTGCGTCCCAGGCTTTTGCTCGGTCGGCGTAGTCCGGATCGCTGGCAAGCAGATTGCTGTAGTGCTTGAGATGCGAACCGCAACCAGCGGCATTGGTGATGATGGCATCGAGCGCTTCGACATCGAAGGCGTCGAGCATCGCCCGGGCACGGCCCGCAGCACTGACCAGGTCGCCGTTGTGAGCGTGCAGTGACCCACAGCAGCCCTGAGATCGCGGCGTCACCACGGTGCATGCATTCTCAAGCAACACGTCGGCTGTATCGCGATTGACGTTGGAAAAAATCAGGTCCTGAACACAACCAGTCAGCAATCCCACACGGTAACGCTCGCCCTCGACGGGTTCACATTCGGCGATCAGTTGATCGGAAAAATATCGCCGAATGACCGGCGTGGTCGTCTCCAGGTTGCGCAGGTTTTTCGGTAGGACGGCCGTCAGCTTGAGCTTGCGCACCAGTGACTGCATTCCGCTGGCCTGAAACATCCACAGCAAACGCCCGACGACTCGCAAGCGCCACTGACTGACAAACAGGAAACGCAGCGTCAGCCAGCGCCAGAAGTTGCGCTGCGGCGAATCGAGCACTCCGCTGTTTTCGACCTCGGCGCGAGCGTGTTCGAACAACTCGGGATAGTTGACCCCTGCCGGACACGCGGTAGTGCATGCGAGACAACCGAGACAGTAATACATCTCATCGCCGAACGCCTTGGTAACATCGAGATCTCCGTCAGCGATGGCACGCATCAGCGCGATGCGTCCGCGTGGAGAATTTCGTTCTTCCTTTGTCTCAACGTAAGTCGGACACGACGGCAGGCACATTCCGCAATGCATGCACTGCTGCACGATCGAGTAATCGAGATCCTTCAGAGAGGAAATCGGGCGCAGAGATTTGGTGCCTGTTTGGCTTTCTGACATTTAAGGAATTGCTCAGTTTTCGATCAGCTAACGGACTCGTCCACTGAGTTGAAAACCACAATGGAGCGGAGCGACATAGATTGCCGGATGGCAACCCGTAGGACGGAGTGGAGGCGACGGCAAATTACACAAATTAACACGGATTATGATCGTCCAGACTGAGCTCTACAATATCTTGGTCTGTGTTTTTCAAAGGCCCTGGGTAGATGAGCAAAATCCGTGTACATCCGTGTAATCCGTGGTCAAATCTCGTTGGACTGGAAATCAACTGCTGTCGCAACCCAGTGGAATCAATCAAAGATCTTGCCGGGGTTGAGGATGCCTTTGGGATCGAGCGACTGCTTCACCTGCTTGAGCAGTTTCATGGATACTTCGCCAAACTGCTTGGGAAGAAATCCTTTCTTGGCGAGCCCGACTCCGTGCTCGCCGGTGATAGTACCTTTCAGGTCGACGGTCTTTTGAAAAATTTCGTCCAAGGCAAGATGCACCCGTTTCATTTCCTCAAGGTCGCGCTCATCGGTGAGCACGGTCGGATGAACATTGCCGTCACCGAAATGGCCGAAGGTGGCAATTTGTAGATCGTGTTTCTTCGCCATCTCCTCGACGAATGCTACGATGGCTGGTAACTCGCTGCGCGGCACGGTGACGTCTTCGAGAATGGTTGTCGGACGAATCCGCGCCAATGCAGCGAAAGCGCTGCGTCGAGCTGTGGCCAGGCGCGCGGCGTGCGCATCGTCCCTGGCAACTTCGACGGTGATCGCTCCGTTCGCTTTGGCGATCGCTTCCATGGCCGCAGCCTCTTCTTCGACCACCACTGGATGACCATCGGTCTCCATCAGCACGACCGCAGCCGCACTGGTCGGCAAGCCGACTTTGGCGAAATCCTCGACACATTCACAGGTGCGTTTGTCCAGAAACTCGAGGGTGCAGGGAATCATCTGCTTGGCGATAATCTCCGAAACCGTTCGCGCCGCGGACTCCATCGAGTCGTAGGTGGCGAGCATGGTCTTGCGCGCTTTCGGTCGAGGTAACAATTTCAGCAACACCTTGGTGATGATTCCCAAGGTGCCTTCCGACCCGACGAACAAATCCTTGAGCGAGTAACCGGCGACGTCTTTAACGCACTTCGAACCGAGCCAACAGATCTCACCGTCTGCCAACACGACCTCGAGTCCCATGACGTAGTCTCGAGTCACCCCGTACTTCAGTCCGCGCAGCCCGCCCGAATTGTTGGCGACATTACCACCGATGGTCGATATTTTCTGCGAACCAGGATCAGGCGGATAAAATAATCCCAACGGCGCCGCAGTCTCGTCGATGCGTTGCGTGATGACTCCGGTCTCGCAGAGCATCGTCAGGTTGGCCGTATCGGTTTCGAGAATCGCATCCATCTTTACCAGACAGATTACAATGCCGCCAACGACCGGCACGCTACCGCCGCTGAGTCCAGTTCCCGATCCGCGCGTGACCAGTGGAATATCTTTCTCGGCCGCACATTTTACGATCTGCGAAACCTGTTCGGTGGTCTTCGCAAAAACCACGCAAGACGCCGATTCCTTGAACGTCGCCGTGCCATCGAAGCCATACGGAATGAGATCCTCGGCTTCGGTCAGGACTTCCCGTTCACCGACGATAGAGCGCAGAGACGCGAGAGTTTCAGAAGTCACGGAAGCCATACTTTTCTCCGAGGTTTAAACATTCAGCCAAACTCAGCACGCCGTCGGACGGCGCAGGGTCACTCAGGCTACAGGCGGCAGTGCAAACGCCCAGTCGTAAACTGTCCTCGAGCGAATTACCTTCGTGAACACCGTGAACGTAGCCCGCCATGAAAGCATCCCCTGCCCCGGTTGCCCCAGCGATAAAATCAGCGGGAACTTTTACCGAAGCCTGCGACACAATACCACCGTCGCGCTCGCCGCCGACCACACCACACGATGCGTGAATCACCACGCGTGAACAATCCGTCGTCGCCAGTAGCGACTGCACCGCTTTTTCCATCGAAGTCCTGTCGGCAGTGAGGTCGCCATCGACCAGCGGCGCAGCTTCGAGTTCGTTGAGCACCAGATGATCCGTGTAGGGCAGCGACGATCGGGCGATCGCTGCAAATTGCGGATGGCCGGTACTGACAAAATCGATGATCGTCACCAAGCCTGCCGTCCGAGCCGCCTCGAGAACTCGCGAGGCACCACTCCGACCATCGTCGTCAAAACGGTCGAGTTGATCGAGCAGCATCAAATAGCCGAGCAGAAAAAGTCGCGTCGAGGTCTTCGAAAAATCAAAGTCTTCGACGGAGAGCAGCGCGTTGGCTCCGCGCTGATGAAAAAACGTCCGCCGCCCGGTGTCGCGCACTGTCATGGCGTCGGTGTACGAGGTCGGCGCTTCGGTGGACTGCCGCAGCTGCTGAGTACCGATGCAGGCCGCCTCGCAGTCGCCGACTATCCAATCGCCATAGTCGTCTTTGCCAACCAAGCCGATGGCTTCCAACGGGAAGTCCGCGCCCATGGCAGCGAGATCTTTCAGGACATTGTAAGGGCCGCCACCGTTGGCCCGCGATTCATCAGAAATCGACGCCAAGGTATCCTGGTCGGGCCAGCTGTCGATGAGCTTGACCTGATCGACGATGAAGTTGCCGCCAGCGATCACGCCGCGGCGATCACTGGCATTACCAACTTGTTTTGAATCACCGCTCATCGTCCGACAGCGTTGACGTGGCTACAAGGTAACACTGCTTCCCGACGCCTGGCTGGCGAGAGCTGCTGCGAAAATCTCCTGACTGGCCACTGCCTCGTCCGGCGTTGCGCAACCAAATCGGTCACCGAGTTCACCTTCGCGCTCAACCAGATAGGCGGCCCACATCTGTTGGATGATGTCGGCGAAGCCCGGCTCAAAAATGCCACCGGTGACGGTCTTAAACGGCGTGCCGAAACCGAGATCGGTGCGGCTCCACTTTTGTTCTTTGCCACGCTCAAACGTCCACAGGGTCTTGGGTTGCGCGGTTGTAAAACGCACACCGCCATCAGTGCCGAGAACTTCAAGAAACCAGGTGTTGGTTTCGCCTGGTGCCATGCGCTTCATTTCTAAACGCATCGGTGTCGGCTGATCGTTGCCTTCGATATCGACCCAAGTGTGAAGCATGGCATTGTCCCATGTATCGCAAGCCGCTGTGCCACCTTTACCGTCAGGGCGGTCGCCGTAACCTTTCTGCAATTGAGCAAATAGCGACGTCGGCTTCCAACCCAGACGCACCGGTAAATGACAAGCGTGCATGCCGAGATCGCCGAGCACGCCGATCTCGCCGCAGGTCGAGCTCATGCGCTTCCAGTTTGCCGCCTTGGTCGGATCCAAGTCACTGCTGTGATGAAATCCTGACACCACTTCAAGCACGCGCCCCAGCTCACCGCTGCGGGCCATTTCAAAGGCTCGTTGTGCTCCCGGAAGGAACGGAAACTCGGAACTGCAACGCACAAAACAGCCACTCTTCGCGGCGGCATCGCGAATGCGCCTTGCTGAATCGAGATCGATCCCAAACGGCTTCTCGGCAAGCAAATCCTTGCCGGCAGCGAGAACATCGAGATAGATTTTTTCGTGCAACTGATGCGGCACTGCGACGTAGACAACATCAACACCTTCGTCGGCGAGCAGCTCGTGGTAGTCAGGCGTCTTTAAACGAACGCTGGGAATGACATCAAACCAGTCGCGCGCTGCATCGCTGAGGTCGGCGACCGCTACCAATTCAGGACGAACCGGCATGTCGAGAAGAGCGCACCAGCGCGCAAAGGCGCTGGCCATTTCGCGGCCCATGAGGCCACCTCCGATGATTCCGATGGATACTGTTTTCATGAATTTTTGAAGCTGCTTCGTTTGGAAACCGCTGATGGACACTGATGTCCGCTGATAGATCGGCTACTGGATGACTACTGATATCTCCTACGGCAAATTCTCACAGATTGGCCAACAGTGGCTTCTCTAACAACTGCCCACTCCTTCACTTTTTCCCTACCATTTTTTCCGCTTCGTCGACGCTGGCGCCTTCGTGTAGGACGGCCATAAGCGCACGGGTAATGCCTGCAGGATTGTCATGCTGGATAACATTTCGGCCGTAAACAATGCCGTCGACGCCTTGTTCGAGAAGTGCTGCCGTCCGCTCCAGAATGACGCGGTCACTGACCTTGCCACCGCCACGCACCAGCACGGGAATACCACCGGCGATTTCGACCACTTGGTGGTAGAGACTTACGTCGTCGGTCGGATCGGCTTTGATCACATCGGCTCCAAGCTCGACCGCCTGACGGACCAGGTGAGTGATCTGTTCTACATCGCCGTTGACCATGTAACCGCCGGCCTCTTCGTTAGGACGGAACACCAGGGGCTCGACCATCATCGGCATGTTGTATTCATCCGCCTCGGGCTTAAGACGCAGGATATTTTCGATGCATTGATCGTGAATTTCGGAAGCTCCGGGGACCTGAAAAAGGTTCACACAAACACAGGCCGCATCGAGCCGAACTGCCTGCAGCATGGTCTCGTCGATCATTCGGCTGAAACTGGTTTCGGGGAGTTCTTTGCCATAGATATTGGCAACGTCGGTGCGCAGCACCAACGCAGGCTTGTTTTTGCCAGGCACTGACTGCAGGTGCCGCGCCTGCCCCACGGTCAACTGAATCGCATCGGGACCGGCTTCGACCAACGTTTCGATGACCTTCGGCATGCTCTCGATGCCCTTCAGAAATCCCGGTTGATTAAAAAAGCCATGATCGATGGCAACGTCGAAGCAGCGCCCCGAGGCACCATTGAACAAGCGGTTAAGACGGTATTGTTTCATGAGAATTGAGGGAAATTTAAGAACGGGCAGTGTGACACGCCATCGCTCAGCTTCAAGCCGACTTTCTAAAAAGCCTGATGACGTGACCACGCCGAGAAAGTCCAATGCTCGTACAAATCTAAAAAGATGCATGAAACCTTGCCATAGGGACCGGTCTGGCTGGATCGGGGGCTTTCCATCGCTTCCTCAGCAGTTGAAGTGCGTCGTGCAGTGCCCGCTCTGCAACGGCAAGCGCAGTGACGCAATCCCTGTCAGAGCGGTGGCTGCGCGACAGTTTAGGCTCGGTCGCCCCCTAGGCGTCTTCGACGAGAGGATTCCCGCATCGTTTGCAGTAGTTGGCATTCGGATCATGACCAATCAGTTCGCATTTGGAGCAGCGGCGCCGGTCCATCTGGATTTTCATCTGCCTGCCGAGCTCGGCAGTCACGATACCGGTCGGCACCGCGATGATGGCGAAGCCGGTCAGCATAATGATCGACGCCATGACCTTTCCCAGTACCGTCACCGGCGCGATATCACCGTAACCCACCGTCGTAATCGTCACGATCCCCCAATAGATCGATTGCGGAATGCTGGTAAAACCGGTGTCAGCACTTTGTCCCTCAAGCAGATACATCACGGTGCCCTCAACGCAGACTAAGGTCATCACCCCGAACACGAACACCAGGATTTTAGTGCGACTGGCACGCAGTGCTTCCAGCAAAACAGTCGCCTCGCCCATGTGCCGCGCCATTTTCAGCACCCTGAACATCCGCAGCAGACGTAAGATGCGGATCACCATCAGATACTGCCCACCGGTCATTACCAGTGCCAGATACGTAGGAAGAATCGACAGCAGATCTACGATTCCGAAGAAGCTGAGAGTGTATCGGCGCTTTCTACGCACAGACCAAACCCGCAAACCGTATTCGATGGTGAAGATGATCGTAAAAATCCACTCAAGGACATGAAACAACTTCGAGTGTTTCGCGGCAAGCGACTCGACACTCTCCAACATAATGACCGCCACGCTGAGGCCGATCAGCCACAGCAGAACGACGTCAAACCACTTGGCCCACTTCGTATCGTGCTGAAAAATAATCCGCCACACTTCTTCGCGTAGACCGGATTTTTGTGGGAGGCTTTTTTCCTCGTCGTTTGCCATCCACTATCTTAAAACACATTGCGTGCGCCCCGATCAACTATGAATCGCTATCGAGCTTCGCTTTTCCCTTCCACGAGCGCCATCTGCGCTGCCGTAGTGCTGTCGCTTTTGTGTTCATCCTGCAGTTCGCTCAAGTTCTGGTGCTGGGGCTGTGGCGACAATGAACCGGCGCGACTGCACCACATCGTGCTGGTCTGGCTGAAACTGCCGGGTAACCCTACGCACCGCAGCCACCTCATCAAAGTCTCAGAAAGCTTTGCTGCGATACCTGGCGTGAAGTCCGTTGCCGTTGGTGAACCCCTGCTTAGCGACCGCGAAATCGTCGACGATAGTTTTGATATCGCTATCGACCTCACCTTCGAAGACAAGCACGCGCTACAGAGCTACCTGAACCACCCTGATCATCTCCGCGCCGTAGAAGTCTCGCTGAAGCCGCTCGCCGATCGAATCGTCGTCTATGACTTCGTCACGCCATTTCCAAGTTACCAGCGCTGACGTAGAGCTAGATTGACGTACTGAGCCATCCCGTAGGGGCCGATCTGGGTTAGGCGGGGAGATATTTGTCCAACGATTCCCGCTCGACTGGTGATGCGTCGAGGGGCGCCCTCTTGGCACTTGCAAGAACTGCAGGTGCGCCGATGCATCTTTCCTGCCTATCCGGTCAGTACGCGACCCACAGTCATGCCACCGAGGCCGGAACCGTGGGCTGAATACCCACGGTCACCGAGACTGGTCCGCCAGGCGAAAGCAAAGATTCACCTGGCCAACCGCTGAACTGCTGAACTGCTGAACTGCTGAACTGCTGAACTGCTGAACCGCTGAACCGCTGAACCGCTGGGAAGGCTTCCGCCTAGAACGTCGCGCGAGCACCGACGTGCACACGACCGTCTTCACCGTCGTCGAAGCCTGACTCGTTGACTTGATAGCCGTAGTCGAGGCGAATGCTCAGGTTGTTGTCCAACTGATAGCGCAAACCGACGCCAACGCTACCGAGTGACAGATGACCGGGCTCACCTTCGAGTCTATCGGTGTTCTGCAAATAGCCGTAGTCGTAGAAAGTCAGGGCTTGCAGGCCATCGCGGATATTTCTGAAGCCGGCTGCATTGGTCAGTGAAATCGACGGCGTCCGCACTTCGATGCTACCCAGGATTCCATTATCGCCACGAACCAAACGTTGCTCGTAGCCGCGAACGGTGTCGTAACCACCCGCTCCGAGCGTTTCACTGGCAAGCAGGTTCGCGCTGGAAAGCTGCCCTTCCAGCCGGGTCAACAGTGTGAACTGATTTGGCAGATTGTCAGTCCGCTCAAGTCCTGCACGAGTGTAAACATAAGTCGAATCTGCGCCGCCGCGTTGCGAGCGGAAAGTATCGTCATCATTCTGACTGGTGAGACCACCCGGGCTGACCACAACTTCGGTGTCCAACTTGGTCTGGCCACGACGGTCACGACCGATTGCATTGTAGCCGACGCTGAATTGAATGACATCAGAGGTAGTGTCAAAGACCTCCAGCTGATTGAAATTCAGGTTGCTGTTGCTCGACTTGTAGTCGAATCCAAGTTCCAAATCGTGAGTGAAGCGCCCTTTGGTGCGCGGCAGAGGAATTCCGTAGCGAACGCTACCCTGCTGGTTCTCACCACCAATGGCCAAGATCTGATCGTCGACCTCGATGGTCGCGTCAGAAGAGACAAACGCACCGAGCAAAGTGAGGTGATGCTTCCACGGCAGGTAACTGCTCCAAACTGCGGAGTGGCCCTGAAGTTTATCGAAGTCAAAGTCAGAGACATACTGATAGCTGAAGGTCGTTTCATTGCTGAGGAAAAGCGGTCCACCCCAGTTGAAGCCAGCCAGGAAGCGGTCTTCACCGATCAACGTATTTCCGGAATTCTCGTAGCCGGTGTAGACGGAGAACGGACGCACATCTTCGGTGCGCAAAACAACATCCGTGGAACCGTAGGTGTCACCGGGAGAATAGATCAAATCCACGCGACGGAAGGGGTTCTTATTGATCCAGGCGAGATCTTGCATCAGCGCGCCCTCACTGAGAATTTCGCCCTGGCGAATACTGATCTGGCTGCGCAGGAAATCGTCGCTGGTATACTCATTGCCTTCGACAATCACATTTCCGAGGCGCCCCTCGATAACCACCAGTTGCAGAACTCCGGTCTGGATTTGCTGCTGAGGAACCAGCACATCGACGACCGGCATATCATTGGCACGATAAGCGACGATCGCTGCACGAACCATGTCGTCCAGCGACGCCAATGAGAGCGGCTGGTTCAAGCGGGCGGCCAACACCTGCTCAACTTCCGGAGGCAGGATCACCCCTTCGTTGAGGATTCCCTGAACGCCGCGAGCGCCACCCTGACGAACCTGATTCTCCTGAGGAACCAAGATGATGCCATCGAGGTTGCCGATCAGAGGAGTTGTGTCCGCTGCGTTGCCCATCCCACCCTCAGGTGAGGCAACGGGTGCAACCGTAAATACGTCTGTCTCGGCGAGACGCCCGGGACGAAACGGATCAGTGTAATCGAATTTCGAAGCAGATGGATCAATCTCCCGATTAGTGTCGAGTGCTCGCTGCACAAATGCTGGAGCTTGAGGCGGCTCGGCGCCAAACGCTCTTAACGGACGGCCTTCGTTAGTGGTCGGAACCGTGCTGACGCCTTCATAATTCGCCATGGCTGGCAGCGTTGGTCGAATTACATTCCGAGGACGTGAAGCTTGAGAACCAGAGTTCGAACGACGCTCTTGAGCAGCCTTGTCTCTCTTACTCTGCGACCGTGAGCGGCGATCTGTGCTCAGTAATTCTTGAGGAATTGGAGGTAAAGAAACGTTCAGCGAAGGATCGGAGGGCGCCGACTGTCCAAACTGAGCCTGCGACATGCCAACTAAGAAAAAGGGAGCACTCACCGCAGCCAGCAGCAACAGGGAAGCGGAATCGCGAAAACGGCGTCGAATAAACATGGTCTTGAATCTTGTAGAGGAAAATATATTTACGTCAACCTGCGAATCACGGATAGCGACAAGATTGACGTTCAATTTGGAACCTTTGGGGGCGGACACGAATCAGCGTATCCGCCGCCATTCTGAAAGAGTTGCGCAACAAGCGCAAGCGCAATTGTACGGTTTATTTCAATAAAGATTCCCGTCTTCGATAAAATTAGGCCCTGCCTCTCGCGATCAGAGCTGCCACTGTCGCTCATTGAAGAAACCTCGGCCATACCATCGGTCAAGATCGCCCTCTCCTCTTTGTGCCGATCGGTGAGTTCCTCCTTCCGCTGGAACAATGGGTGTTGAAGCAGAGCAAATTTGGCGTTTCGCCCTCGCTTTTCCGAAGCTGGCCACTTTTTCTGCATTTTTGGCCACTTCTTCTGCCTCTTAATCGCTACGCTGGTCACGCATGCACTGTGCCCGCGATCCTGGCACTGAAACAAATCGACTCAGCCATTCTGCCAACCAATCTCTCCCACTGGTCTAATAAAAAAGCCCCGCCTCTTTCGAAGCGGGGCTTTTCAGTTTGATATTCAGTTGTTGAGAACTCGTTCCAACACAGGCTGCTCAGATCAATTCGCAGCCAACGGCCCGGGCGTTCCAAACAGGCGGAAGCTGCTGTATTGGCCCGTGCTGAGGTCATACTGGTAATACGTGTTCCAGTTGTCGACCTGCTTGCTGTAGCGGCTGCGTTTCTTGTTCTCTTCTTCGTCTTCGCCGTCTCCGGTATCGCCTTCGATCAAGTTGCCGTTCACATCGAAGCGGTCGGATTGCTCAAATTTGAACAGGTCAACAAACGGCAGGAAGTTGAACGGTGTGAACGGCGTGATAATCACGACCGGTTCTTCCGGTGTCGGAAAGAACGGCACCACCGGCGGCACAACTGCGGCACCACCGCCACCTCCGTCAGATCCGCCGACTGCTCCACCAGCTGGTGCCGGGGTAAACACGCCGATCGCATCGTAGTAGATAGTGTAGTTAGTTGGACCGTTGACCAAGCCATTGCCACCGACGTAGGTAGCGGTGTTGCTGCCAAGCTGAGCGTTATCGGTCAGTCCGGTCAGATTCGGCCGGTCGCCGGGGTCGGCCACGGCCGCCACCGAACCTTGCTGGGCCATGTCGCCGGGCACGAAGTCAACGCCACCTTCTTCCGAGGCTTTCAGCCACAGGTCAGGGTTCAGGTAGACTTCATCGGCACGGCCCGACAGTTCGCCAGCTACAGGGAATGGCGTGAAGAAACTCTGGCCGCCACTACCGCTGCTAGTTTCGCCCGGGGTTCCGGAAGCATACTTGGTGAAGTTCAACGTCGTGTCGCGTGCTATCAAGTTGAGTTCACGTTTCGGAATGTATAGGCGCAGTTCCGATCCGAAGCCGTAGAAGGCGCTGGAGAACACGCTGCCATTTCTGGCAGTCAGAGAACCATTCACTGCCGTGCTCTGGAACGGATCATTGCGGCTCACACCAAAGTAGGTGTTGCCCTCGCCGATGGTCGACACGCTCGCCTGGGTATTGAAGTCGGCGTGTCCGATCAGCACCCGGTCGAGGATCGCACTTCCTCCTACCTTGACGTAGATATCACCGCTGCGCTGGCCCGATCCCGGAGCATAGGCGTTGCCATTGATATCGCTACCCGGCACCCGTTCCCAGTCGCCGTGGCCGACCATGACGGAATTGAGGGTGTCGCCGTTGCCGGCGGCATTGACGCCGGGAGCAAACGACCCGTCCTGAGCGGTGAAATTGCCGCCGACCGTGATGTCGATTACGCCGGTCTTGATACCAGCCACATCAATGCTGCCGTGTCCAACCTGAGCCCAACCGAGCTTGACACTGGCCTCCTGATTTCCGGTCCCCGGAATGTTGGTGCCCGCGGTGGTGGCGCCAAACATGTTGAAGTCGCCACCCACCTGGACGGTGATATCACCACTGAAATCGGCGGTGATGGCCAGATTATTCCCACCATCGGTAATGCGGCCGACATCCGGCTGGGAGTGACCGATCTGAGTAAAGCCCATGAAGTTGGTACTGGCACCGTCGTTGGCTTCCGGCGGACCACCCGCAGCTGGAAGGTCGCGCCGCGCCGAGATCCTGTTCAGGTTGCCGGCGACGTTCACCGAGATGTCGCCGATGGCTGCGCCTTCGTTGTTGTCACCACCGTGACCGACGTGGACGTGGGCACTGATGACAGGATCGTTATTAGGAAGGTTGTCCGGGATTGGCACGCCGCCATTGGCACGCAGCAGGGCGGTGTGGGCCGGATTGGTGGGATCGAAATCGACACCGGCCGGCAGAATGGGGCGCACGCCGTTGGCGGTCATCAACATGTTGCCGCCGGCGTTGATGGTGATGTCACCCCTATTCTGTAGATCACCAGCGGCAAGGTCGCCCCAGCTACTGTCCGGGTCGGAATAGCCGTGACCGACCTGGGTGAAGGAATGCTCCTTGGCCGCGCTGCCGATTAAGATCACATCCTTCGCCGCGTCCACCGTGATATCGCCATCGCTCACCACCCACAGGTTGTTATAGAGGCCACCGTGACCGATCGCCACGGCGCTTCTTTCGACCTGGCTGAACAACGTGGGATCATTGGCATCGATGCGGTAGGTGTCGCCCGACGCGCTGCCGTCAAGTACGACATGGCCGCCCGTCGATTTGACGAAAATGTCACCGTTGAAAATCAACGCACGGTTTAGATC
>JBBKXR010000320.1:0-7767 GCA_037969585.1 Verrucomicrobiales bacterium
CCTTCAGCGACCAACTTGTTGCGAGTGAAACGCCACGGATAGGGCTCCGCAGTTTCGCAGGTGAGCGCATTCCACTCACCGGGCTGCGGTGTCGTGATGCGTTGCACGTCGGAGTTCTCTGCGAGTTCGCCACTCAGTTTGAGAATGAGCGGATCACGCGCGGCATTGCGCGGCGCATACGCCTCATCAAGGCCTACTTGGTGATAGCCTTTCACGCCGGCCCTGAGCATTTCCGCGATTGGCCGGACCGATTTGCCGTCGTCACCGAGGTAACCAGCAAGCTGGGTGTGGCTGCGGGTGTTAAGAATGATTTCGTCAAAAGCCGGATAGGACAAGAGTGTTCTCAGTTGTTTCACCGCGAACTGCCGCGTGGCGGGCTGGGTGAAATCCATCATCTCGACCGAGAAATCTGCACCGAGGCTGAT
Source organism: Verrucomicrobiales bacterium (assembly GCA_037969585.1). Lineage (GTDB taxonomy): Bacteria > Verrucomicrobiota > Verrucomicrobiia > Verrucomicrobiales > DEV007 > JBBKXR01. Next base: position 426 of record JBBKXR010000320.1, read on the forward strand.
GACCAGTTGCTTGCCTGACAGCGTTACAATTTCCGGTCCTTCAAGCAGCTTTTTGAGCGACGCTTCGCCAGCCTGAAATTCCGTTTGGTACGAACCTCCCGGGGGAATCCCGCTGACCCGGGTCGGCTCCGGTGTCGCACCCTCTTCGTCAAAGGCGAAGTAGACGTTTTCCCCACCGAGCAGATTGCCGGCAGCGGCACGAAGCAACGCGGGGCGAAGCGATGATACGCTCACGTCAGTCGCGGAATCTGGCGTTTGTGATAGACGCAGATACTGTGTTCCTGGAGGAAGTTCAGGAACGTTGCTCAGGCGCAACACGCCTTCGGCAGCTTCGTAGCGGATGCCTTCGAGCTGCGGCAATCGAGCCTCGGCGACTTCGCGAATTTCCGCCCAGCGACGCAGGGAAAAACCGATTCCATCCTCGTCTCGAACCAGCACGAACGATTCGCTGGCCAGCGGAGGAAAAGCTGCAGCTCGCACGCGAAGCTCGCTGCCGCTCTGCACCAGCTCGGCAGCATTTTCGACGCCTTGCAGTTCGATCGCGGCGATATCTCCGAACGCCGATCGATCCATACTGCGCAGAATTTCACGATAGTGGGCGAACCCAATTTTTTCCGGATGGTAGTTGACGGTCGGCGATGCGTGCGGTTGGAAATTCCACAGGAACGAGCCGTGCTCGTCGAAGGCAGGGACGACGTAGTATTTCGTCAAGGCCGCTTCGAACGGGCGAAAGCTCGCGGTCAGCCGGATGCCGTGCTCGTGGGCACTGTCAGACAGCATGGTTCCAAAATCCGGCATCAGCCGCAGCGCCATCACTTGCTGAATATAAGCCCAGGGAGCGAAACCGGAGCGGGCCGAGATGCTCTCATTCAGCTCTCCACTGTCGAGAATCGCGCGTGCCTGCCCCTCGTAACGTTGCCAGTCTTCAGCGGAATAATTTTTCGGGTCAGCGACATAAGAAAACGGACTCAACCAAATGACGAGTCGCGAAATGCCATGCGCTTGAAGTCGGCGAAAGTACTGATCGAGACCATTTTTGTCGATGGTTCGAAAGCGATTATTGCCGTCGCCGTAAATGAGTAAAATGTCGTCGCCAAAATCGGCGATGTAGCTGAGCGGTCGCTCCGGCGGTGCCACGCGAAGCTCCAGCGTCTGCGATACCGTTTCGCTGCCAACGACTTCGTGGCGAACCTCCAATTGTAGCGAAAGGTCGTCAGTGGTGTTCTTTGAAGTGACAAGCAACCTGCCCTGCGGCGTCAATGAAACCGTCAGGCCGTCCACGATCAGCGGTTCTCCGGCAGCGGCGCTGGCAAGCTTGGTGCCATCGTCCGATTGAGCGCTCAGGGTCAGCTGGCCTTCCGGTAGCAAAGTGCCTGTCGAGATCGGCCATTCGCGCCGGCCACCCGCAAGATAACAAAACGGTGCTTCATCATTCCGCTCGCTCAGTTGATAGCGATTTTCAGGCTCAGGCTCGACCGCATTCGCCAGGGGAGGCAAAAGCGGGTTCATCGCGGCAACCCCCGCCAGTAAGAAAATACCGGCGGCGAGCTTCCTGAAAGGATTTCGGTGAAAATTCATCTCCAATTAGTCGTGCGGCAAAAGTGCGAGAAAGACAAAGGCGGGATTCGGGTAAGGTAATGGCGATTAGGAAGTGGTCGCAGCCACGATACGGCGCTTCATAGCCGAACCAAAAACTCGGAGGCAGCTGCGGATGAGGCCACCTTCTGCAGCCTCACTGTTCCAGATCCGCATGGCTGCCGCATCCAGGCAGAAATCCGTTGATGGATGCGGACCTATCGAGTGAAGCCGGCCGGGAGTTGCCAAAAACCGCCCTCTTTCAGGAGCGGAATGGCATTGGCATCAGTCCTGAAACTCTTTTCAATGGCGCCATGAACCCCTCCCGAAAGCTTCACAACTGCCTCATGCTCCTACTGACTTTCTGCGTCATTTTTGCATCAACGGTCGACGCTCAGAACTCCGCCCCGACCACGCCCACTGCGGCCGCCGCCGTGACCGCCGGTGATTGGTTCCAATGGCGCGGGCCGAATCGTGATGGCGTCTCATCGGAGACTGGGCTGAATCACGACTGGGATGCGAAAGCGCCCGAGTTGTTATGGCGCAGCGAGGGCCTGGGCAAGGGTATGTCCAGTCTGGCGATTTTTGACGAGCACCTGTTTACGCTCGGCACTAAGGGCAAGGAAAGCTTCATCATTTGCTGCAAGCTCGAAGATGGCAGCGCGGTGTGGGAAACCTCGATTGGCGGCAACGGTCCACCGAACTGCACTCCGACGATTGACCCGCAGAGTGGTCTCGTTTTCGGACTGTCCAAGGATGGAATGCTCGGTTGCGTGAAGGCGTCCGACGGTGAGCTGGTGTGGAAGAAAAATTTCGCGAAGGACTTCGGTGGATCGATGATGTCCGGCTGGGGCTACAGCGAATCGCCACTGGTCGACGGCGATCATTTGATTTGCACGCCCGGCGGCAACGGCGCGCTGATGGTTGCGCTCGATAAGCGCACCGGTGAGCTGATTTGGAAAACCAATCTCGGTGACACGAACCTCGGCGAAAATGGTAAAGATGGTGCCGGCTATGGCTCGCCGGTCATCTCGAATGGTGGCGGCGTGAAACAGTATGTGCAGCTGGTTGGGCGCGGCCTGGTCAGTGTCGCCGCCGATGATGGTCGCCTCTTGTGGCACTACAATCGCATCGCCAACGGCACCGCAAATATTCCGACGCCGGTGGTCAAAGGTGACTACGTTTTTGGATCGACCGGTTACAGTGGCGGCGGTAGCGCTCTATTGAAGCTGTCCAAATCGGGCAACAGCGTCGCAGCTGAGGAGCAATACTACAAGAGCAGCAAAGAGCTCCAGAACCATCACGGTGGCATGATCCTCGTCGGCGACCACCTTTACCTTGGTCACGGCCACAACAATGGTTTCCCGCAGTGCATCGATCTCGTCAGTGGTGACATCCTGTGGGACAAAGCCCGCGGTGCAGGCAGCGGATCCGCCGCGATTTCTTACGCCGATGGGCATTTGTTTTTCCGCTACGAAGATCACGTCATGGCCCTCGTCGAAGCCAATCCCGACAGCTATAAGCTCAAGGGATCCTTCAATATTGCTTCGTCGAATGGCAAAAGCTGGCCGCACCCGGTTATCCAAACCGGTAGGCTCTATCTGCGCGATCAGGATGAGTTGCTCTGCTACGATATCAGCGAGTAGCCTTAAAACTCCACGGTCTTGCCGGTGCGGAAAGCTTCGTCCGCCGCCAGCACAATGCGCAGGCTGTTGATCGCGTCGTCCATGTGATCACCTAGATCGACGTCGTTGACGATAGCGTTGAGGAACACCTCCTGCTCGAGCGCGCACAGACCGTCGTGATCGGGTTCGTCGGCGCAGTCGATGATTTCGTCCGGCTTTTCAAATTTGCCGTCGGCACCGAGCTTTCCGTGATGCAGTTTCAGTGCGGCGGCTTTCGAGTGACCACCGATGTCATCGCTCTCGGTCTCGCCTTCCTTGACCCCGGCAATGCTGACGCAACCGGCGGGTCCAACGACATCCTTCACGAAAAATGCCACCTCGCTCATCATCGGTCCCCAACCGGCTTCGTACCAGCCAACTGATCCGTCTTCGAAAGTCACCTGCAGCTGGCCGTAGTTGTACATGCCCTCGACCAATTCGTCGCTGAGTCGCGCACCTATGGCGTTGACCCGAACCGGTTTCGAGCGGGTCATCTGACACATCACGTCGACGTAGTGAACGCCGCAGTCGACGATCGGTGACATCGAGTTCATCAGCGCCTTGTGGGTGTCCCACATCTCGCCCGATGACTGCTGATTGAGATTCATGCGCATCACCAGCGGCTTGCCGAGCGTCTGCGCGACTTCGATGAATCGTTCCCAAGTCGGATGCACTCGAAGAATGTAACCGATGACTAATTTGCGGTTCGCCGCCTTCGCGGCATCGACGATCTCCTGCGCTTCAGCGACAGTCTCAGCGATCGGCTTTTCCAGAAAAACATGACAGCCGGCAGCGAACGCCTTCTTGGTGAAGTCGGCGTGCGTGTCCGGGTAAGTATTGATCGACACCGCGTCCGGCTGAGTGGCCGCGAGCGCCTCTTCGTAATTGGAAAACTGCGGGTACTCGACGCCCTCGCCGAGTTCAGCGAGCAAGGCCTGCCGCGACGATTCACCGCGCGACACGACGCCGACGATTTCGAAGCCGTCCATGGCGTGATAAGCCTTGGCGTGAGATTTGCCCATGTGGCCGCAGCCGACGACGAGAATTTTTACCGGATCAGACATAGTGGCTAAGCACTAGCGGACATCGGCGGCGATTGCAACGCGAGGCTGCTGGCGTCGACGCGTAGCCGGGTCGACATGGAATCTCCGTGGCATCCAATCGAAGTTCCGTCTACCGTGGCGGCATGAGTTCAAAGTCAGCCTGGTTTTCGCTACTCTCAGCAATCGCATTCGGCTATCCGCTTGGTTCGGAAGTTTCATCCGCCGCCACCCCACCCAACGTCGTCATGCTGCTCGCCGACGATCTCGGCTATCAGGATGTCGGCTGCTACGGCGGGCCAGTGAAAACGCCGAACATCGACAAGCTGGCGGCGGGCGGCACTCGCTTCGAACAGTTCTACTCCGGCTGCGCAGTCTGCTCACCATCACGGGCCGTGCTGTTGACCGGACGCCATCACATTCGCGCCGGCGTCTACAGCTGGATCAATGACGAAACGCAAAATTCCCACCTTCGAAAACGCGAGATCACTCTCGCCGAGATCCTTCATGACGCCGGTTATTCGACCGCTCATATCGGCAAATGGCACCTCGGTCTGCCCACGGCTGAACGCCAGAAACCAACCCCCGCCGATCACGGCTTCGACTACTGGTTCGCTACTTGGAACAACGCCGCTCCGAGTCACAAGAACCCCGACAACTTCATTCGCAATGGCGAACCGGTCGGCCCACTCGAAGGTTACTCCTGCCAACTGGTCGCCGATGAAGCGATTCACTGGCTGAGCGAAAAGCGCGACGCCGACAAACCGTTTTTTCTCAATGTCTGGTTTCACGAACCGCACGCACCGATCGCCGCGCCCGACGAAATTGTCGACGACTACGGCAAGCTGCAGGACAAGGCCGCGATCTATTCCGGCACGATCGACAACACCGACCGCGCCATCGGTCGGCTTCTCAAAAAGCTCGCTGAGATCGATGCCGTCGAGAACACTCTGATCATTTACGCCTCCGACAACGGTAGCTACCGCGACGACCGCACCGGTGGACTACGCGGACGAAAAGGCGCCAACTGGGAGGGCGGCATTCGCGTGCCCGGCATGTTCAACTGGCCCGGAAAAATTCAGACCGGTAAAGTCGCCAACCAACCCGCCGGACTGGTCGACGTGCTGCCGACCGTGTGTGGCTTGCTCGGTCTCGACGCACCGACCGATCGCGCCATCGACGGCTCCGACTTGTCGCCGATCCTACTCGGCAAGGCCGAGAAATTCACCCGCCACCAGCCACTGTTCTGGCACTTGCAACGCTCGCGCCCAGTGGTCGCCATGCGCGACGGCGATTGGTCACTGGTCGCCGAACCCGACTACGATTTATCGACCAGCAACATGTTCGAAGAAGCCTGGATCCCGGCGATCAAATCCGGCGGCTACAAGAACTACCAACTATTCGATCTGAAAGAGGATCCGGCGCAAACCACGGACCTCGCCGCCGAGCGACCGGAGATCGTCGCCAAGCTGAAAAAGCAATTGCTCGAGATCAATGCCAGCGTCATGGCCGACGGTGCCGATTGGCATTTGAAGTGAGACTTGTATTCTCGCCGATCACCGCTGCATCATTGTCTAAGACTCCCGGCCCTCAGCCAATGTGCCGACAGACCCGCTGACCAGACGACAGTGATGTATAAGTATGGAAAATGTGGTAATTTTACCCATGGCCCGTCATACGAGTGTTTTCAAAATCAGGCGAAAGCTCTGGCTACCACTTTGCGCAGCCATAGCACTGATCTCTATGCTATGGGGCACTTTTGAGTGGCAGATACGATCACTCGAGACATCCGTGTGGAAACAAAGTGACTTCTCTTTGTTGGAGAAGCGGGAGAACGTTCTCCTGTGGATAGCAGAATATCGCATAGCACCCCGTACGATCATTCACCGCGTGAACGGTCTCTTGGGCGATCTCGCTCACCACCGCAATAAGCGCGCCACGGCGGCGGAATTCTATTCGAATTGCCTTCCGCTCAGCTTCATCAATTCCGTCGAGGATCCAGGCTTCCCATCAGATTTTCGCAAGGCCTTTGGCTCGGTCACCGCGGACTTTTCCCGAGGCTACGCAGACTACCAAAGCAGCACGCCATCCCAATCGAATCTGAATGATGAATGGTTCGATACGAAAGGTTCAGAGCTTTCATTTTCCAGAGAACAGAACGCCTGGCCGACACTCGAAAAGATCGCACAAAGCCCTCTGCCCAAGCACGATGTCGAGCGCCTTCGCGGCTGGATGAAACAGACCACCGACGAAAACTCGATCAACGAATTCATAAACGTCCGCGAACAGATGCTAGACCTGTGTGAAAAGCATCGAGGGACGATCCGCAGCTTGTCTTCACTTTCGACTTATTCAATCGTACCAGACGAGCAAGACAGATGGCTACCGGTCATTTCGGCATGCCGCGACTTCGCCGATTTGTTGGCTATCGATGCCATAACTCAAATGCAACTGGGCAACGCCGCCAACTCCCAGCACTCACTGGACGCCACTTACCACTTGCTGCACCACATGCAACGAGCTCCCGGCTTCACTTCGGTGTTGGTTTGCAATGTTCTGCGACAGAACTTGCTCAAGACTCTCGAAGGTTCGATCGCGTCGCCACTTCAGCCCCTGTTCCGAAGTGAATATCTGATGGGTTCCAGCTCGTTCGAACTCGCGCTGAAAGGCGAATACCAGAATTCTAAGCGCACAATTGAGGAGTCACTTTCCGGATCGTCCGGCAACGCGCAAAGAGTGCGTCAGATGACAATGCAAAGGCATCTGGAGAACTTCAGCGCGATTCGGGACAAGCCACAGGACCCTCCAAAAATCCGGATCGAGTTGATTCTGGCCGACTGGATCTTTTGCTATCGTAAATACTTTGATCCCAAAAACCGCACATCATACGACGATGGACAGTCGGTGGCAGCGGCATTTGTCGATCTCAGCGCGTCAATCGTAGCTGCAACCGCCGTCCCGAATCTGGCCAAAGTTGACGAAGGAATTACACGCACCATCGAAAGCGAACAACGCATGCTCGCCGAACGAGTCGCCAGCTCATTGGATTCGCTACATCGCTGA
>JBBKXR010000321.1:0-3452 GCA_037969585.1 Verrucomicrobiales bacterium
GCAGCGGGCGCTCCGGCACCACCGCCACCACCTTCGGCTCCGAGACCGCCCTCCGCGCCGGCAACGCCGCCTCCTGGCGCACCCGCACCTCCAGGAGCAAAAACGATTCCTTTGGCAAAAGCTCCGGCACCTTCCGCACCTCCCATGGCTGCTGGTGGTGCCCCGGTCGGCGCCAAGACCATCCCGCTCGCCAAAGCACCGAAACCCGGTGCCCCGCCAGCAGGTCGTCAGACCACTCCGCTTTCCCAGCCCGGTGCCGCCAAGCCCTTGCCTCAGGCAACGGTGAAGTTGCAACAGACTCAGCCGATGGTAAAAACGCCCGTCGCAGGCGGTGTTCCCTCTGCTCCCGACATCAAATCCACGGCTGCCGACGTCGAGGACGAATGGGAAGAAGAATACGAAGAGTCCGGCCTCATGGCGTTCTCAGTCGTGGTTCTGCTACTCGCGCTGGCCGTTCTCGGCGTCACGCTCTTTACCTGGAGCCTTACTCAATCCTGATTTTTTGATCTGATGATTTTTGCGATCTTTGTATTCCTCCTCTCCGCAGCGGTGCTCGCCATCGAACTGTTGACTTTTTTCGCCAGCAAAGGCTAGGCGATTCGAAGTCACACAGGTCCTCGTGCGCAAGTGCGTGGGGGGACTGGCTCCGGTTTCCGCGGATTCGCCTCACCGTATCTGGTGGGCCGTTCCTTCCATTGTGCAGAAAGTTCCTTGCAAGGAATTTCCTACCTTGCCGTCACAGTAGTGCCGTTGCTCAGACGCTGGGCCTTGTCCTGTTGACATTGACAGGTTCGGATTCGCTGCTTTGGTTACGGCCCTCCGACGTCGGCGATTTTCAAATTAAAACGAACCCCCGACTGCGCTACCACCCCATCTATTCCCAACTACAAATTTACCATGGCTCACGCATCCATCGTTAATCTCACCGAAGAAAACTTCGAAGCCGAAGTCGTAAAGTCAGACGTCCCCGTTCTCGTCGATTTCTGGGCCGAATGGTGTGGCCCGTGCAAGATGATCGCTCCTGTGCTCGACGAAATCGCTGAAGAACTCGGCGACACCGTCAAGATCACCAAGGTCAATGTCGACGAAGCTCAGGCACTCGCGGTTAAGTACGGCGTTCGCTCGATCCCACTGCTTTTGTTCTTTAAAGGCGGCGAGAAAAAAGACGAAGTCGTCGGCGCCGGTACCCCCAAGCAAGGCTTGATCGACAAGCTTCAGGCTCTGGCGTAAGTTAATCGTCGACAAGGTGACCTGACATCCGTCCGGTTGCCGTTCGCATTTTTTTCATTTCACTCGTCTCGGTAGCGCGCCGCCGTTGCTGTTAACGATTGAAAGAAAGCCTGGGTGGCGGAACTGGTAGACGCGCTGGATTTAGGATCCAGTGGGCTTAGCCCGTGCAGGTTCGATTCCTGTCCCAGGTACCATTTTTTTCCAAACCGAACTGCACCGAACTAAGTTGTCATTTTCGGCGGCTGGATATCGGTGAACGGATAGCGTAAGCTGCCTTGCTCCCCTCCTCCACCCGACCTGTTCGCTCGTTTCCGCTCGTATTTTCATGGCCGTGCCGGCATCCAATCGCGCAGTTTCACGACTGGTGCGCACCACCTACGACGAAGGTCAGGTCAGCAAGACCGTCACCGCATGCCGAAACGAACTCGGCGATGACTCACCACCAACCGTCGCCTTCGTGTTCTGCACACCCGACTGGCGACCGCACGTCAGTGCTCTCGCCGAAAGCGTGCAAGTCGATGGTCGCGTGCCACTGGTTATCGGCTGCTCCGGCGCCGGCCTGGTTGGCGTCGGTGAAGAAGACGAAAACGTATCCGGTTTTTCGCTGCTGCTGCTATCTCTTCCGAATACCGAAGTTCAGGTTGCCGACATTTCTGCCGAAGATCTCGCCCGCGCCGAAGCTGGCGAAGACTGGCGGGAAATCACCGGAATCGCCGACGACCGAGACACTGAAGCGAACGATCACTCATCGCCCTTCGGTGCCTGGATCGCCCTGTGCAATCCCCTGCACATGCAGTCGGAAACCTGGCTGCGCCACTGGAACACCGCCTACGACGGAGTGCCGACCTTCGGCGGACTGGCCAGCGGCCCGGCCGAGCCCGACGGCATGTTTCTGTTTCGCGAAACTGGCATCAGCGATGCGGCGATGACTGCCGTGCATTTTTCCGGTGGCGTACGCGTCGGCGGCGTCGTCAGCCAAGGCTGCCGACCGATCGGTGAACCCTACACCGTCACCGAAGCCGACGACAACGTGCTCATCACCATCGGCTCGAAACCCGCCTTCGAAAAACTTGAGGAAGCCTTCGAGTCGCTCGACAAAGAGCTCCGCAACGAAGCCCAGGGAAATATTTTCGTAGGCCTCGCCATGTCGGAATACGTCGACGACTACCAGCGCGGCGATTTCTTGGTGCGCAACATTCTTGGCGGCGATCCCAATGCCGGCGTACTCGCTCTCGGAGCCGAGCCGCGCGTCGGGCAAACCATGCAATTTCAACTGCGCGACGGCGACAGCGCCGATGAAGACCTGCGCCTGCGCTGTGCCGCCGCTCAGACAAAATACGGTGAGCCCTTCGCCGGACTGATGTTTACCTGCGCTGGCCGCGGCAGTCACCTGTTTGGCATCCCCAACCACGATGCCGGCATCGTCGAAGACGTGTTTGGTCGCGTCCCACTCAGTGGCTTCTTCTGCAACGGCGAGATCGGCCCCGTCGGCGGCCGCAACTACATCCACGGCTACACCGCCAGCGCCGCTTTTTTCCTAAATGCGTAGCGGAAGGAGAAGTATGTAGAATCCTGACGCCCTCACTCAGTGAGCGGGAGCAAAGAACCAAGCACAAAAAACCAAGCACGTGAGCGCCAGCGAATACAAAAATCTCCTCGATCTCTCCGCCGAACTCGCGCTGCTCAACGATGCCGCCGCGACACTCAGCTGGGATCAGGAAACCATGCTACCATCGAACGGCGTCGCCTATCGCGCTCGTCAGATGGCCTGGATGAGTGGCGAAATTCACAAACGCTTTACCGCCGCTCAAGTCGGCAAATGGATCGACGCCTGCGAACCCAACGGAGAAGCTCAGATCGCCAATCTGCGCGAGTGGCGTCACCAGTATGAGCGCGCCACCAAACTGCCGCTCGAACTGGTCACCGACTTCGAAGAGACCCGCGCCCTCGCCAAATCCTCCTGGGCTGAAGCACGTGCTGCATCCGACTTTTCCCAGTTCGCGCCAGCACTCGAAAAACTTATCGACCTCTGCAAACGCCGCGCCGAATGCTGGGGCTACGAGGATCGTCCCTACGACGCCCTGCTCGATGAATTTGAACGCGGCGCCCGCAGCGTCGACCTGGAAAAACTCTTTGCCACTTTAAAAGGCGACCTGGTCGAAATCGCCGATGCCGCCCTGCAACGGCCGGCCCCCACTCCACTTCCACCCGGCCCCTACCCC
>JBBKXR010000322.1:0-6838 GCA_037969585.1 Verrucomicrobiales bacterium
ACCGGATACGTTCAGCAGTTGAACGTGCGCACCACGATTCTGATGACCCTCGATGGCAACTTGGCGCAGATCCCCAACGCCACCGTTTACAAAAACAACCTGCTGAATTTCACGACCAACTCCAACCGGCGCGAGGACTTTGACGTTGGCATCGGTTACGACGATTCGATCAACGAGGCGCAGGAAATTGCCCTGAAGGTGCTGACGGACCACCCCGCCGTTCTGAATCATCCCGAGCCGTTGGTTTTGGCGGAAAGCCTGGGCAAGGCGACCGTCAACCTGCGAATCTACTTTTGGGTCAATGGCCGCGATCACAGTTGGTTGAAAGTGCGGTCTTCGCTCATCCGCCTGGTGAAACGCGCCTATCAAACGCATGGCATTTCCATGCCCGACGAGGCCCGGGAAGTGGTCTTCCCACAGGGCGTCCCCGTCACCATGCTCCAAGGCCCGTCGGCGGTGGTGCCAGTCGCCGCGCCGGGAATACCAGGCCCGGCGCCCGACTCCACGAACGCGGAACTGGAGGCGGTGTCCACAAGAGCGGAAGCCGGGTTCTCCAGCGAAGCCGGCGTCATCGAAGAACAGGGCCGGCAGGCACAACCTTTGCAAGAAGGGGAAAATCTCCTGTCAGGTAAATGAATAAGCCATGAATAATCTCAAACAGCTCTGGATCAGCCTGCGCGGCAGCTTTTGGTTTTTGCCCTCGCTGATTGTGGCGGGTAGCGTTGCGGTCGCGGTGGCCTTGATTCAAGTGGACACCGCAGGGAGCCAACAGTGGATGTCCCGTTGGCCGCGTCTGTTTGGTGCCGGCGCGGAGGGAGCGCGCGGAATGCTCTCGACGATTGCGGGTTCGACGATGACCGTAGTGGGGGTCACGTTTTCAATGACCCTGGTGACGCTGGCTTTGGCCTCCAGCCAATACACTTCGCGGATCCTGCGGAACTTCACGGGGGACCGTGTCACGCAGGTCGTGCTCGGAATGTTCACTGGCATTTTCACCTATTGCCTGATCGTCCTGCGCACCATCCGCGGCGGAGACGAGGGCGTATTTGTTCCAAGCCTTGCGGTAACCTTCGCCATGGTGCTGGCGATCGGCGGCATCGTCACCCTGATTTTTTTCATTCATCACATCGCCTCGTCGATCCAGGCATCGAGCATTGTTGCCTCGGTAGCCGCTGAGACCCTGGTGGCCGTTGATCGCCTTTTCCCGGAGAAACTTGGAAAAGGACCGACTGACGACACTGAAGATCAGAGCCCGCTAACTTTGCCTGAGCGGAAATGGCAGGCGGTCCCGGTCAAGGGAAATGGCTACATTCAGAGCCTCGACGACGCCACGCTCCTGCGTGTGGCAAGGGAGCAAAAGACCATCGTGCGGATGGAGTGCGGCGTTGGCGAGTTTGTAGTTCAGGACACGCCGCTGGTATCGCTAGCGCTAGATGATCCACCTGGCAACGACTTGATCGCCGAGTTGCAGAATGCCTATGGCATCGACCGCCACCGGACCGTGATGCAGGATTCCGGCTTTGGCATCAGGCAGTTGGTGGACATCGCCTTGAAAGCACTCTCGCCCGGCATCAATGACACGACGACGGCCGTGATGTGTGTGGACTATTTGACCGCGATTCTGTCACGGCTCGCGACCAGGGACATCCCGTCGTCGCACCGGTATGAGGACGGAGAACTGAGAGTGATTGTCATTGGACCAACCTTTGCCAGTCTCGTTGAAGAGTCCTTCGATCAGATCCGCGGCAGTGCACAGGGCAATCTCGCCATCATGCTGAAGATGCTGGGCGCGCTCCAGACCATCGGCAGGCTTACCGACGATACCAACCGACGGTGGATTCTCGGAGAACAGATGCGCTGGATTGCCGAAGTGGGCGCACAGTCCCTCCCCTCCGGGCATGATCGGGCTCGGCTTGATGAGCGCTCGTCTGAGGTGCGTGGGTTGCTAGACGTCGAACTGGTGCCATCGCCGCATTAGGAACCAGAAACCACGATGAAAATCCCCGAGTGGCTGCCAGACACCCAACGCCCAAAACGTCCTGAGGGCGACCCGACCGAGCCCATCGTTGAGCGCGTCGCCGAACCATTTGCCAAGTTCTTTAGAATCGAGGCGGCCGGCGGCATCGTGCTCCTGTCCTGCGCGCTCATCGCGCTGGGAATCGCGAATTCTCCCTGGGCGGCGACGTTCGCCAGCTTCTGGCAAACGTCGCTAGGGGTGACGCTCGGCGACTTCGCCCTCGAGCTTTCGTTACAACACTGGATCAACGACGGTGCGATGACGGTTTTCTTTTTCGTAGTCGGCCTCGAAATAAAACGCGAACTGGTGCATGGAGAACTGCGCGAGGTGCGCAAGGCTGTGTTGCCGGTGGTGGCGGCGCTCGGCGGCATGCTGGTGCCCGCAGCCATTTTTCTCCTGTTCCAACACGGTGAACCGGGAGCAAACGGATGGGCGATTCCCATGGCCACGGATATCGCCTTCGTAGCTGGATTCCTGGCCCTGCTCGGCAAACGGGTGCCGTTTGGCTTGAAAATTCTCATCTTAACTCTGGCGATCATTGATGACATCGGCGCCGTGCTGGTCATAGCGGTGGCATTCACGGATCAGATTTCACTGCCGATGCTCGGCTGGGCCGGGGCTGGATTTGGTGTCACGCTTTTATTCCGCTGGATAGGCGTGCGTGCCGTGCCGGTCTACGTCCTGATCGGCGTGGGCATTTGGCTCGCGGTCTTGACGGCCGGGATTCATGCCACGATTGCCGGCGTTGCGCTGGGACTTCTCACGCCGTCGAAGCCGTGGCTCGCGGAGCGGAGTCTCCTGAAAGTGCTTTCCGGAACGAAGCGCCGGTTGCAGGAGGATCGGGCAAAAAACAAACAAATGGAGCATCATGAAGAGGCCGCACTACTGCTGGGCGCCACCGCGCAGAAAACGATCTCGCCGCTGGATCGGTTCGAAACCGCCCTGCATCCGTGGGTGGCCTTTGTCATCATGCCGCTGTTTGCTTTAGCCAATGCCGGGGTGCACGTGGACATGGCGTCTCTGGCAAACCCTCTTTCCATGGCGACTGCGGCAGGGCTTGCGCTGGGGAAACCGTTGGGGATTGTGACATTCAGCGCACTGGCGGTAAAGCTGGGATGGGCGCGACTGCCGGAAGGCGTGGACTGGAAAGTAATGACAGGAGCCGGGTGTCTGGCGGGTATCGGGTTTACCATGTCGCTGTTCATCGCCGGCCTGGCACTCGACGACGAACTCCTGGAGTCCGGTAAACTCGGTGCGCTGGTCGGATCTGCCATCAGCGCGACGCTTGGCTGCACACTGCTGTGGTGGTTTCTGAGGAAAGAATCCCCGAGCCGGGAATGATGCTCCGCGCTGTGGTTTCTAAGAGAGAAACCAGGCGGTGCTGGCTGTATCCGAAGAGCTGCGAATAGAGGCGAAGAACTGTGCGGATGCTATGGGGTGAAACCCTACTATGCCGTGACGAAGCGGCATTGCGCAGATGGTCAGCCCTCCGCGATGCCTTGGATTCCTACGTTCTTATAATCCCCCGCCAGCTCATTCTCTTCCGTGACTGAGGAGTTCGCGAGCTGCCCGCGGGATGCGCGAAGTCGCTGTAGTCAAGATGGGCCTGTGATCGGCTTGGGGTGAACACCCCATAGATTGTTTACCGGCGAAGGGCTTATCAGTGGGAACATGAAAACAAAGCTCACGCATACCCGCAACAGTATCCCGGAAAAGACACGCATCGAAGTATCGGCACTACTGCAGGAGCGACTGGCCGATTCCATCGACCTCATGATGCAAGCCAAGCAGGCCCACTGGAATGTGAAGGGACCTAACTTTATCGCGCTGCATGAACTTTTCGACAAGGTCTACACAGACACCGGCGTATACGTGGATCTCATCGCGGAACGCATCGTTCAGCTGGGTGGCATCGCACAGGGAACGATTCGCGCGGCGGCAAAGACGTCGGGCATGCCCGAGTATTCCCTGGAAATCTCCAGCGGTCATAAGCACGTGGCGGAGCTGGCCCATGCCATCGCCTTTTACGGCGAAACGATCCGCGAGGCGATCACGCTTTCCACCGAACTCGAGGATGCCAGCACGGCAGATATCCTCACCCAGGTTTCCCGCGGAGCCGACACCAATCTCTGGTTCGTGGAAGCACACGAGCAGGCTGAACATTGAGACAAAAACCCATCACACCGCACTCCCCCCCCCTTTCATCCAATCCTATGAACAAAAATCCACTCAACAAAGGCATGCTCGAAGAAAACTCGGTCGGAATCGGAGAGATCAGCGACGAGATGATAGCGGATCGTGCGAAGGAGCTTGCTCTGATCGCCGGCCACCCAGTGACTGCAGCTTACCGTGAACAGGCGCTTCGCGAACTTACCGGAGAATCCGAGATGGATGCCAACGAGGAATTGCTCGAGTCCGTCGCTGAAGACGACCGCTGGGATCCTTTGCCGGGGTCGACCGGACATCAGGTAGAAGAGTCTGCCAGCGAAGACGAGGACGAAGAGGGACTAAGTGAGGACGCGCAACTCTTCGAGGAAGGCGTCAGAGAGGCCGAGCACGATCAACTGCTTCAGGCTGCCAAGGCTGCCGAAAAGAAAGCGCAGTCGGACCGTTGATCACTTCACGAATCATCGTGAATCTCAAAACCGCGAATAACTCGTGGCCCGGGACAAGGGCATCCTGGCGATGGATGAAAGCAATCCGATCTGGATCCCTAAAAAGAAAAACTGAAACCAACGAGTAGAAGAAATCCAACACCAAGAAGGACAAAAACCCATGCTCAATCACAAACTGCTATTACCAGAAGGGATACTCGTTCTTGAACCCGAAGAGCCGCTCGAAGCTGCCGATTTTGAAGGCCTGGCTGACGAGATCGATCCTTACATCACTAAACACGGAAAATTGCCCGGCTTGATGGTCCACGCCAAAGATTTTCCAGGTTGGGTAGATCTCGAAGCCTTCCTGGCTCACATGCGTTTTATCGAGAGCCATCACCAAAAAATCCAAAGCTTAGCTGTGGTGAGCGACAGCAGCCTTCTCACAGAACTGCCCAAATTCGCCGCTCATCTCGTTCAGGCGAAGGTCAAGCACTTCCCGGCATCCGGGTATGAAGACGCCGTCCAGTGGCTTGGCGGCAACCCTCCATGAACGCGCAATTCCTTATATATGCACGCGCTCTGGTCGCCGATGACAAGGGTCTGCTGATCGAAGGACAATCCCAATGAACCCCTCTTCGTCTCTTAAATCCCATAGTGCGCTGAAGGCGACGAAAGTCGTGGGCATTGCGTCCGATCACGGCGGCCATGAGCCGAAAGAATATCTGGCCGGGATGCTCCGCGAAGCCGGCGCAGAGGTGATCGATTTCGGCAACCGCGAACGTGTGCCGGAAGATGACTACCCGGATTTCGTGGTGCCGCTAGCCCGTGCCGTTGCGACAGGTCAGGTAGAGCGTGGGGTGGCCATCTGTGGCAGCGGCGTCGGGGCATGCGTCGTCGCCAACAAAGTGCGTGGCGTTCGAGCCTGTCTGATCCACGACCCATTCTCGGCACACCAAGGTGTCGAGGACGACGATCTAAACCTGATCTGCCTTGGCGGCTCCGTAGTTGGTCATGCCCTCGCCTGGGAACTGGTGCGGATATTCCTTTGCGCGCAATTCTCCGGAAAGGAACGGCACCGCCGCCGCCTCGGGCAAGTGCTGGATCTCGAAAACCAAATTCCTCCGAAACTCATCCGCAGTTCGGTCAATGCGGGCGACGCAGGCAATGCAGCCGTGCATAGCAAAGAAGATCCGGTCGAAAGCGCCGCCAGCCACACATCACTCAAGCCGTATCTCATCCGCCATGGCGAAACGGAGTGGTCACGTTCCGGTCAATATACCGGCAGCACGGACATTCCATTGACCCTGCACGGTGAAGCTTCCGCACGAGGTGTTGGCCAACGTTTGCGCGGCATTGCCTTCGATCATGTATTTTTCAGTCCGCTGCAACGTGCCCGGCAGACCTGTGCCCTCGCGGCGCTGAAGCCGGCACCCATAGCCGAGCCTGACCTTAGGGAATGGGACGTCGGCGACTTCGAGGGGCGCACGCCCGCAGAAATTCGCGAGCCCCATCCGAAGTGGAACCTTTTTCGCGATGGTTCTCCGCACGGCGAGTCCCCCACCCAGATGGTAGATCGCGTTGATCGCCTGATCGCATTTCTCCGAACTCTGGACGGAAATGTTGCGCTATTTTCCCACGGACATCTTTGCCGCGTCCTCGCCGCCCGATGGATCGGACTGCCCGTCGAGTATGCAGAGCGCCTGCAGCTCGGCACTGCTTCGATCAGCATTCTCGCCTATGTGCATGATCGGAACGATCTTCCTGCAATCGCATTGTGGAATTCGGTCCCGATTGAGTTCTCAGATAGGAGTGATCTAAACCAACGCGCCCTGGATCGCTGGGAAAACGAGGGCGGCCAGGTACCGGTAGAACACAGGGATAAATCCGAATCTCCAATCACCAAAGGACATAACGAAGCGCCAGCGCCATCCTTCAAAGTCTGATATCATGAAAAAGCTCATCGTCTTTGATCTGGACGGCACACTGGCGGAGAGCAAATCTCCACTCGACGATGAAATGGCTACTTTGTTAGGCGCCCTGCTAGACATCGTCAAGGTAGCGATCATCTCCGGCGGCGACTGGCCGCAATTCGAGAAACAAGTTCTGGTGTCCAGACTTTCGCAAAGCAAGCACCTCGTGAGGCTGAGTTTGCTCCCCGCGTGTGGAACAAAGTTCTACCAATACGAGTCGGGCTGGAAACGCTTGTATTCCGAAGACTTTACCC
>JBBKXR010000323.1:0-2929 GCA_037969585.1 Verrucomicrobiales bacterium
TTATTGGAAAGATTGTCGGAGCGCGAGGAAACAGTGAACGAGAGCCCAGCCAAAGTTCCCTCCCGCAAGACATTGAATCGCGACAGTTTCGCCAAACTCGAACTCAAACAAGTCGATGATCTGGCGATGCCGGGATTGTCATCTCCGCCAATGAGGCCGGCGGACACAGTCAATGCAAATGAGGCAGATAAAGTCTTTTCCGGAACCGTCGTGTCCGGAAATCCCGGTGCGCCAGATGGCCCGATCGCGCTCGGTGCAGGCGGTGACATTTTGATCGCGCAGACGGGCGACGCCAAAATCACAACACGCGGAGCGCGCATCGTTAACAAAGGTGAAATCCGCGCGGACAGTAGCAACGGCAGCGGCGGTTCTGTCATTGTTGATGCAGGCAACGCTGGCAGTCAGCTTGACATGAACGGTGCAGTCGAACCGAATGATTTTGGCCGCGCAGCAGGTGGCACCGTAACTGTTCTTGGTGAGGCAATCGAACCCGGAACCGGAATGGCAGCAGGTCCGACCGCGAGCAATGGCGGAGGTGGATCCGTTACTATTACCACCACTGGCTCAATTGGCATGATCGACGCGACGGGTGGGCCGGATGGAGGTGAAGTCGGGATTGGCGGCGGCTTGGCTGGCAAAAAAGCTGCGCAGCCGGCTCAAGCGGCACCGCAACAATCGCTCAATTTTCCCGGTCAAGCGGTTGATTCAAAATCGTCGTTCCTCTCGATCCTGGAGGCCGAACCGGAAGTCGTCGAGTTCGACGGATTCATCAACTACATCGACTCAGGTAAAAAAATCCGTGAGGCTGAGCCGGAGAAAGATGTTTTCAGAAAAACGCGCGGCCTTGAGGGAAAATCAGAGCCCCCGATCGTGGCAGCAAAGCCGTCGCAGGGCTTTCAAGTCGGTGGTAACCCGCTGACCTCCGGTCTGCGTAGCGGAGGCTTCGCAGTAACGGATGACAGTATCGATGGATTGATTTCATCGGCTGCCGGAACTGAAACTCCAATTCATTCAGAGAGTATTAATTCCTTCGGAGTGGCTGGAGTTTTCATCGATCAACAACACCGCTCAGTTGAGGAATCTATTAAGAAGGACGCAGTTGGGCTGCCCGGTAGCGGTGCTGCGCTTACTGACTCCAACATCGATGCAATCTTTGATTCACGGCAGTCCGACGGCGAAACGGCCAAGGCAAATGGCAACGTGCATGCTGGAGGAACCGCCTGGGACTCACCTCGGGCTGCTGGAGACGTCGATCGCGATCTCGGCCGCTACCGACCCGCCCGGGATGAGTGGTGGAACAATCAGGAACCCACAGCCGACGCTGAACTAAGTTCCTACGATGCCACAGAAGATAACTACCGCCGGAGGCTGGCCAGGGACACGGTCAACGAGGCTGCACGCCGTGACGACGAGGATGCTGATTTGAAAAAGAGTGAAAACCCTGTTGTGGCTGGCACTCAGACCCAAAGTCAGTTCATTTCGCAAATCGAGGCAGGATGGGAAATGCCGGTGCCTGCGAAAACGAAAGTCTACGCTCCCGCAGGCCTCGACGAAACCAGCACCGCAACCGAGCCGTTCTCGACCTTTTCGCTGCACGTCGGCGACGTTTCCTTCAAACTCGCTCAGGCGGCCCTGGCCAAGGGTGAATGGCCTGAGGCGGAGCGGATTCGCGTCGAGGAATTCGTTAATGCTTTTGACTACGGCGATCCTCTGCCCTCGCTGAGTGAAAAGGTCAGCTGCCGGATGGAGCAGATGATTCATCCCTTCCTTCAGCAGCGCAATTTACTGCGGATTTCGATGCGCACGGCGGCGGCGGGTCGCTCGGGATCGACGCCGCTGAACCTGACGCTGGTGTTGGACAATTCAGGATCGATGGAACGCCACGACCGACACGAAACCGTGCGTCGCGCCTTCGACCTGTTAACCGGTCAGTTGCAGCCGAACGACAAAGCGACGCTGATCGGTTTCGCGCACACGCCGCGCCTTCTCGCCGATCAAGTGTCAGGCGAAAAGCGTCAGCAGCTATTGCAAGCCGTGATCGAGACACCAACTGAGGGCGGCACCAATCTTGAACAAGCACTCAATTTGGCATTTGAAAAAGCCCGCGACCAAAAAACGGAAGGCGCACAAAATCGCATCATTCTGCTCACGGATGGTGCCGCCAATCTTGGCGACGCCGATCCTGACAGTCTGGCAAAAACCGTTCACGAGATGCGCGCTGCAGGCATCGCCTTCGACGCTGCGGGAATCGGCGCTGACGGACTCAATGATGAAATTTTGGAAGCACTGACTCGCAAGGGTGACGGTCGCTATTACCTGCTCGATCGTCCGGAAGATGCAGACGAAGGCTTCGCTCGACAGATCGCCGGAGCGCTTCGTCCTGCGGCGATGAACGTCAAGGTGCAGATCGAGTTCAATCCCGATCGCGTCGCCAGCTACAAATTGCTCGGCTTTGAAAAGCATCGTTTGAACAAGGAGGATTTCCGCGATGACAGCGTCGACGCCGCCGAGATCGCCGCCGAGGAAGCGGGTGTAGCAGTTTACCAGTTCGAACCCCTGGCCGACGGTAAAGGCGATGTTGGCACCGCCTTCCTGCGCTTCCGCGACATGAGCAGTGGTGAGATGGTCGAGAAGAGTTGGCCGATCACCTACGCAGCCGACGCGCCCCGGCCGGATCAAGCGCCGCCATCCGTTCAGATCGCCAGCGTTGCCGCATTGTTCGCCGCCAAGCTGAAAGGCGATGCCGTAGGGGCGTCGGTCAACTACGGCGAGCTGAAGCAAATCCTGAGCACCCTACCCGAGCAGTTCACCGGGCTCGAACGGGTGCAGCAACTCCAGCAAATGATCGAACAAGCCAGCAACCTCGAGGGCGGACGATAAAACTGCGCGTCTTTCTCTTCCTGAATTGTAGGGCAGGCGCTCCGCCTGC